>CAIUKV010000194.1 GCA_903899845.1 uncultured Actinomycetes bacterium
CCAGATCGCAGTGTCGCCGTGACGGACCAGGTAGCCGCTGCACGCGTGGTCTGGGGGCGCGCCGTAGGAGCCCGAGCACCCGAGCACGGTCAGGTCCACGACCACGCCTCCACGGCATCGACCTCGGGTCCGAGGAACCGGGTGCCGAGCGCCCGGAAGGTGGCGGTGTCGCCGCTGGTGACGAACCCGTGCCGGGCCGGGGCGTCCGGCGGAGCGGGGGGCGCGGCGAGCCCGTGCGCGTCGACCAGCGCCCGGACGCTGAACGCGGTCTCGTCGGCGCTGGAGATCAGCACGACGTCAGGGCCCATGACGTCGCCGATGGTGCGGGCGAGCAACGGGTAGTGCGTGCAGCCGAGCACCAGCGTGTCGACCTCGGCCGCGCGCACGGGGGCGAGCAGCCGCTCGGCGAGCACGTGGACCTGGTCGCTGTGCACGTCGCCGGACTCGACGAACTCCACGAAGCCGGGGCAGGCCGCGCAGGTGAGGTCGATCGGGTCGGCGAGCGCGTCGGCCGCCCGTTGGTAGGCCCCCGACGCGATGGTGCCGACGGTGCCGATCACCCCGACCCGGCCGGTGCGAGTGGCCCGGGCCGCGGCGGCCAGCCCCGGCTCGATGACCCCGAGGACCGGGATCTCGAGCCGGTCCCGCAGCACGTCGAGCGCGACCGCGGTCGCGCTGTTGCACGCGACCACGAGGAGCTTGGCGTCGCGGGCCACGAGGAGGTCGGCGATCTCGAGCGCGTACCGACGGACCTCGTCGTGAGGCTTGGGTCCGTAGGGGAAGCGTCCGGTGTCACCGAAGTACAGCAGCGGCTCGTCGGGCAGCAGGTCGATGATCGACCGCAGCACGGTGAGGCCGCCGAGCCCCGAGTCGAAGACGCCGATCGGTGGGGTCGGGCCCGGGCCACCGGGCCCGGATCGGGTGGCCCCGGGACTCACGTGGGGTCGGCGGCCCCCGCCGCCGCGGCGCGGGCGAGCCGGTCGGCGACGGCGGCGCCGAGGCCGACCGCGGGCGGGGCGACCACGAGGAGATCATCGAGGCCGCGGGCGTCGGCCTCCCGGAGGCGGGCGTAGACCACCCGCGCATATTCGTCGGGATCGGCCGGCGGAGCGAGGATCTCCACCGCGTCGGGCAGCCCGGCCGGCACCACCAGCGCGAGCACCCCCACCCGGCGCCCCGCCCCGAGCAGCCGGTGCGCGAGCCCGACCGGTTCGGCACCCGGCGCGAGCCCCGATCCGCCGCCGGGGGTCGGCGCCCCGGGGGCCGCGGCCACGAGGTGGACCCGGGCCCGGGGGGCGTAGTGGGCCGGGAGGGTGCCCGGGGCGGCGATGGTCCCCCGGTCCTGCACCACGACCGGGTGGCCGAGCACCGCCTCGATCCGCTCCCGGGGGACCCCCCCGACCCGGGCGATCACCGGCTCGGGGCCGGTGCAGTCGACGATGGTCGACTCCACCCCCACCCGGCACGGCCCGCCGTCGAGCACGCAGTCGACGTCGGCGCCCAGGTCGGCCCGCACGTCGGCCGCAGTGGTCGGGCTCACCCGCCCGAACCGGTTGGCCGACGGCGCCGCGATCCCACCGCCGAAGGCGCGCAGCAGTTCGAGCGCGACCGGCTGGTCGGGGACCCGCAGCCCCACGGTGGCCCGCCCCCCGGTCACCGCGTCGGGCACCCGGTCGCGTCGGCGCAGCACCAGCGTGAGCGGCCCGGGCCAGCACGCATCGGCGAGCGCCCGCGCGGCCTCGGGCACCTCGGCGGCCCAGTCGGCGAGCGCGGCCGCGTCGGCGAGGTGCACGATCACCGGGTGGTCGGTCGGACGGCCCTTGACCGCGTAGAGCCGCGCCAGCGCGTCGACGTCGGTCGCGTCGGCGCCGAGTCCGTAGACGGTCTCGGTCGGGAAGGCGACGAGGCCGCCCCGCCGCAGCACCGCGACCGCCGCCGCGATCTCGTCGGGCCCGGGACTCACCGCGCGGAGGTCCCCGGGAGCCAGGAGATCACCAGTAGTTGATCCGGGTGGCCCGCTCGGTGACGACCTCGAGGTCGTCGGTCCAGGCCCCCGACGAGAGGTACTTCCAGCCGCCGTCGGGCAGCAGGGTCACGATCGTGCCCCGCTCCAGCTCCGCGGCCGCCTTCACCGCGCCGGCCACCGCGGCGCCGGCCGAGATGCCGGCGAAGACGCCACACTCCTCGGTGAGACGGCGGACCCACTGGATCGACTCCCGGGGGCGCACGATCAGCTTGCGGTCGAGGATCCCGGCCTCGAAGATCGGCGGCACGAACCCGTCGTCGAGCGACCGCAGCCCCTGGACCAGCTCACCCGAGGGCGGCTCCACCGCGATCACCTTGACCGCCGGGTTCTGCTCCTTGAGGTAGCGGCCGACCCCCATGAGGGTGCCGCTGGTGCCGAGGCCGGCGACGAACACGTCGATCTCGGGACAGTCCCGCCAGATCTCGGGCCCGGTGCCCTCGTAGTGCGCGAGGGGGTTGGCCGGGTTGCCGTACTGGAACAGCATCTTGAGCGACGGGTCCTCGGCGGCGAGCTTCTCGGCCAACCGGATCCCGCCGTTCGAGCCCTCCTCGCCGGGCGACAGCACGATCTCGGCGCCGAAGATCTCGAGCAGCTGGCGGCGCTCGACCGAGACGTTGTCGGGCATGACCACCCGCAGGCGGTAGCCCCGGAGCTTCGCCACCAGGGCCAGGCCGATCCCGGTGTTGCCCGACGACGGCTCGATGATGGTGTCGCCCGGGGCGAGCAGGCCGTCGCGCTCGGCCATCTCGACCATCTTCAGGGCGATGCGGTCCTTGGCCGAGCCCCCGGGGTTCTGGCCCTCGAGCTTGGCGTAGATCCGGACGTCGGGATTCGGCGAGAGCGCGTGGATCCCGACGAGCGGCGTGTCGCCGATCAGCCCGAGGACCGACTCGTGCCTCACCCGGCCCCGCCGGCCACCGCCGGGAGGATGGCGATCTCGTCGCCGTCGGACACCGGGGTGCCCAGCCGCTCGAGGTACCGGATGTCGTCGTCGTTGCGGTAGACGTTGACGAACCGGTGCAGCTCGCCGTCCTCGCCGATCAGGTTCGCGGCCATCCCCGGGTAGCGGGCGATGAGGCCCTGGAACACCTCACCGACCGTGGCCCCCTCGGCCTCGACCGACGACGCCCCGTCGGCGTGCGCACGCAGGAGGGTGGGCAGGAGCACGGTGACGGCCATGCCCCGATGGTACCCACTGCGCGATCGCGCTCCTCCCGACCGCGGCCCGTCAGGGCGCCCGAGCGGCCGACGGGCGGTGGTCCGGCCGGCGGGCGGGACGCTCGAGCGACAGCCCGTCGGGGCGGTTGGGATTGCCGGTGAGCACCAGCTCCCCGTGGGGGACGAGCAGCCGGTGGTGTCGGGCGCACACGCTGACGAGGTTGTCGAAGGCGTCGCTGCCGCCCCAGGACCGGGGGACCATGTGGTGGATCTGCAGGCCGTGACCCTCAACGCAGCCCGGCCACCGGCAGTGCCCGTCGCGGGCTCGAACGACTCGGGTGGTCTTGGCCGGGAGCGCGCGGTGGGCCCGACCCACCGTGACCACGGCCCCGTGCTCGTCGCACAGGACGGCCTCGATGCTGGCGTTGGCCCGGAGCTGCTCGACCGTCTCGTCGGCGAGCAGGACCCCGGGGCCGACGACCTCGGCCGGCCCCGCGGGCGGCACTTGCACGACCACCTTCGGGACGATCCCGGCGGCGGGCCCGTCGGTGCGACCCTGGGCCCGCTCGACCAGGGCGACGAGCGCGTCGGCGGCCCGTTGGGGCCGGGGCGTCCACGGTCGGCCCGGCTCGGGCCGGAGCCGCTCGCAGATCTGGTCGATGGCACTCTCGAACGCGGCCCCGGCGAGGTCGGGCAGGGCGAAGCGCCCGGTGCACATGCCCGTGCGCGCGTCCCACCAGAAGCGCAGCTCCCGCGACTCCCACCGTCGGCGCGACTCCTCGACCGTGGGGGTGCGACGGGCCCGGACCAGCCGGGCGAGATCGGCCGGCGCGCACTGCGGGGCCCGGGCCGCCCACTCGGCGTCGGTCGCGGCGTCGGCGAGGTGCACCACCGAGGCGAGCTGGGTGGCGCTCAGGTGCCCCTCGGCGGCGGCCGCGGCGACCCGGGGCAGCGCGTCGAGCATGCGGGCGGTCTCGACGCTCTCGCGCACCTCGCGGACGCTCACGCCGTCGGCGGTGGCGGTGGCGTCGTCGATGGCATGGCGCTCGTCGAGGACCCGGGTGATGGCGAGGCGCCGGAGGTGCCACCGGCGCTCCTCCCGGACCGCCTCGGCCCGCGCGTCCTGCAGCCACTCGAGGGAGTGGTGGCGCAGCTCGTGCAGCTCGGCGGACCAGTCGAACATGGTCCGATCATGACGGAGGGGTGTGACGGTCTCCCGGGCCCGGATCAGCGGCGCCGGTAGGGCCCACGGCGGAGCCGGGCCGACGCCATGCGGCGCCCCTCCGCGCTCAGCTCCGGGTGCGCTGCGAGGAACGCACGCACCTCGGCCGGCGCCGCGGTCGAGAGCTCCCGGAGCAACCAGCCCGGACCGGTGTGGGCGAAGCGGTCGTCGAGCTCCAGGCTCCGGGCGCACACTCCGAGGACGAGGGGGACGAACCCGTCGAAGGGTGGTGCGCCGGCCGACCCCACGAACGCCACGACCGCACCTCGGCGCGACCAGAGCCCCGGGGCGTCGGCCCACCGAGCCACCCGCACGGACCGGGCTGCGATCCGGTCGGGCCGGGCGGTCAGGAAGGCGTGCACCGCCTTGGTCGCGTACCAGTCCACGACGTTCCAGTCGGCGAGGTCGCCACGCGCCAACGGTGCGCCGAGCGCGGTGGCGTGTCGGTCGGCGAGCCGCGGCGCGAGGTGCTCGGCGATCAGCAGGACCCCTGCCAGCTTGTCCTCGGTGGCCTCCGCCCCGAACCAGCTGAGGGCCAGCTCGAGCACGGCGTCGGGACCGTGCTGGTCGAGGGCCCGCTCGGCCCAGACCGTCCGGACCACCCGGCGGACCCCGGCCATGGGCACACCCCGGAACACCGCCCGGCCCTTGAGGTACCGCGTCCAGTGGTCGCGGGTCCCGGCGTCGGACTGGGCCACGAGCCCGTCGACCATCTGCGCCGTGGCGGCGGCGCGCCAGTCCGCGACCATCCGGCTCAGGCGACCGCGACCCCGAGCTCGGTGATCACCTCGTCGCGGATGCGGTAAGCCCGCAGGGCGGGCTCGCCGTGACGCAGGCTCACCAGCACGTAGATCCAGGCCGGGTCGACCGCCTGGCGGACGTCGGTGGGCGACGGGTACGCGTCGGTGTGGGTGTGGGAGTGCCACACGCCGACGATCTCGTGGCCGGCGGCGTCGGCGGCACGCATGGCCCGCAGCAGGTCGCGCGGCTCCACCGTGTAGGTGCGGGCCGAGGCGTCGGCGTTGCGGCACGGATGGACCGCACCGACCGCGCCCGTCGGCTCGCCCCCGACCATCGGCCCGGTGAGCATGCCGCACGCCTCGTCGGGGAGGCCGTCGAGGCAGTGGGCGACGATCACCCGGTACTGCTCGAGCGAGAGCCGCAGGACGAGCGCGGCGGGGACGGGTGCGGCGGCAGCGGGCACGGGTCAGACGCCGGCCTTGGCCTCCTGGATCGCCCGCCACACCCGCTCCGCGGTGAACGGCATGTCGAGGTGGGTGACCCCGAGGTGCGACAGCGCGTCGACCACGGCGTTCTGCACCGCCGGGGTCGATCCGATGGTGGCCGACTCGCCGATCCCCTTCGCGCCGAGCGGGTTACGCGGCGTCGGGGTCTCGGTGTTGGCCGTCTCGAAGCTGGGGAACTCGGCCGCGCTCGGCATCGCGTAGTCCATGAGGTTGCCGGTGAGCGGGTTGCCGTCGTCGTCGTAGACGACCTGCTCGTAGAGCGCCTGGGCCACCCCCTGCGCGATGCCGCCGTGCTGCTGCCCGCGCACGAGCACCGGGTTGATGATGCGCCCGCAGTCGTCGACCGCGATCATGCGCTGCAGCTCGACCCGGCCGGTGTCGGTGTCGATCTCGACCACGGCGAGGTGCGCGCCGAACGGGTAGGTGGACTCCCCCTGGTTGAAGTCGAGCTCGACCGCGAGGTGCCCCTCCCAGTCGGCCGGGCGCCGGTCGGCCTCGGTGGCGGCGAGGGCCAGCTCCTGCCAGGTGATCGCGTTCGCCGGCACGCCGGCCACGCCGAGGCCCACGCCCTCGAACACCGTGATGTCGTCGGGGTCGGCCTCGAGCAGGTGGGCGGCGAGGCGCTTGGCCTTCTCGAGCACCTGGGTGCCGGCCTCGAGGACGGCGCTGCCGGCGATCTGCACCGAGCGCGAGCCCATCGTGCCGCTCCCCCGCGGGACGACGTCGGTGTCGCTCTGGATGAGGCGGACCTTCTCCATCGGGACGCCGAGCACGTCCTGGATGATCATCGCGAAGGCGGTGCGGTGACCCTGCCCGTGCGAGGAGGTGCCGACGGTGACGTCGACGAACCCGTCGGCCGCGACCTCGACCTTGCCGTACTCGGAGAAGATGCCGGGCGCGGTGATCTCGACGTAGGTGGAGACCCCGATGCCGAGGAGCTTGGCGTCGCCCCGAGCCCGCCGGGCCGCCTGCTCGGCGCGCAGGCCGTCGTAGTCGGCGATGCGGCACGCCTCGGTGAGCGGGCGGTCGTAGTCGCCCGAGTCGTAGTTGGACCCGGTGACCGTGGTGAGCGGGAACGCCTCGGGCTTGAGGAAGTTGCGGCGCCGGATCTCGACCGGGTCGATGCCCAGTTCGTCGGCGGCCACGTCGAGGGCACGCTCGATGAACTGCGTGGCCTCGGGCCGGCCCGCACCGCGGTAGGCGGCCATCGGCGTGGTGTTGGTGGCGACGCCGAAGCACTTCACGTCGACCTTCGGGATGTCGTAGACCCCGGGCGCCATCTGGCGGGTGAAGTACACGAGGAAGGCGCCGATGGCCGGGTAGGCGCCGGCGTCGCCGATCACCCGCCCCTTCATCCCGACGATGCGACCCTCGTTGGTGAGGCCGAGCTCGACGTACTCGAGCTGCCCACGCCCCTGGACCATGGAGAGCATGTTCTCGGAGCGGGTCTCGACCCACTTGAGGGGGCGGTTCAGGCGCTTGGCCGCGTGACCGACGATCACGTACTCGACGTACACGCCCTGCTTGGCGCCGAACCCTCCGCCGACGGCCGGCGCGACGACGCGCACCTGGGCCGCCTCGTAGCCGAGCAGGGGCGCGATGTTGTCGCGCACGCTGTTGGGCCCCTGGGTGGGGATGGTCAGGGTGATGCCGTCGGGTCGGGGCTCGGCGACGATCGCGTTCGTCTCCATCGGGACGGCGGCGAGCCGCTGGCTGACCGAGCGCACGGTGACGATGTGGTCGGCGCCCTCGAACACCGTCGGATCGTCGCCCATGTCCATGGCGAAGGCGACGTTGGAGCCGTGCTCCTCGAACAGCAGCGGCGCGTCCTCGGCCATCGCGGCCTCGGGGTCGACCACCGCGGGCAGCGGGTCGTAGTCGACGACCACGGCCTCGACCGCGTCGACGGCCTGGGCCCGGGTCTCCGCGACCACGACGGCCACGATGTCGCCGACGAAGCGCACCCGGTCCTTGGCCAGCGGCGAGCGCGCGAACACCGGCGGCAGCATGATGAAGCCCTGGACGTCGGGCAGCTCGAGGTCGGCGTGGGTGAAGACGTCGACCACCCCCGGCATCGCCTTGGCCTCGCTGGTGTCGATCGCGGTGACGCGGGCGTGGGCGATGGTCGACCGGACGAAGGCGACGTGGGCCACGCCGGTGACCGCCAGGTCGTCGACGTACGGGGCGGCCCCGCGCAGGATGCGAGGGTCCTCGAGGCGGATGACCGGATTGCCGAGGATCGAACCGGACCGTGCCATGGTGCTCCCTGGGTTCCGCCCGGGCGGGCGAGGCGGGCCGTGTACCCCGGCGGACGGGTGCCGTGGGGTGTCGTCGCCGACCGGCGACCAGCGTTCGCAGCCTATCCCCGGGCGTCCCGGGCGGCAGTAGCGTGATCCGGTGGCCGCCCCGACCCCGACCATCGTGAACCGCCGGGCCCGCCACGACTACGCGATCAGCGAGAGCTTCGAGTGCGGGATCGTGCTCGCCGGGAGCGAGGTGAAGTCGATCCGCGAGGGGAAGGTCAACCTCCGCGACGCCTTCGCCCGGGTCGAGGACGGCGAGGTGTGGCTCTACGGCATGCACGTCACCCCGTACGCCTTCTCCCGGGGGGAGCTCGACCCCGAACGGCGTCGGAAGCTGCTCCTCCACGCCAAGGAGATCGCCGACCTCGAGCGGGCGACCCAGGACCGGGGCATCACCCTGGTGCCCCAGCGGCTCTACTTCAAGGACCGCCGGGTCAAGCTCGAGCTCGGGGTCGGCCGGGGCAAGAAGACCTACGACAAGCGTCAGAGCCTGGCCGAGCGCGACGCCAAGCGGGAGGCCGAGAAGGCGCTCAAGAGCCGGACCCGGCGCGACCCCGCCTGAGGCGTGGGCCCGGCCCGACCCGACCCGACCCGACCCGACCCACACCGACCCCCACACCGACCCCCACACCGACCCCCGCACCGGCACCGGCACCGGCGTAGGGTGCGGCCCCTCGTCACGACCGCTGCCCGTCGATCCCAGGAGCACCACCGTGCGCATCCGCCGCCTCGTTCCCGCACTCGCCGCCGTCGCCTCGCTGACCGTCGGCCTCGCCGCCGCCCCGGCGGGAGCGGCGGGCGTCATCGACAACAAGCTCGTCGGCACCTGGAACCTGACCGGGCTGTCGATCGACGGCGGAGCCGTCACCGCCTGTCCGGGCACTCCGGCCACCGACCCGGTCGTCGCGGCCATCTTCGCCTGCAAGGCCGGTGAGTCCCTCGCCCTGAAGGCCAGCTCCGCGTACAGCGAGACGATCTCGGCCATCTCGGCCGTCGACGACGGACACTGGCTCGCCGGCAAGGCCGGGCCCCGATCGATCATCGTCTTCGACGACTCCAACGACCTGAACGCTCCGCGGGCCTACGTGTACGCGCTCAAGGGCAAGAACCTCACGATCTCGCTGTCGATGGTCACGAGGCGGACCGGGACTCCGTCGAGCCCCAAGTCCCTCTTCACGATGCACTTCGCCAAGGCCTGAGCCCGGCGACGCGTCACCGGGTCGGGGCGACCGTCCGGCGGACCCGGCCGGCGAGCTGCCGCACGCGCCGCTCGATCCGACGTTGCCGGAGGTGGCGGCGCTCGCGGCGCAGCAGCGCCGCCGCAGTGACGGGGCGGCGCGGATCGCGCCGGAAGGCGTAGACCTCCATCCCGTTCCACCAGCGGGGCTCGCCGTTCTCGGGACTCTCGAACCGCAGCAGGCGGGTGTACTCGGCGCGACCCCGGACGAAGCGGGCGTCGGCGGCCGCGACCCAGTCCCAGGCCGTGTCGTCGACGATGATCAGGGCCCGGTCGGCGAGCAGCGGCTCGACCCGCGAGAACGCCCGGTACTGGTCGTCGAAGCTGTGCCCGCCGTCGTAGAAGAAGACGCCGACCGGCCGGGGGAAGGGGGCGGCGGCGAGGACCTCCCAGGCGTCGCCCTCGTACAGGGTGATGTCGGTGCGGCCGAACGCCTCGAGGTTGCGGCGGAAGTCGTCGATCGGCCCGCCGAACTGGGAGAAGTCGTCGATGGTGCAGAACGGCCCGACGTTGCCGAGCGCCGCCCCCAGGATCGAGCATCCGGCCCAGGCGCCGACCTCGAGGTAGGTCTCCCCGGGCTCGAGGTGCCGGGCGGCGAGGTTCAGGAGGGCGAGCTTGTTCTCGGTCGCCATGCCCCGGGTCGCGTCGAGCACGGCCCCGAAACGGCGGTCCCGGGGGTGGTCGGCGGTCTGCGGGTCCCCGTCCCACAGGGCGGGGAACTCGGCGAGGAAGGCGTCGACCTCCATAATCGAAGGCTAGGGCGTCCCACCCCCCGGTACCCTGGTCTCGTCCGGCTCACCACGTACGAGGCGGACGTTGACAAGGGGGTGCGTGGCTTCGATTCCGTGAGCGGGATCAGGGGAAGCGAGCCGACGTCTCCGGATCGTCGTGAAAGAGCCGGAACCCAAACAACTGCCAACTCTGACGAAATGGCACTGGCTGCCTAAACACCAGCCACGTCCGCCCGGTCTTCGTCGTCCAGACCGGTCCCGGGCGTCACCTCGGACGACTCACCGACGGAAGGGGCCCCACGGTCCGTCGGGACACCGCAGTGAGGCTGGGAGCGTGACCTGCCGCCGTCGAGTGGTCACGTTCCGAGACTGAATCGCCGGCTGCGCTCGGAGAAGCCCTGACGAAGACGCGGAAGACCCGGGTTCGACTCCCGGCACCTCCACAACGGGGTATTAGGGGAATTCACACGCCACCATTAGCGGAATTCGCTTCGGTGGCTCCCCCGACCTTGACCCCTGCCGCCCGACCGCCGACCACGGCGGTCGGGGGGTCGTCTCCTCGACCGCCGGAACCAGGGACCGCCACCGGACGCCATCGGGCGTCGCGGCGTCGGGCCGCACGGCTCTTCACCGAACCCTCACGGTGACTCCGAACTTCTCTCATGCGATGCGGCGTTGCTGTGTGCGTGCTGCACAGACCGACCCACGCGGGCCTCGCCGTCTTGATGGTCGGGGTGGCCGGCGTCATGGGTTGCGCAGGCCCGTCGCGCGACGCGACCGCACCGACCGCCGCGGCGGCCAGGTGTCGGCCCGAGCCCACCGGGCCGACCACCTACGCCTACGCCACCCGCCCCGGCAGCGACCCCGAGCGGACCAGCCTCGACGTGCACCTCCCGGCGGGCTGCGGGTCGGCCCCGGTGGTGCTGTGGGTCCACGGTGGGGGCTGGCGCCGGGGCGACAAGGCCGCCGGGACCGTGGCGCGGAAGGCCGCCTGGGCCGGATCGCTCGGCGCCGCGCTGGTGGCCGTCAACTACCGGCTGTCGACGCCGGGGGCCGGCGTCGCGTGGCCGGACCACGGCGAGGACGTGGCCGACGCCGTGGCCTGGGTGCAGCGCCAGGGCCGCTCGGTGGGCCTCGACCCCACCGGACTGACGATGGTGGGTCACTCGGCGGGCGCGCATCTCGTGGCGATCGTCGGGACCGATCCGGCGCTGCTCGCCGACGCCGGCGCCACCCCCGGGGCGGTGGACTGCGTCGTGGCCCTCGACTTCTCCTTCGACCTCGCCACCGCCCCGGCCCGCGCGCTGATCCAGAACGCGTTCGGGACCGATCCCGCGGTGCTGGCTGCGGCATCACCCACCGTGCAGGTCGAGCGCAACGGCGCGCCGGACGCCCGGTTCCTGATCGGGACCCGGGGCGGCCCTCGGCGGGTGGCGGAGGCACGGGACTTCGTGGACCTCATCGACCGTCGCGGTGGCTCGGCCGAGCTCGTGGTGGCCAACCCCTACGACCACAACCAGATCAGCCGCCAGCTCGGCGCACCCGACGAGGAGCTCATCACCCCGCCGACGACGCGGTTCGTGGAGTCCTGCCTGCCGACGTGACCGATCGCGACGACACGGTGTCGGTCGTCGACACGACGTCGGACACGACGACCGGATCGTCGATCCCGGTCGGGAACGCTCCGGACTGGGTGACGGTGGCGTGCCTTCAGTCGGATGCGCCCGGTCCTCCGACGCCGACGTGCACCGGTCGAGCCGACGCTCCCGCATTGACGGCCCGGGGCCACACGGCCCCACGGGCGAGGTCACCCACCCATCGAATCGGCGTCGCCCCGGCCTTCCCCAGCGCCCCGGGATCCGCGACCACGCCGCAGGACCGAGGGCTAGGTTGCCCGGCATGGATCCCGTGCAGACCGCCACCGCCTCAGCCGCCGCGATCGGCGCGCTCGGCAGCCACTTCATGCTCGATGCCGCGACGTACGCCACCGGCGCCGAACTCGGCTTCGAGGGGATGACCTTCTACGTCGCCGGCCGGGGCGGTGCCCTCGGCGATGTCCACGCCGACGTCGTGGCCGCCGCCTTCGTGTTCTTCAACCCGGCCACCGTGGCCGAGGGCTGGGACGCCACCCGGGCGACCATGGGTCGGCGCGAGGCGGCCGAGGCCTTCGCCGGGTGCGCTCACCGATGGGCTGAGGCCCACCTCCCGACCTCGGTGGACGCCGCTGCGCTCGCGGCGCTCGCCGGCACGGTGATCGCCGCCGCCGACCCGGCGGGCGCACCGTTGTTCGCGGCGTGGCGGGCGATGCCCGAGCCCGCCGGTGACGCCGCCCTCGCCCTGCACCGCATGAACGTGCTGCGCGAGCTGCGCGGCGGGCTCCACGGCTGCGCCGTCCTCGCCACCGGGCTCTCCCCCCGCAACGCGGTCGAGGTGCGCACCCCGTTCATGGCCCCGCTGTTCGGCTGGCCCGAGGCCGGGGACGCCACTGCGCACCGGGACCAGTGGGAGGCTGCGGAGGCCGCCACGAACGCAGCGATGGGCCGGGCGTTCGCCGCGCTCGGCGAGGCGGAGCGCCGGCGCTTCGTGGAGCTGGCCGACGAAGCCGAGGCCGGGCGGACCTGAGCCGACCCGGGGCCGAGCGAGGCACGCGCCGACCGGGCGCACGCGCCCGACCGGGAGCCCGGTTCTTCAGGGCCCGCGCAGGTCGGCCCGGCGCCCGATCCCCATGCCCGTCGCCGCCCGGCGCACGACCCGGCGCGTGAGCGACCGCCGAGGGCGGGGCGCGACCGAGGTCACCCGCATGATCTCGCGGCCGCCCGCGATCGGGTCGGTCGCGACGACCAGCTCCGGACGACCGGCGATCCCGGACCGGAGCGCCTCGAGCAATGCCGACGACGGGCTTCCCCACGACGCGTAGAGCTTCGACCCCGACGCGATGATCGGGGTGAGATCGTGGCGGAACACGCACTCCCAGGTCGCCGCCCAGACACCCGGGGTGTGCCCACTCAGGAAGTCGTCCACCACGACCACCGCATCGGACGACCGCGCCAGGTCGCGCGTGAGGAGGAGGTCGTCCATCACGTCGGCGTAGACGTGCGACCCGTCGATGTGGAGGAACCGGTACGCGCGCTCCTCGCACCGCCCGCGCAGGAGCGCGGACGAACCGGCCGACACCCTGGGGAGACGCGCGTGGAAGCGCAGGTAGTTCTCCTCGAACGCCGCCTGCGTGAGACCCGAGTAGAAGGTCGCGTTCTCGCGTGCGCTCCAGTCGTTCGGCGCCGGTGCCCCGAAGAGGTCGCAGACGGTGAGCTCCTCGCCGTCTGCGACCATGTATCCGAGCAGGATCGCGGAGCAGCCACGGAACACGCCGATCTCGAGCAGGTCGCCCGTGTACCCGAGCGAACGTTGGGCCTCGTCGACCACGTCGAAGAGGAGCCGGTCGGCGAGGTGGAACCAGCCGGGCACCGTCGGGGCGCCATCGGCGGTGTAATGCGCACGCGCGTCGGTCATGGGGTCCACCTTCGTGGCCGGGGGTCCGGGCCGAGCCGCCCCGCCGTCACCCCCCGGGGCGGCGTGTCGTCGTTCCGGACCTCGGGTCGGTCGGGGTCCGCGTCATCGCATGCTAAGGGCATCTCGGCGCGGGCCGCGCAGCCGTCCGTCGGGCCGTTGCCGTCCGAGCGGCCGCGGTCGCCGCGGTCGCCGCGGTGGCCGCCAACGGCATGCCCGTCAGCGACGCGGGTGCGCGGCGAGGAACGACCAGATCGCGCGGCTCGCGTCGAGGCGCGGGTAGGGGTCGCCCACCAACGAGGCCGCGGCGGCCGAGGCCGGCGGCCGTCCCATCCAGGCGTGGGACGCCCCCTCGACCACGACCAGACGCACGCTCGTGCGGTCGGCGCAGCCCGACCACGTGGTGACCTGCAGGTCGGGGTTCGCGGGATCGACGCCCGGTACCGGCGAAGCCGGGCACCGGTCGGCGGCGGCGAGGGCCTCCACCGCGGTCCGGGCCGGGCGGAACGCGACCCCGGCGACGCCCTGGCCGACGCCACCCTCGAGCGGGTGGTTCGCGTCGGCGGCGCCGTGGAGGTGGAACACCGACACCGGCCGCGCCGGGACGCACGCGTCGACGCCGAGGCTGCCGGCCTGGACGCCGATGGCGACGATCCGGTCCGACAGCTCGCACGCGAGGCGGTAGGCCATGATCGCCCCGTTGGAGTGGCCGGCGGCGAAGACCCGGTTCGGGTCGACGGGGAGCTCCCGGACCAGGGTGTCGACGAGCGCCCGGACGAAGCCGACGTCGTCGACCCGGTCGCGTGCGGCGCGCCCGCAGCAGTACCCCCCGTTCCACGCCTGGGGACCCTGGTCGTCGGCCAGGGCGCCGACGCCGTCCGGGTACACGACGACGAAGCGGTTCGCCTCGGCCAGTCCGTCGAACCCGGAGTTGGTCGCGAACTGCGCCGACGAGCCGAGGCCGCCGTGGAGGGCGATCAGCAGCGGCACCGGCCGGCCCGCAGGGAGGGCGGCCGGGACGTAGAGGCGGTACCGGCGCGACCGCCCGTCGGCGGTCGCGATGCGTCCCTCGGAGACGCGGCCGACCGGCGCCACCGCCGGTGCGGTCCCGGCGTAGGGGTCGTAGCGCTCGGGCGCGGCACTGCCGGCGCCGGCACCGGTGGGCCGCTCGGTGCGCCCGCCGCCGCATCCGGGGAGGACACCGCACCCGAGGACGACCGCCACGGCGGTGGCCCCGAGGACGGTGACGGAGCGACGACGGGCGCCGCGCCGGGGGCGACAGGGACGATGGGGACGCCGGCCGGGGCGACCCCGGCCCACCGCACCCGGAGCCGGCCTCCGGCTCAGCGCTCCTGGGACCACAGCCGATCGACGAAGCGCTGGTCCTCGTCGTACAGCCAGCACTCCCGGAGCTTGGCGTCCTGGACCCGGTAGCAGAGCACCCGCCGGACCCGGCGCGGCGGGTCGCCCAGATCCTCGACCGCGATCAGGGCCCCGAGCGTGTCGCCGACGAGCACGTCCTCCACCGCGACCAGGCGACGGTCGGTCCGCAGGGACGCCTGCCCGAGCGCGGCGAGGGCGGCATCGCGCCCGACGTGGGTCCCGGCGAGCGGGCTCTCCCCCATGTAGTGGAGCTCGACGTCGTCGTGGTAGGCGTCGAGCACGGCTCCGAGGTCGTCGGCGAGCCATGCCTGGGCGTAGGCGCGCAGCACCCGCTCCGTCTCGCGTGCGTCGGCCACCGGGTGAGCCTAGGGGGAACCGGGGGCGCGCCGTCCAGTCGCGTGCCGCTCACGGCACATCGCCGCCGCACTCCTCGGAGAGCACGTCGACCCGCGCCCAGAGGGCGGCCACGTCGGCGTCGGCCGCGCCGGTGGACGACGACGAGAACGGCAGCAGCACCGGGTCGCGCGCGGTCCGATCGGCGGCGCAGCGCGCCACGCTCTCGGGTTGCGAGAACCCGATCTCGGCGAACAGGAAGTTGCGCCACCAGAGGAACTCCTCCACGGCGTCGGCACCGGCCGGCGCCGGCCCGGCGGCCGAGCCGTCGGAGCACCCGGTCAGGGCGACCCGGCGGTCCGCCACCGACGTGCTCGCGGTCCCGGGCGGCATGGCGGCGGCCCAGCGCTCGGCCGCGTCGGCCAGGACCGCGACCCCGGGCCCGGTCCGGCTCCGGACGGTGACCCGGGAGCAGGTGACGCCGTCGCGCTCGAGCACGATCCACTCGTCGCCGCCCCAGCGGTCCGCCGCGGCGAGGGCCCGGTCGGGGCCGATGCGGGAGGCGAGCAGCACGTAGAGCCCGAAGGCGTCGATGCGCTCGCGGGGCCCGATCCGGCGCTCCCCCGCCCCGAGCGGCTGCTCGTCGAGCGCGCCGAGACCGCCGGCCCGGCCGAGCATCCACGGCGAGACGAGCGCCGCCTCGCTGCGCGGCGGGCGCCGGTAGAGGCCGTTCACCCCGCCCCACCGTCGGGACTTGGCGCCCTCGACCAGCAGCGGCCCGGGGCATGCGTCGGCTCGGGGAACGGTCGATCGACATGGGCCCAGCCTGGCCCCGGGGTGGGACACGCCCCCGGGCGCCGCGGGTGCGCCCGAACGGCCGGGACCGGTCGGACGACGGCGCGCCGCTCAGCCCGGACCCGGCGGCGCCCCGAGGAACCGGCCCAGGGCGTCGAGGAAGTCGGCGGGCAGCTCGGCGAAGGCCTGGTGCCCGCAGGGGAACGTGACCACCTCGGCCCGGGCGAGCGCGGCGCGGGCCCGCCGGCCGTCGACGAGCCACGGCAGGACCGGGTCGCGGGTGCCCCAGACGAGCAGCGTGGGTGCGGTCACCGCGGCCGCATCGACACGGGCGTCGTGCCGACGGTCGGCGAAGCTCCGCCACAGGGCGGCGAAGGTGCGTACGCGGTCCGGATCGCGCGACCCCTGGTCGAGCGCCGACCGGATCGCCGCCACCGCGGCCGTCCGCCGCCGGAGGTACACGCGAGGAAGGAGCCGCATCGCGACCGGCGCGACCCGGCGCGATCCGAGGAGACGGCACACCCCGAGGGCCAGCGGCGATCGGGGCGTGAACCCACCCGGGTCGACCAGGACGAGCCGGTCGACGAGGTCGGGTCGGCGCGCCGCGGTCCGGAGCGCGGCGAAGCCACCCACCGAGTTGCCGATCAGCGTGTACGGGCCGGCACCGAGGTGGTCGAGCACACCCGGGAGCAGGTCCGCGAAGCCGCACGCGGTCGGCGCCGGCGCCGACGCGCTGTCGCCGTGGCCCGGCCAGTCGACGGCGAAGACGGTCGCGTGCCGGGAGATCGTCCCCACCACGGCGTCGAAGTCGTGGTGACTGCCACCGTTGGCGTGCAGGAGCACCACCGCCGGGCCGCGGCCCGACACGTGCACGGCCGTGCCGTCCACCCGGCGGACGGTGACGCCGCGGGCATCGGTCATGACGGTCGCGCGTCGTCGACCAGCGCGGCGAGGTCCGGCGGGACGTCGGGGTGGTCGGGGCCGACGGCCCGGGCCGGCAGGAACAGCACCGCGGCGAGCGCCGCGACCGCGGTGACCGCGGCCGAGATCAGGACACCGCCCGAGAAGCCACGCATGAACGACTCCCGGGCCGCGTCGAGCACGGCGGCCCGCCCCTCGGCCGGGGCCCGACGGGCGACCTCGGCGGCCGCGACGACCGAGCTGCGGGCCGCCTCCACCGCCTGCGCCGGGACCGGCAGGCCGCTCAGGCGCCGGAGGATCTCGGGGCCGTACAGCGACGCGAACACCGAGCCGACGACGGCGACGCCGATCGTCCCGCCCAGCTCCCGGGTCGTGTCGTTGACCGCGGAGCCCACGCCGGCCTTCTCGCGAGGGAGCGACCCGAGGATCGCCTCGGTCGACGGGGCGAGGGTGAGGGTGAGACCGGCGCCGATGATCGCCGCCTGGATCGCCACCGTGCTCCAGTAGGGGGAATCGGGCTCCAGGGTCGACACCCACACGAACCCCACCGTCATGAGCGTGAGCCCGGCGGTCACGACGACCTTGGTCCCGATCCGCAGGGCGAGACGCGCGGCCAGCGGCGCCGCGACCGCGGACGCCACGGCGAAGGGCAGGGTGTGCAGGCCCGCCGAGAGGGTGGAGTAGCCCCGCACGACCTGGAAGTACTGGGTCATCAGGAAGATGAAGCCGAACAGCCCGAAGAAGGCGCACGCCACCGCGCCGCTGGCCGCCGAGAACCGGGCGTTGCGGAACACCCGGACGTCGAGCATCGGGTGCTCGCGCCGCAGCTCCCACGCCACGAACACCACCACGAGGACGCCGGCGCCGACGAAGCCGGCGACCGTCGACGGGTCGCCCCAGCCGTGCTTCGGCGCCTCGATCACCGTGTAGACGAGCAGGAGGATGGCGGCGATCGACAGCACGAGCCCGTTGGGGTCGAGCCGGCCGGCGTCGGGGTCCCGGGTGCTCGGGACGAGACGGTGCCCGGCCACCAGGGCGACGAGCACGACGGGCACGTTGACGAGGAAGATCGACCCCCAGGCGAAGTGCTCGAGCAGCCAGCCCCCGGTGAGCGGACCGAGCGCGACCGCGAGGCCCGACACCGCCGACCACACCCCGATGGCCTTGGCCCGCTCGACCGGGTCGGTGAACACGTTGGTGAGGATCGCGAGCGTGGCGGGGAACACGAGTGCCGCGCCCACGCCCATCGCCGCGCGCGCGGCGATCAGCTGGGGTGCCGACGTCGTGAGCGCGGCGGCCACCGACGTGCCCGCGAACACGACCAGGCCGATCTGGAGCGCGCCCTTGCGCCCGTACCGGTCGCCGAACGACCCGAACGCCAGCAGCAGGCCGGCGAAGACGAGGCTGTAGGCGTCGACGATCCACTGGAGCTGGCTGGTCGAGGCCGACAGCTCCCGGCTCAGCGTGGGCAGGGCCACGTTGACGATGGTGTTGTCCACCACGACCAGGAACAGGCTCAGGCACAGCACCGGCAGGATCAGCCAGCGGCGGGGGTCCCCGGTGCCGGTCGGGGTCGGGCTCGTCGTCGTCATATGACACTGCCTAGCCACGCGACTGGACAGTGTCAACTCGGCCCCGGTCCCGGCCTAGGCTCGGGACGTGACCGCCTCGGACCTCCGCCGGACCATCCTCGACTCGGCGGTGGCCCACGTCGCCGAGCACGGGCCCGACTCGCTGTCGTTCCGGCGCCTCGCCCAGGCCGCCGGCGTGAGCCACCAGGCCCCGTACCACCACTTCTCCGACCGTCGCGGCATCTTCGCGGCGATCGGCGCCGAGGGCTTCGCCATGCTGCTCGACGCCATGCGCGGCGCGCTCGACGCCGACGCCGACGCCGACGCCGACGATCCTGCCACCGCGCTCCTCGCGAGCTACGTCGAGTTCGCGCTCGAGCACCGGGGGCACTTCCGGGTGATGTTCCGACCGGACCTGTGCTCGTACGACGAGTCCGACCCGCCCCACTCGGGCGGGCAGGCCTTCGACACGCTCGTGGACTTCGTCCGCTCCGACCTCGGACCCGGCGCGTCGATCGACGACGTGCGGGCCCGGGCCACCGCGATGTGGTCCCTGGCCCACGGTCTCGCCACCCTGCTCATCGACGGACCGCTCGAGCACCGGATCGGCCCGGTCGCCGAGCGGCGCCGGTTCATCCGGGCCGTGGCGCACCAGTCGGGCCTCACGGACCTCGGGCGCCCGGTGACCGCCTGATCCGCCCCCGTCGGTCCCGACGCCCCGGTCCCGCCCCCGGCGTGGGTTAGCGTTCGGCGGCGGGGGGCCGCCGGAGGGGGCTCGATGGCATTCGTGCAGTGCACCGGCCTGTGCAAGACCTACACCGTCGGGGGCGAGCAGGTGCGGGCCCTCGACCACGTGTCGCTGACGGTCGAGCGCGGGGACTTCATCGCCATCTGCGGACCCTCGGGATCGGGGAAGTCGACGCTGGCCAACGTGATCGGCGGTCTCGACCAGCCCGACTCCGGCAGCGTGGTCGTGGACGGGGTCGACCTCGCCCGGGCCAAGGACGCCGAGCTCTCCGCGTACCGGAACTCACACATCGGCTTCGTCTTCCAGTCCTTCAACCTGCAGTCCCACGAGACCGCGCTGGAGAACGTGATCTCCCCCCTGGTGGTCGGCGGCGTGGGGAAGAAGCGCACCCGCCGGGCCAAGGGCATGCGGGCGCTCGAGCGGGTCGGGCTCGCCGACCGGGCCGGGCACAAGCCGACCCAGCTCTCGGGCGGACAGCGCCAGCGGGTGGCGATCGCCCGCGCGCTCGTGAACAACCCGGCGCTGATCATCGCCGACGAGCCGACCGGCAACCTCGACTCCCACCGCGGGGCCGAGGTGATGGCGGAGCTCGAGCGGCTCAACCGGGAGGGGATCACCCTCGTCATCATCACCCACGACCAGGCGGTCGCCGCCCGGGCCGGACGGGTGCTCACGATCAAGGACGGCACCATCACCGAGACGAGGGGGCGGGCGTGAGACTCGGGGACCAGTTCCGGACCGGCTGGCGCAACCTGAGCCGCCAGAAGCTGCGCACGAGCCTCACCGTCTTCGCCATCGTGATCGGGGCGGTGAGCGTGACCGTCATGCTCTCGCTGGTCACGAGCGCCCAGGGCTTCCTCACGTCGTCGTTCGAGAAGACCGGCGAGGACCGCCGGGTCATCGCGACGCCCCAGCTCGACCTCGACTACGGCGAGGCCCGCTGGCAGACCTGGGCCGACGGCAGCGGCAAGCGGATCGACGACGAGACGGTGCGAGCCATGGCCGGCCTCGACGGCGTCGAGTCGGTGACCGCGATCCTCGGGGCCAGCTACTTCGAGGCGATCCGGGTCGGGTCGAGCGGGGTGAGCGTGTCGAACACGCCCGTGGTCGCGTACACGCCGAACGGGACCGTGCGGCGGGAGCTCCTCGCCGGGCGCGCGCTCGAGGCGGGCGACGACTCGGGCGGGATCCTCGTCTCCCGTGCGATCGCCGGCGACCTCGGGTACGCCGACAACCCGCAGCAGCTGGTCGGGAAGACGGTGACGCTGACCCCGCGGAAGGAGTTCGGCGACGCGGCGCGCGAGCGGACGGCCACCGTCCGGGGCGTGATGCTCGGGGAGGACAACGGCCTCGACATGACCCTCGGGTTCGGCAAGGTCGTGTCGCCGGTGTTCGAGCGGTGCGAGGGCGGGGGCCCGAACCGCCAACCCGTCTGCACCCGGGAGACCGATTTCGATCGCACCGGCTACGGGGCGATCTACCTCAGCGCCCGGACCACCGATGACGTCACCACCGTCGAGCGGGGCGTCGAGCGCCTCGGGTACGGCGCGGCCGCGGGTCAGGAGGAGATCGACGCCCAGGCCCAGGCGTTCACGATCATCGGCCTCGTGCTCGGCGGCATCGGCGCGATCGCGCTGCTCGTCGCCGCGATCGGCGTGATCAACACGATGGTGATGGCGACGCTCGAGCGGACGAGGGAGATCGGCATCATGCGGGCGATCGGCGCGACGAAGAAGACCGTCCGCCGCCTGTTCACCGTGGAGGCCGGGGTCCTGGGCTTCATGGGCGGCGTCGTGGGTGTGATCCTGTCGTTCGGGGTCGCCATCCTGCTCAACCGCATCCTCAACCAGCAGCTCGCCGACAGCGGGATCACCGATCGCGACATCGTGAGCGTGCCGCCCACGATCGCCGTCGCGGTCATTGCGGTCACGACGCTCATCGGCATGCTCGCCGGCCGGCTCCCCGCCCGCCGGGCCGCCAACCTCGATCCGGTCGAGGCGCTGCGCTACGAGTGACCCCGGCCGGGGGGCGCGCCGGGCCGGGACCGCCCCGGGCGGGGGCGCCACGGGCCGGTCGCACGGCCGTCGCCGATCCGACGCCGATCCGTCACCGGGCCGACGCCGGCCGCCGCTTGCCTGACGGCGTCCGACCCCGAGGGTCGGGAGCCCCGCGGCGCAAGGCCGAGGACCGGGGCCGCGCGCAGGCAGAGGACGGGAGGACGGGCATGACCCGACGCACACGCATCCGCACCCTGGCCGTGGCGGCGTTCGCGCTGAGCGCCGCCGTGTTCGGGGCGGCGCCGGCGCTCGCCGCCACGACCGTCGCGATCCGGGCCGGTGCCACCGGCGACCCGATCGGCACCGCCACGCTCGACCGGACGCTGCAGGGTGACGGCAGCGAGGTGGTCACGATCCGCCTCGACCTCACGGGGTCGGGCCCGACCCTCGAGGAGGTCCACGTGTGCGTCGGCGGCGATCCGTTCACCCGCCGGGAACCCCCGGGGAGGTGCGCGTTCTCCGCCACGGGGCTCTCGGGGACGACGTTCGTCGGGGACCTGGACCTCGGGACGGCGTACCTCGGCCGACCGGTCTGTCTCCAGCCGCACCTGGCGGTCCTGAGCGCCGACGGGCGGTCCACCGCCACCGCGTACGCCGGGTGGACCACCGGCCGACCCTTCTTCGGCTCGGTGTGCCTCGGGCCGGACGGCACCGAGGTGCCCGCCGGGACCGCCGGCGGCCTCGGCCTCGCGTTGCTGGTCGCCGGGGGGCTCGGCGTGGCCCTGCTCGGAAGCCGGCGCGCGGCGAGGACCCGCAACGGATGACCCGATCGGCGGTCCGCCCGCCCGATCCGGGGCGGGCCCGACGGCGCGCCGCGTGGTCGGACCCCGAACCGTCCCGCGGGTGCGGCTCCGGCACCTCGGTACTCTCGCCCGATGGGGGTCGATTCGGTGCAGTGGAACTTGGAGCAGTGGGCCGAGGGCTACGAGTGGCTCGAGGAGGGGGACGAGTGGTCCCGGTGGTGGGGCGACACCGACGCCATGTGGCTCGCCGTGCTCCAGCCTCGCATCGCCCCCTTCGTCCCGACGGGCACCGTCCTCGAGATCGCGCCCGGGTTCGGACGCTGGACCCACTACCTCAAGGACCTCGCCGATCGCCTGGTCGTCGTCGATCTCGCGCCACGCTGCATCGAGCACTGCCGGGAGCGGTTCGCCGGGTCGGCCCACCTCGAGTACCACGTCAACGACGGGACGTCGCTCGCCATGGTGGCCGACGACTCCGTCGACCTCGCCTTCAGCATGGACTCGCTCGTGCACGCGGACGCCACGGTGCTCGAGCGGTACCTCGAGCAGCTCGCCACGAAGCTCGGACCGGACGGGGTCGGGTTCTTCCACCACTCCAACCTCGGGGCCTACGCACGGGATCTCGCCCGGGCTCGGCGCCGGTCGGGTCGGGCCCGGGCGAGGCTCGTGGCGCGTGGGCGCCTGCCCCACCCCCAGGCCTTCCGCGACCCGGGCATGAGCGCCGAGCGCTTCGCGGACCTGTGCGACCGCTTCGGCCTCGCGTGCATCGGCCAGGAGACCATCAGCTGGTCGGGCGGCGCGATGATGACGGACGCGCTCTCGCTGTTCACCCGCACGGGATCGCGCTGGGACCGCCCCAACCGCCGCCTGGCCAACCCCGGGTTCGTGGACGAGGCCGAGCGGATGCGGTCCCTGTGGTCGGCGTCGAGCTTCGACCACGACGGCGACACGACCGACCCGACCCGTTGAGCCGACCCACCGAGATCCGGCTCGCCGTGGGCGTGCTGGCCCTCGCGTGCGCACTGGGCGTGACGGCGGGTCCGGCCGGCGCTCATCAACCCGTGTTCGTGACCGAGGCCGACCCCGATCCGGCCCGGGGCCCCCTGCTCGAGGACGGGTCGCTGTCGTTCGCCGTCTACGGCGTGGTCGGCGCACCCGGCGACACGCGGGGCGTGCGGACCCGGCTCCGCGTCGGGGACCCCCTCGTGGTGGACCTCCTCGTGCCGGCCCGGAGCCCCGAGCAGGACCTCGGACTCGAGCGGCTGCCGTTCGTGGTGCTGCGGGCCCCCGACGGCACCGAGCGCCGCCTCCTGCCCGACCGGCGCATCCGGTTCGACGAGCCCTACAGCCGCACGAGCTCCGACCGGATCGTGGACCTGCGCGAGACCGCGCCGACGGACGGCCTCTACGAGATCACCGTCGTGTCGCGGGGGCCGGCCCGCTTCACCCTGGCGACCGGGGTCACCGAAGGGGTGCGGGGGGCGGTCACCGACGCCGAGGTCCCGCCGCCCGGCGGCATCGCCGCGTGGTACGCCACTCCCCC
>CAIUKV010000195.1 GCA_903899845.1 uncultured Actinomycetes bacterium
GGAGGAGGAGTCGGGCCTCGACCTGAACGAGCACTCCGAGACCGCGTACGCCTACGACCGGGTCTGACCCCGGAATCCCAGCGAAAGGATCGACGTGAAGCTGATCGTCGGCATCATCAAGCCGTTCAAGCTCGACGACGTCAAGGAAGCGCTCAAGGACCTCGGGGTCCAGGGGATCACGGTCTCCGACGTGCAGGGCTTCGGCCGCCAGCGCGGACACACCGAGGTCTACCGGGGCGCCGAGTACACCATCGACTTCGTGCCCAAGGTGCGCATCGAGGTGCTCGTCGACGACGCCGACACCGAGCGGATCGCCCAGGCGCTCATCGAGACCGCCCGCACGGGCAAGATCGGTGACGGCAAGGTCTGGGTGGTCCCGGTGGAGTCGGTGTACCGGATCCGCACCGGCGAGGCCGGGTCGGACGCCCTCTGAGCGAGGACGACGTCTCCCGCCCGGGCCCCGACGGCCCGGGCGGGGGATCGACGGACGCGGCGACGCGCGTGCGCCTCGGGCGTGCGCGCGTCGTCGCGGACGCGTCACTGCAGGGCGTGGCGTTCGGCCGCGCCCTCGCCGACCTGTGTGACGCGACCCTCGCCGACATCGCCGGCTCCCTCACGCTGAAGGGGCGGTGGGCGGTGGTCGGTGCCGGCTCGTACGCCCGACGCGAGCTGTGCCCGGGCTCCGACCTCGACCTGGTGCTCCTGCACGCCGGGGGTGCCCGTGGACGCGAGGCGGGTGCCGCGGCCCGGGTGCTCTGGTACCCGTTCTGGGACGCCGGGTTCACCCTCGGCCAGGCGACCCGGACCCCCAAGGAGGCGCTCGCGCTCGCCGACGCCGACCTCGACGCGCTGACGGCGGTGCTCGACCTCCGGCCGGTGGCGGGCGACCCCGCCTTCGCCGAGGAGCTGCGGGCCAAGGGCCGGGCCCTGGCCCGGAAGCGGCGGGCCCGGGTGCTCGGGGCGCTGGCCGCGGCGGCCGACGCCCGGTACGAGCGCCCCGGTCCGGTCGCGGAGATGGTCGAGCCCAACGTCAAGGAGGGCGCCGGCGGCCTGCGCGACCTGCACGCCCTGGCCTGGGCCGGATCGGTGGTGTCCGAGGTCGGCGGGTGGGCGGGCCTGGCCGACGCCGGGTTCCTGGCCCCCGGCGACGTCGCCGACCTCGACGCCGCCAACGCCCGGCTGCTCGACGTCCGGGTCGCCCTCCACCGGGTCACCGGCGGGCGGGCCGACCTCCTGACGATGCAGGAGCAGGACGCGGTGGCGGCCCAGCTGGCGATCCCCGACGCCGACGCCCTGCTGCGGGAGATCGCCGACGCCGCCCGCACGGTCGGGTGGATCAGCCGCGACGTGTGGGCCCGCCTCGCCGCCGCGGCCCGGGGCCCCTCGGGCCGGACGGCTGCCCGTGACCAGCCGGTGGCGCCCGGGGTGGTGGTGCGCGACGGCCGCGTGTGCCTGCTCGCCGACGAGCCGGTGACCGTGACCGCCGCCCTGCGGGTCGCGGCGGTGGCGGCCGAGCGGGA
>CAIUKV010000196.1 GCA_903899845.1 uncultured Actinomycetes bacterium
ACCAACGGCCAGGGCTCGTGGGTGACCCGGGCGGCGTGGAGCCGGCGCCGGCCCGCGTAGAGCCGCCAGCGCGCCGACAGGAACACGTGGAGGGGGTCGGCGCTCACGTCGGGGTCGGGGACCGGCGCGCCGGGCTCGACCACCACCGCGATCCCTCCGGTGGCGCCGTCGTGGCGACGCTGCACGCGCCACTCTGCGGTGCGGTCGTCGGCGGTGCCGGCCGGGGTCGTGTCCACCCGGGCCCGGAAGTAGGGCAGGCCGTAGGCGACCCGGGCGGTCACGACCGGCAGCGCGTGGGTCGCGTCGAGCGAGCAGAACCACACGCCCGGACCCTCCGGGCCCTGGACGTAGGTGCGGACGTTGACCTCGGCGAACGCCCGGGTGGTCGGGACGGGTGGGAGCCCCCGGACCCGCAGGTCGCGCATCCGGAACGGGATCAGCGAGACCCAGGCGGTCCCGGCGAAGACGTCGGGTGCGAGACCGGGGGGCAGGACCGCGGCCACGGCCGCCGGCGGCACGGGCCAGTGGGCGAAGGTCACGTCCTCCCACCGCTGGCGCATGACCGGGCGGTCCAAGCGGTGCGGGCACGCCGCGGCGGGGGCGGTCGCGATCGCGTCGGTCACACGGCGGGCAACCCCCGGCGCGCGGGCCCCATTCCCCCTCCCGCGCTGCGCAGGGTTCGAGCATGTGACGCTGGACCACGAAATACGGGGCTGCGTGTCACATGCTCGGACGAGGGCGGGGCCGGGCGGGGCGGGGCGGGGCCGGGCGGGGCGGGGCGGGGGCGGGCGGGGCGGGGCGGGGTCGGGCGGGGTCGGTCAGAGGGTGCGGGGGCGGTTCACGAAGCGGCGCTCCGTGGGCGACCAGAACCAGCCGCCGCCGGCCCGCGTGCCGCCGTCGACCGGGATGTTGTGCCCGGTGACGAAGGCCGAGAGGTCGGAGGCCAGGAACAGCGCGACGCGCGCCTGGTCCTCGGGCCAGCCCAGCCGCCCGACCGGGGCCCACGCCGCCCAGAGGTGCTCGAGGCCGACCGAGCCGGTGAGGTAGTCGACCTGGGGCGTCTGGCAGAGGTCGGGCCCGATCGCGTTCACCCGGACGCCGTGGCGCCCGACCATCACCGCGAGGTCGGTGGTGAACGCGGCCACCGCCGCCTTCATCGCGCCGTAGACCGGATCGGTCGGGTAGCCCCGCAGCGCCTCGACCGAGTGCACGTTGACGATCGACCCGCCCCCGGCCGCGATCATCGGGTCGAGGAACGCCCGGGTGACCGCGAACACGTGGAAGCAGTTGATGTCGTACATGGCGCGCCACGACTCGGGGGTCGACGACCGGAAGCGCACCGCGGGCCGGTAGTCCCCGACGTTGTTGACCAGGACCGACACCGGATGCTCGGCGAGCACCGTGGCCGCGAAGGACTCGACCTGCGCGGGATCGGTGACGTCGCAGCGGTGGGCCCGGGCGTGCCCGCCCGCCGCCGAGATCGCTGCGGCCGTGGCGTCGCCGCGCTCCGGGTCGATCTCGGCGATCTCCACCCGCGCTCCGTGCTGCGCGAACAGGCGGGCGACCGCCGCGCCGATCCCGGCTCCGCCCCCGGTGACGACCGCGACCCGCCCCTCGAGCAGTCGGTTCCAGTCGGCGATCACCGGGACGTCGGTGGGCTCGGGCGGCCGGACCGGGTCGGGGGCGTCGGGGGCGTCGGGGGCGTCGGGGGCGGCGGGCGACGGCGGCATGGGCGGGCTCCTCGGGCCGGAGTTCCGGGGCGCCGGACGTCCGGAGCACCGGAGGTCCGCAGAACCGGGGGTCCGGAGCCTAGGCCGGGCCCGGGATTCCCCGACCGGGGTCCCGCCGTGCTCCAATGACCCCGTGGCCGACCCGATCCAGCGCGTCGACGTGGCGATCGTCGGCGCCGGCGTGTCGGGCATCGGGATGGCGATGCACCTGCGCACCCGCATGCCCCACCTGTCGTTCGTCATCCTCGAGGCCCGCAGCGCCATCGGGGGGACCTGGGACCTGTTCCGGTACCCGGGCGTGCGGTCCGACTCGGACCTCTTCACCTACGGCTACGCGTCCAAGCCCTGGACCGACGACGACGCCATCGCCGCCGGCGACAAGATCGTGCGGTACCTCGACGAGGCGGTGTCGGAGCACGGGCTCCACGCCGAGATCCGCTTCGGTCGCCGAGTGCGCGCGGCGTCGTGGTCGACCGCCGACGCGACCTGGACCCTCACCGTCGACGGCCCCGACGGATCGGAGCGGGTCGAGGCGGGCTGGTTGCTCGCCACCACCGGCTACTACCGCTACGACCACGGGTACACGCCCCCCTTCCCCGGGCTCGAGCGGTTCGGCGGGACGGTGGTGCATCCCCAGCACTGGCCGGCCGACCTCGAGCTCGAGGGTCGGTCGGTGGTGGTCGTCGGGAGCGGCGCCACGGCCGCGACGCTCGTGCCCGCACTGGCCGACGGGTCCGCGAGCCACGTGACGATGCTGCAGCGATCGCCCTCGTACTTCCTGTCGCTCCCGCGCGACGACCGGTTGAACCGCCGGGCCCGGCACCGGCTGTCCCCGATGCGCGCGTACACGTGGACCCGGCGCAAGAACGTCGCGATGACTGCGTGCTTCTACGCCCTGTGTCGGGCCCGGCCCGCCCTGATGCGCCGCCTCCTGATCCGCAGCGTGGCCCGCCAGCTCCCTGCGGGCTACGACGTGGCCACGCACTTCACCCCCCGGTACGACCCGTGGGACCAGCGCGTGTGCGTGCTGCCCGGTGGCGATCTCTTCGCTGCGATCTCGGCCGGACGGGCCTCGGTCGTCACCGACACCATCGAGACCTTCACCGAGCACGGCATCCGGCTCGACTCCGGTGCCGAGCTCGCCGCCGACGTGGTCGTCCTCGCGACCGGCCTCGAGCTCCTCACGCTCGGCGGCATGTCCGTGTCGATCGACGGGGAGCCCGTGGACCCGGCCGGCCGCGTCGTCTACAAGTCGGCGATGCTCGCCGGCCTGCCCAACCTCGTCTTCGTGTTCGGCTACGTGAACGCGTCGTGGACCCTCAAGGTCGACCTCATCGGCGAATGGCTCTGCCGGTGCCTCGCCCACATGACCCGGCACGGCTACGACATCGCCCGTCCGGGGGAACCCGACCCGGCCATGCCCACCGCGCCCATGCTCGGGCTCGACGCGGGCTACGTCCGCCGGGGCGCGCACCTGATCCCGAAGCAGGGCACCGGGGTCTGGCGGGTCCCGACCCGCTTCCGGGAGGACGAGCGGCGCTTCCGGCGGGACCCCGTCGACGACGGCGTGCTGCACTTCTCCCGCGTGCAGCCGGCGGGCCGATGAGCCAGACTCGGGCGGTGGCGTCGGTCCGTCTCTCGCACGTCGGCCTCTGCGTCGCCGACCTCGAGGCGTCGCTGCGCTTCTACTGCGAGGGCCTCGGGTTCGAGGTCGCCGAGGGCTACGACCTGGGCGACGAGGTCGCGGCGACGCTCGAGGTCCCGCCCGGGGCGCGCCTGCGGTCCCAGATGCTCCGCCGCGACGGGGCGACGATCGAGCTCCTGGCCTGGGCCACACCGCCCGCAGACGGCGCGCCGCCCACCCGCCGCAACCGGATCGGGCTGACCCACCTCACGTTCGCGGTCGAGGACCTCCCGGAGGTCGAGGCCCGCCTCGTGGCCCACGGCGGCACGGTGGTGGAGTCGACCCGGACCCGGATCGACCTCGGCCGTGCGGTGCTCGAGCTCGTGTTCCTCGCCGACCCCGACGGCACCCGCATCGAGCTGATGGAGACCCGGCCCGTCGGGTGACCGGGCCGGCGCGCTCAGCCGGCGATCGTGCGCAGCGAGATGCGGGTCGGGAGGGGCGTGGCGCCGAGCGCGCCGCTGCGCCCGCCGGTGTAGGTGCCGGTCCCGCCGGTGACCCCGGCGTAGGCACCGGTGCCGCCGATCACCCCCATCGTCCCGGCGAAGCGGGCACCCCCGTCGCCGGTGCCGACCGTGGCGCCGGTCACCGCCGCGGCGATGGTCGATCCGTCGGCGAAGCTCACCGTGAGGAAGCCGTTCCACGGGCCGGCCCCGTTCGTGTAGTCGATGTTCTCGGCGAGCCGGAGCTGCACCGTCTGGCCGGCGGCGGGTCCGCCGGAGACCACCGCGGTGGCGGTCTCGATCGCGGTCCCGAAGAGCCGGGTGCCGGCGGGGGTGGGCAGCGTGACGAGGCGGTTCTCGGTCACCGTGAAGTCGGCGCTCACCTCGAGCGGGGTCCCCGGTGCGGTGGCGCCGGCCGGGATCGACAGGGGGCTCCCGATGGTGATGAGCTGCGTGGCCAGCGAGACCGCGGGCCGACGCCCCGGATTGGCCGCCGAGTGGGGGACCCCGGGTGGCTCCACCCACGAGTCGCCCGCCCGCAGCCGGACCGTGGCCGGGCCGGTGACGGTCTCGGTGGTCCCGTCGGCCCGGGTGACCGGGATCGCGCCCGACGTCACCGTGACCGTCTCGGTCCCCGATTCGAGCCGGAGGATCTGGGTCCCCGCGTGGCTGTGCTCGGCCACGCGGGCACCGGGGGCCAGCCGCACGCGCAGCAGCACCATGACCTCGCCCGCGGCGTTGGTGGGCTCGGTGACCGCGAGGACCTCCCGGGTGATCCCACCGCTGCGGACCACCTCGCCCGGGACGGGGACGGGCACGGTCGTGGCGGGGGTCGCTGCCGCCGGTGTTGCGCCGACGACCGCCAGCGCGGCTGCGACCAGCGCCACCCGCAGCCCCCGGCCGCTGCGGGTGCTCCGGGCGGGGGCGGCCGGACGGTGTGGTTCGTCTGGGCTGGGCATCGGGGCTCCCCGGGGCGACCTGGTGGCGGGGACGGTACCGCGCGGTCGGCGGGGAATCGGGGTCGCCGCGCCCGGGGTTGGACCGGCGTGCCCCTCCGGCCCCGTGGCGCCGACCGCCCCGACCGCCCCGTCCGGCCCGTCCGCCCGGTCCGCCCGAGCGTCCTCCTGGGGGTGGTCCTGCTCGCCGGGGTGGCGGCGGCGTGCGGCGGTGCCGACGAGACCCGGGTCCCGGGCCGGGCCGCCCCGTACTGCGCCACGCTCGAGCGGATGGGTGCGCTCGACCTCCTCGACGACGTCGCGCCCGCGGAGGTCCGCCGCGACCTCACCCGTCTCCTGACCCTGACCCGCCGTGCCGCCCGCGAGGCCCCGCCCGAGATCCGGGCCGACGCCGAGGCGGCGGTGGCGGCCCAGAGCCGCTTCAACGACCTCTACGCCGCCTTCGGGTGGGACCCCGACGCGGTGAACCGCGACCGCACCTTCATCGACTTCGCCAACAGCCCGGAGCTGGGGTCCCTCTACGTGCGGCTGCAGGACTTCCAGGACCGGGTGTGCGGGCCGCGGGCCCGGGAGATCGGTCCCGACGCGGCCTGAGTGCCGCGTGCGAGACTGACCCGGGCCGGCGCCGCCCCGGGCCGGACGGAGGGGGTGGACCATGAGCGGTCGCGGGATCGGGACGCGGATCGGCCAGGCCGGGTCGTTCCTGCTGGTGGCGGTGGCCTACGCGACCGCCATCGGCACCGGATGGCTGGTCGCCGCCGCGATCGGTGGTGACCGACCCGTGCTCGCGCTGGGCCTCGGGTACCTCGCGTCGGCGCTGGTGATCTTCGTGTGGTCGACCGCGCTCGACAACGGCTCGATGTTCGACGCCTGGTGGAGCGTGCTCCCGCCGGCCGCCGCGGTGTGGCTCGCGGCGCAGCACGTCGTCGGGGTCCCGGGTCTGCGCATCGCGCTCGTGCTCGTGGTCGTGGGGGTCTGGGCCGTGCGCCTCACCTCGAACTGGGCCCGCGACTGGCCCGGGCTCGACCACGAGGACTGGCGGTACCTCGACATGTACACGAACGGCCCGAAGGTGCTGGTGTCGCTGCTCGGGGTCCACCTGTTCCCGTGCGTGATCGTGTTCCTCGGGTCGATCGCCCTCGTTCCGGCCCTGGTGTGGGGCACCGACCCCGTCGGCGTGCTCGACTGGTTCGCGTTCGCACTCGGGCTGCTCGCCGCGCTGGTCGAGTTCGTCGCCGACGAGCAGATGCGCCGGTTCCGGAAGGTCAAGCAGCCCGGGCAGGTCATGGACCGGGGCCTGTGGGCCTGGTCCCGGCACCCGAACTACTTCGGG
>CAIUKV010000197.1 GCA_903899845.1 uncultured Actinomycetes bacterium
AGGTCGTAGGTGGCGTCGTCGACCCAGGTCAGCCGGGTGGGGTCGAGCACCCGGGTGACCGCACGGTCGAGCGAGCCCGTGAAGCGGTAGCGGACGCGCAGCCGGGCCGTGGTGGCGGTGCGGGTGGCCTCGAGCACCTCGCCGCCGCCGATGCCGGGCAGCGTCGCGGTGCGAGCGAGGAAGGCCGGGTCGAGGAACGCGTCGATCACCGCCGCCGGAGGCGGGGTGACCGGAACCGCGATCGTGAAGTCCATGGTGCGCCTCACCGGTCCTGCGGGCGTCCGCCCGGTGCGCAGTACGCTGACGGGTCCCCGGAAAGGTAGCCATGGCCCGGATCCCCCAACTGCTGCAGGCCGGACGCACCCACTCGTTCGAGTTCTTCCCGCCCCGCACGGCCGACGCCGAGGTGGCGCTCGAGCAGACGCTGGTCGAGCTCGAGCCGCTGCACCCGGCCTTCGTCTCGGTCACCTACGGCGCCGGCGGGTCCACCCGCGAGCGGACCCACGACCTCGTCGTGCGGATCAACGATCGGCCCGGGATGACGGCGATGGCCCACCTCACCTGCGTCGGGCACACCCGGGCCGAGCTCGAGGGGATCGTCACCCGCTACCGCGACGCCGGGGTGGAGAACATCCTCGCCCTCGGTGGCGACGCTCCCGCCGACCTCGACCTCCCACCCGGCGACCTCACCTACGCGGTGGAGCTGGTCCGGCTGATCCGGGCGACCGGCGACTTCGCCGTCGGCGTCGCCGCGCACCCCGAGCCCCACCCGCGTTCCCCCGACCTGGCCACCGACCGCCGCCGGACCGCCGAGAAGCTGGCCGAGGCCGACTTCGCGGTCACCCAGTTCTTCTTCGAGGCTCACCACTACCTCGAGCTCGTCGACTCCCTGCGGGCCCTCGGGGTCGACAAGCCCGTCATCCCCGGGATCATGCCGGTGCTGAGCATCGGCGCCATCAAGCGCATGGCCGAGCTCCAGGGGTCGCAGTTCCCGGCCTGGTTCGACGCCCGGCTCCGTGAGGTCGAGGACGACCCCGAGGCGGTGCGGGCGGTCGGCATCGAGGAGGCCACCACCCTGTGCCGCACCCTGCTCGACGCCGGTGCCCCGGGGCTGCACTTCTACACGTTGAACCGCTCGACCGCGACCCGCGAGATCGCCGCCAACCTCGGCCTCGCCGCCCCGCCGGCCTGAGCGCCGGGACCCGGCCGCGCCGCGGGTCCTCGGCCCGGGACGAACTCGGACGCGACGAACCCCGGACGCGACGAACCCGGCCCGCCGGGGGGCGGAACCGGGACGCCGGGTGGCGGAGGAAGTGGGATTTGAACCCACGGTGCCCCTTGCGGGACACAACGGTTTTCGAGACCGCCCCGTTCGGCCGCTCCGGCATTCCTCCGTCGGCCATCCTAGGGGACGCGGGTTTCGCGCCCCGGGGCCGGGTCAGGCGCCGGCGTCCCCCGGGCGGCGCGCCGCGAAGAAGTCGCGCAGGAGCGCGGCGCACTCGTCGGCCCGGATCCCCGGGTGCACGGCGAGCTCGTGGTTGAGGCGGGGGTCGGCCCCGAGGTGGTAGAGGCTGCCGAGGGCCCCGGCCTTGGCGTCGGCGGCGCCGAACACCACGGCGTCGACCCGCGCGAGCAGCGCGGCCCCGGCGCACATCGGGCAGGGCTCGAGCGTGCTGACGAGCACGCACCCGTCGAGCCGCGACCCGCCGAGCGCGTGGGCCGCGTCACGGAGCGCGAGCAGCTCCGCGTGCGCGGTGGGGTCGCCGGTCCGCGCGCGCTCGTTGTGCCGGTGGGCGAGCACCGCGCCGTCGGCCCGCCGCACGACCACCGCCCCGACGGGCACGTCGCCGTGCGCGGGCGCGGCCCGGGCCTCGTCGAGGGCCCGGCCCATGAGCGCGTCGAGGTCGGTGGCGGCGAAGGGCACGGGTCGGGTCCGGCTCAGAGGGGCGTGTACGTCTGGCCGCCGACGGCGGTGACGCCGCCGTCCACGACCAGGGCCGCACCGTGGACGTAGCTCGCGTCGTCGGAGCACAGGAAGCGCACCAGGCGGCCGATCTCCTCGGGCTCGCCGAGCCGCCCGAGGGGGATGGCGCGCTCGAACCTCGCCCGGGCCTCGGGGTCGCCCTCGACCGTGGGGAGGAACATCGGCGTGGCGATGTAGCCCGGGCACACCGCGTTGACCCGGATCCCCTCGGGGCCGAGGCGTGCCGCGAGCGAACGGGTGAGCCCGATCAGCGCGTGCTTCGACGCGGTGTACGCGGGGATGTTGCCGTGGCCGATGAGCCCCTCGATCGACGAGATGCCGACGATCGCCGATCCGGGGTTCGCGGCGCGCAGGGCGGGGAGGAGCTCGCGCACGAGCACGGCCTGGGCCTCGAGGTTGACCGAGAGCACGAGCCGGAACTCCTCGGTGCCGAGGTCGTCGGCGGTGAAGCCCATCGGGACGCCGGCCGCGTGGACGAGTCCCCCGACGCCACCGAGCGTGGCGAGGGTCGCGGCGACGGCGTCGCGCACGGCGTCCTCGTCGCGCACGTCGACCCCCGCTGCGTGGACCGCGACCCCGGCCTCGGCGCAGCGCGCCGCGGTCTCGGCCGCGCCGTCGCCGTTGCGGTCCCACACCGCCACGGGCCGGCCGACCTCGGCCAGGGCCAGGCAGGAGGCCCGGCCGATGCCGGAGCCGCCGCCGGTGACGACCACCGGGGTGGGGGGCGAGGCGAGGGGCGAGGCGAGCGGCGGCACGGGGGCTCCTCCGGGTCGGGCACTGGGTCGGGCACCGGGTCGGCGCCGGGTCGGGCACGGGGTCGGCGCCGGGGCGCCATGCTTACATGACCGGGTGGCCGCCCGCCGCCCCCGGCTCCTGGCTCCAGTCGTCGTCGTGGTCGTCGTCGCCGTGGTCGTCGTCGTCGTGGGTCTCGTGCCCCCGGGCGGTGGGACCGCCGCCGACGATCGGGCGCTTACCGGGACCGACTGGGTGCTCGACCAGGTGGCGAGCGGTGTCGCGCCGCTGGTGCCCGCGGCCCGGG
>CAIUKV010000198.1 GCA_903899845.1 uncultured Actinomycetes bacterium
CCCGCCGACCCCTTCGTGCTCAACCACCGCAACTTCGGTCGGTCGGTGATGCTGAACGACGCGAGCACCGTGCTCGGCGCCCTCGTGGGCGGCGCGGGCACCCGCACCATCGCGTGCCTGGGCGGCGCACAGGTCGACCGCGCCGGGAACATCAACTCGACCCTGATCCCCGACGGGCCGTTCCTCGTCGGCTCGGGGGGTGGGAACGACGTCGCCAGCGTCGCGGCCGAGTGCATCGTGGTGGCCATCCTCAACCCGCAGCGCACCCCCGAGCGCTGTGGCTACGTCACCTCACCGGGCCGCAACACCCGTGCGCTCGTCACCGACCTGGGCACACTCGAGAAGCCCGAGGGGCGCGACGAGCTCGTGCTCACGGCCGTGCCGCCCGGACCCGAGTCGCTCGCCGACCGGGTCGCGGCGGCGCGGGCCGCGTGCGGGTGGGACCTCGAGGTCGCGCCGAGCGTGCGCGAGCTCGCGCCGGTCGATCCGGACGACGTCGCCGCGCTGCGCCGCTGGGACCCCCGGGGCTGGTTCCTGCGCGACCGCTGAGCACCCGGTGATCCCCCGGTGATCCCCCGGCCGGCGCCGCTCCCGCCCTGCGCCCGCGCCCGCGGGCTCAGCGGGTGCAGATGATGACGGCGGCGTTGGCGCCCCGGCCCACGGTGTGGGCGAGGCCGACCCGGGCGCCGTCGACCTGGCGGGGACCGGCGGTGCCGCGCAGCTGCTGGGTGATCTCCACCACCTGCCCGAGCGCCGAGGCGCCCAGCGGCTCACCCTTGGCGAGCAGGCCGCCGCTCGGGTTGACCGGAAGACGGCCACCCGGCTCGGTGTCGCCCCGCTCCACCAGCTCGGCCGAGCCCCCCCGGGGGCAGAGCCGGAGCTCCTCGTAGCCGAGCAGCTCGCGGGCGGCGTCGGTGTCCTGGCCCTCGACCACGTGGAGGTCGGCGGGACCGAGGCCGGCCTCGGCGTAGGCGGCGTCGGCCGCCAGGGTCGACGGCGGGTCGATCCCGGTGTCGTCGATGCCGCTCATCGGGGTGGCCTCGCCGAGCACGGAGCCGGGCAGGTGCGACCGCAGCGCCGCGGCCGCGATGCGCACGGCGCCGTCGCCCGGGCGGGCCTTCTGCAGCACCACGGCCGCGGCCCCCTCGTTGGGAGAGCACAGCATGTGGAGGTGCAGTGGCTCGCACACGAGGCGCGACCCGAGCACCGCGTCGGCGGTGGTGGGCGTCTGGTACATCGCGTTGGGGTTCCGGGCGCCGTTGGCCCGGTTCTTCACCACCACGCGAGCGAGGTGCTCCTTGGTCACCCCCGACTCGCGCATCAGGCGCTGGGCCCGCAGGGCGAAGTACGCCGGGGTGACCGCGAGGCCACCCTGCTCGCGCCACGGCTCGAAGAATGACGAGCGGATGATGCCCTTGGGCATCTTCTCCATGCCGAAGACCAGCACGGTGTCGTACTGCCCGTTGGCGATCGCGTGGGCGGCGAGCATCAGCGCGGCCCCGCCGCTCGCACAGCCCGCCTCCACGTTGACGATCGGCACACCGGTGAGGCCGAGGGCGCCGAGCACCTTGTGCCCGGAGGCCACCCCGCTGTACACGGAGGCGCAGAACGCAGCCTGGAACCGCGGGGCGCCGGCCTCGGCGAGCGCCGCCTGCACCGCGGTCACGCCCATGTCGGTCACGGTGACGCCGTCGAAGCGCCCGAACGGGTGCAACCCGACGCCGGTGATCGAGACGTCCATCACGCATCCTCCCCGGCGGGCGCGAACGCGTAGGTCAGGACCACCGTGCCGTCGTCGTCGGTCTGGAGCCGGTCGGCGACCAGGCGCATGGGCTGGCCGAATTCGAGGGCGGTGGGGTCGGCGACCGTGAGCCGGGTGACGACCCGGAGGCCGTCGTCGAGCTCCACCACCCCGAACCCGAACGGGAGCTCGCCGTCGTAGCCGGGCGGGCGGGCGGTCACCGCGGTCCACCCCCACAGGGTGCCGGTGGTGGGCAGCTCCACCTCCTCGACGTCGGCGGCCCCGGTGTACGGGCACGCCGCGAGGCGGGGGAAGTGGGTGCGGCCGCTCGAGGCCGAGACGCCACCGACGAGGACGATCGTCCCGTCGGGGCGCTCGCGGAAGAGCCCGTCGGTCAGGGGTCGGGTGGCCGTGCTCACGTCAGACGATCCGCTCCTCGTGCAGTCGGGTGATCTCCTGAGGCGTCAGTCCGAGCAGGTCGCCCAGCACCTCGTCCGTGTGCTCGCCGAGCCGCGGCGCTCCGCTCGGGGCCACCACCGGCTCGCCGACGCGCCGGGGGTAGGGCGCCTGCTGGCGCAGCGGGCCCACCACCGGGTCGTCGACGGTCACGAGGTCGCCCCGGGCCTGCATGTGGGGGTCGGCGAAGATGTCGGCGGCGGTGTAGGCGGTGGCCACGGGGACGTCGTGCGCGATGCAGCGGGCCTCGACCTCGTGGGCGGGCAGCGTCGACGTCCACTCGGCCACGATCCCGTTGATCACGTCGTTGTGGGCGGCGCGGTCGGCGAGGCGGGTGAAGCGGGGGTCCTCGAGCAGGTCGGGCCGTTCCATCGCCGCGCAGAGGCGGGTGAAGTTGGCGTCGCTGCCCGCCACGATGCAGACGTACTTGCCGTCGGCCGCCGGGTAGTTGTCGAGCGGGGCCGAGTTGGCGAGTCGATTCCCCTCGCGGGTGCGCACGACCCCGAGGCGCTCGTACGCGGGCAGGGTCCACTCCAGGATGCGCAGCACCGAGCCGTACAGCGCCGCGTCGATGACCGCGCCCTCCCCGGTGCGCCGGGCGTCCCGGGCGTAGAGGGCGCTCACGGCCGCCTGGGCCGCGAACACCCCGGTCAGGTAGTCGGAGATGGTGACGCCGACCCGCACCGGCGGCCGGTCGGGGTATCCGGTGAGGTGGAGCAGACCCCCGTACCCGATGCCGACCCGGTCGAGGCCGCCGCGCTCGGCGTAGGGCCCGTCCTGACCGAACATCGAGATCCGCACCACCACGAGGCGGGGGTCGAGGTCGCCCGGTCCGATGTGCCAGCCCTCGAGGGTGCCGGGCCGGAAGTTCTCGACCACCACGTCGGCCGTGGCGGCGAGGCGGCGGAACACGTCCTGGCCCTCGGGCGTGCGCAGGTCGAGGGTGACGCTCTTGCGCCCGCGCCCCTCCACCGCCCAGAACAGCGAATAGCCGGGACCACCGGCGGTGGCGCCCGCAGTGGCGTCGTCGGCCGATGCGGGCGTGACGAACGGCCCGATGTCCCGCATGAAGTCACCGGTGCGCGGCTGCTCGATCTTGATCACCTCGGCACCCTGCTCGCCGAGCAGGCCGGCGCAGAAGGGCGCCGCGATGCGGGTGCCGAGGTCGAGGACCCGGACCCCCTCGAGCGGGCCGCTCACCGCTCGCCCGCCTGCTCGCGCTTCACCGCATCCATCCCGCCTTCCTTGCGGGCGGCGAGCGCGCCGGTGGCCTCGGCGGTGTTCGACACGAACTGGTGGACCATGAAGTGGTAGCGCCAGGAGTCGTGCTGGCCCATGGCGTCGAGCGTGTGGTTGACGGTGTCCTTGATCGCCTCGGCCGTGACCGGCGGGACGAGGGCCACCTTCTCGGCCATCTCCCGCACGGCGGCGTCGAGGTCGGCCCGGGGCACCACCTTGTTGACGAGCCCGAAGCGCTCGGCGTCGGCGGCGGTGAGCGTCTCGGCACACCACAGGAACTCCTTGGCCTTGCGGGGCCCGAGCTCCCACGGCTCGACCAGGATCTCGACCCCCACCCCGGTCATGCGGGCGACGGGGTTGGAGAACCGGGTGTCGTCGGCCGCGACGATCAGGTCGCACATGCAGGCGAGCATGAGGCCGGCGGCAGCCACCGCCCCGTGCACCGAGGCGATCGTGGGCTTGCGGAAGTTGCGCAGGCGCAGGCACTTGTCCCAGTACATGACCTGCTCGTGGCGCAGCTTGCCCTCGGGGGTCTCGCGCCGCCGGGCCCACTCGTCGGCCCCGCTCAGGATGTCCTTCAGGTCGTGGCCGGCGGAGAAGTGCTTCCCCTCGGCGCCGAGCACCACCACCCGCACGGCGTCGTCGGCCTCGGCGAGGTCGAGCGCGGCGTCGATCTCGTCGATCATCCGCGAGCTCTGGGCGTTGGCCGCGTCGGGCCGGTCGAGGGTCACGTAGGCGACGGGACCGTCGACCTCGTAGCGGATCGTCTCGAAGGGCGCAGGCATCCCGGCATCATGCCAGGAATCGCCCGGGACCTGACGACCGTGTCAGGACGCCGGTGGGCGGCGCGGGCTACTTCGGGTCGCGGGGGAGGCCGAGCACGCGCTCCGAGAGGATGTTGCGCTGGATCTCGTTGGTGCCGGCCCAGATCGACGACGCCTGGTAGTAGAGCCACGAGC
>CAIUKV010000199.1 GCA_903899845.1 uncultured Actinomycetes bacterium
CGCCGTCCCCCACCTCACCTGCACCCCCGTCCCCGGCGAGCACCGCAGCCTCCTGCGCCCGCCCCACGTGCACACGGTCGCCACCCACGTGCAGGCACTCGCCGGAGCGCTCGACCCCACCTGATCCGGACCGGCCCCCCGCCGGGCACCACCTCAGAGCGGCCGCCACTCCGGGTCGCGGCCCTCACGGAACGCCGCGAACGCCTGCGCCATCTCCCCGGTGGCGGTGCCCGTGGCCGACTGCACCGTGGACCGTGCTCTCGACCGAGTGCTCGCCCGAGTGCTCGCCCGCGTCCTCGACCTGGTCGTCAGCCGCTCATCGACGAGCTGGGCATCTCGGCCGGCTCGAACGCCTCGGCGTAGCGCCAGGAGCCCAGCCGCTCGACCAGGTCGACCCGGTCACGCGCGCCCGGGTGCACGACGATCGGGCCGTCGCCCCCGGGCGCGGCGACGACCAGGCTCCCCTGGCCCCGGGTGACCCCGAGGCGGTCCAGGCGGCGCTGGATCCGTCGGCCGGCCCCGCGCACCTCCAGCGAGGTGCCGGCGTGGAGGGCGAAGCGGGCCCCGAGCTCGACCCGGGCGAGATCGGCGTCGGCGGCCCCGCCGTCGGTCACCACGGGCACGGTGGGGTCGATCGGCGCCCCGACCACCACCGTGTCGACCCCCTCGGCCGCGATCGCCGCGACGACGGCAGCGTCGTCGCGGGCCAGGAACACCGCGTCGGGCGCACCCCGCTCCACCTCGCGCACCACGTCGGCGGCGGGGTCCTCGCTGCGGCGGCAGATCACCGTGGCCCGGGCCCCCCGGGCCTCCACCGTCTGGCGCAGGTCCTCGGTCTCGGCCAGCACCCGGGCGAGGGCGTCGAGCGGCTCCGACTCGTCGACGAAGCGCATCAGGGTGATCGCGGCGGGATGCCGTCCCCCGAAGGCGACCGCGGCGTCGGTCAGCCGCTCGGCGTCGTCGGGGCCCTCGATGACCACGAAGGCGCGGTCGCCCATGCCGCCCTCGGCCCGGCGCTCGGCCTCGGCGATGTCGCGCTGCAGCCACTTCATCGGATAGACGAGGTTGAGCAGCGGGCCCGCCATCGCGGTGGTGAGCACCGCCATGATCACGAACATCGTGTAGACGCGGGTGTCGATCAGGAACGCGTCGAGCCCCACCGCCAGGATGACCAGCTCGGTGAGGCCGCGCGTGTTCATCATCGTCCCGACCGCGTACGACTGGCGCCGCGGCACTCCCGTGGCCCGGGCCGCGAGCGCGGCACCGCCGAACTTGCCGATGAAGGCGCAGGCCAGGATCAGCACCAGCGGCAGGATGTCGGCCGAGGTCAGCTGGGTGACGTCGACGGCCTGCCCCGCGATCACGAAGAACACCGGGAGCAGCAGGCCGAGGCTCACCCCCTCGATCCGGTGGGCGATCTCGTGGAAGATCCCCTCGGCGTTGGCCCGGGGGATCACCACCCCGAACAGGAACGCCCCGATGATCTCGTGGACCCCGATCTGCGCGGTCGCGTACGACGACAGCAGCAACCCGATGAACAGCAGGCCCAGGCGGTCGAGCGAGAGCGAGCCGGTGCGGCGGTACTGCTCCACCACGAACCGGTCGAGCAGCGGGCGCACGAGCAGGAACAGGACCGCCACGAAGACCGCGAGCTCGACCAGCATCAACCCGATGCTGGCGACGCTGGCCCCGGTGGCCACTGCGGCGGCGAACGCGAGCAGGGTGAACGCCATCACGTCGTCGACCGCGGCGCAGGCCACGAGCAGCGCGCCGAGCGGGATCTTGAACATGTTGCGCTCGGCGAGGATGCGGGCGAGCACCGCGAACGCGGTGCCGCACATGGCCACCCCCATGAAGAGCGCGAAGGGGAAGAACGGCACCGGGTACGGCCGCAACGGCGTGGCGCGCCCGTCGGCGGCCTCGACCTCCTCGGCGCCCCCGGACGCCGACCCGACCTCGGACTCGGCGCAGCGGTCCGCCGCGGTGTAGCCCCGCTCCTCGGCCGCCGCCGGGGTCATCCGCACGCACCGGTGGTCCCCGTGCAGCGCCGGACCGAGCACGAAGAGGCCGAGGGCGAGGGGCACGAAGATCGAGGTGAGGGAGATGGTCACGGCCCGGCGGCCGCTGCGGCGCACCACCGCGAGGTCCACCTCGAGGCCCACCACGAACATGAACAGGATCAGGCCGACCTGGGCGATGATCTTGAGGTAGGGCTGGATCTCGAGCGGGAAGAGGCGCTCCTCGAGGTCACCCGGGAACAGCCCGAGCAGGCTCGGTCCCAGCATCACCCCGGCGATGATCTCCCCGATCACGACCGGCTGTCCGATGCGGCGGCAGAACGCGCTGACGACCTTGCCGACGATCAGGATGACCGCGACGCACAGGACGACCTGGACGATGGGCTCGGTCGCGCTGGCGATGACGGGCACGGGCACCCCGGTTCAGGTGAGGGCCCGCAGCCGCGTGCCGAGCTCGGCGGCGGTCGGGCGGGCGTTCGGATCGGGGTCGATGCCGGCCGCCACCACGTCGGCGAGCCCGGCGGGGCAGTGGGCACGATCCACCTCGGGAGCCTCGCGCAGCACCCGCCGCACCGCCATGAGGACCTGGGCCGGGTCGATGCCCGGCCACAGGTGCGTGCCGGTGGCCAGGTGGTGGGCGGTGGCGGCGAGCGAGAACACGTCGGTGGCGGAGCCCGCGTCGTCGGCGGTGAGCAGCACCGGATCGAGGTAGCCCAGCGCGTTCGGTGACGACAGGTCGGTCATCTCGGCGCCACCGACCAGCACGAGGCTGAGATCGGCGAGCACGGCCGAGCCGTCGGCCCGCAGGTAGATGTTGCGGGGCCGCACGTTGCGGTGGACGATCCCGGCGTCGTGGAGGGCCTGGGCGCCGTGCGCGGCGTCGGCCACGGCGCGGAGGCGCGCGGGGACGTCGAGGTCGAGCAGGTCCACCGGGCCCTGCTCGCACCACTCCATAGAGAAGTAGAAGAGGTCCTGGTACTGGCCGGCGCCGTACAGGCGCATCAGGTTGGGGTGGCGCACCCGGGAGAACGTCTCGATCTCCTGCACCAGACGGGCGAAGTTCCCGGCCGCCGGGACGATCTTGAGCACCACCGTCGTGGTCGGCGCGTCGATCGGGCCGAGCGCCTCGGCGACGAAGAACTCGCCCTGGTCGCCGACCCCGAGCGAGGTGGTGATGCGGAAGTCGGCGACGAGGTCCCCCGGCTGCACGGCCGGAGTGTAGGGAATCACCACGGCGAGATTCCACAATCGGGGATCGCAAGCCTCCGGGCCGCGAGCCCGCCGGTTGCCCGCCCCCCTATCATCTCGCCGTGCCCCGCTCCCTCGCTCCCACCGATGCCGACGCCGTCACCCGAGCCTGCCTCGGCGCGATCAGCGGTCCCGACGGTCCCACCGACCAGCAGCTGAGCATCCTGCGGGCGATCGCCACGCACCTCTGGGGCGTGCGCGACGTCGACCTCTCGCCCGGCGCTGCGCTCAGCGCCGCGGAGGCCGGCGCCCGCATCACCGACCCGGTCCTC
>CAIUKV010000200.1 GCA_903899845.1 uncultured Actinomycetes bacterium
CGCCGCCGCCCGCCGGCGGATCGCCCGCAGCCGGTCGGCCGCCGCCGCGGCCGCGGCGTCGGCCCGGGCTGCGGCCGCCTCGAGCTCCGTGGCCCGCTCGGCGTGGTGCTCGAGCAGGTCGAGCCGGTTCCGGGCCTCGGCGGCGAAGGCGAGGACCTCCGCGAGCGACTCGCCGTACTTCCGCCGGATCTGCTGGAGCAGCTGGCGCCGCCCCCGCACCGCCTCGAGCCGGGCCGGGTCGTCGACCACGGCGTCGGCCGCGAGCCGCAGGTCGCGCCCGAACTCCGCGACCTCGGCCTGGACCGCGCGGCTGCGGTCGTGGTGCTCCCGCAGCGCGGGGAGCTCGCCCAACGCCGCGACCGCGGCGCCCAGCGCGTCGAGGGAGTCCCCGGCCACCCGGTGGTAGGCGGCGTCGAGCGCCGTCCGCACGCCGACCGCATCGGCGAGGAGCGCCTCCTCGGCGAGGAGCTTCTCGTCCTCGTCGGCCCCGGCGATCGCGGCCTCGTCGATCTCGGCGATCTGGAAGCGCAGCAGGTCGGCCTCCCGGGCTCGCGTGCGGTCGTCGCCGCCGAGCTCGGCGAGCGCGGCCCGGTGGTCCCGGGCCGCGGCCCGGGCCGCCCGCAACGCGCGGAGGGCGTCGGCGGCGTCGGAGCCGGCGAACCGGTCGAGCACCGCCCGCTGCACCGGCCCCGCGAGGAGGCGCTGATGCGCGTGCTGGCCGTGGAGGTCGACCAATGTGGCGCCGAGGGCCGCGAGCTCGGTGGCGGTGGCGAGCCGCCCGTCGACGTAGGCCCGGGACCGGCCGTCGGCGGGCAGCACCCGCGCCAGCACGTGCTCGGTGCCGTCGGCCGTCTCGAAGCGTCCTTCGACCCGGGCCTCGGTGGCCCCGTCCCGCACGAGGGCGGGATCGGCCCGGCTCCCGAGGAGCAGCTCCAGGGCCTCCACCAGCAGGGTCTTGCCCGCCCCGGTCTCGCCGGTGATCGCGGTCAGGCCGGGACCGACGGTGACCGTGATCTCCTCGACGATCCCGAGGTCCACCACGCGCAGTTCATGGAGCACGGCGCCCTACCGGTCGGCCAGGCCGAACTTGGCCTTGAGGATCTGGTGGAAGTCGCGGGGACGGAACGACACCACGCGTGCGGGCTTGGGCGCGGCGGTGGCCGTGACCACGTCGCCCGCCGCCAGCGAACCCAGCTCCCGCCCGTCGACGGTGAGGATCGCTCCGAAGGATCCGGTCACGGTGACCTCGACCTGCTCCGTCGGGTCGAGCACGAGGGCCCGGTCGAAGAGCATGTGGGGCGACACCGGCGTCAGGAGCAGGCACCGGTGCCGGGGCGACACGATCGGGCCACGCGCGGAGAACGAGTACGCAGTGGAGCCCGTCGGGGTCGCGACGATCAGCGCGTCGGCGGCGAAGGTGGTGAAGAAGGCTCCGTTGATCCCGACGTCGAGTCGGGCCATGTGGCCGGTCCGGGCCTTCTCGAGCACGGTCTCGTTGAGCGCGAACCACCGACCCCCGGCGGACCCGGTCGAGCGCACCTCGAGCGCGAGCATCATGCGCTCCTCGACGAGGTAGTCGTCGGCGAGGAGGCGCTCGAGGGCGACGTCGAGATCGGCGGGCTCCACCTCGGTCAGGTAGCCCATCTGCCCGACGTTCACGCCGAGCACCGCCACTCCGGCCTCGTAGACCTGGTCGATGGTGCGCAGCATCGTGCCGTCGCCGCCGAGCGACAGCACGACGTCGAGGCCGTTCGGGAAGGCGCCGTCCGCGGCGAGGTCGGGACGTCCGACCAGCTCCGCCTCCGGGCCCGGGATCACGGGGGCGGCCCCGTGGGTCTCGAGCCAGGCCGCCGCGCGCCCCGCGAGGTCGAGCGCCGCCGCGCGGTCGCGGTGCGGGAGGATGCCGACCCTCACGCGTTCGCCTCGGTCTGGACGCGTCCGGCCAGCTCGACCGCCGACAGCGCCGGCCCGACCCGGTCGGCCCGGACGAGGAACTCGCGGTTGCCGTCGGCCCCCCGCAGGGGTGAGGGGGTCACTGCAGTGACGTGGAGCCCGGCGAGCGCGAGCCCGGTGGTGACCTCTGCGAGCACGGCCTCGTGGACCGAGGGGTCGCGCACGATCCCACCGCGCCCGACCCGGCTGCGGCCCGCCTCGAACTGCGGCTTCACGAGGAGGACGAACACGGCGTCGTCGGTTGCGCACGCGACGAGGGCGGGCGCGACCGTGCGCAGCGAGATGAACGAGAGGTCCGCGACCACGAGGTCGACCGGGCCGTCGAGCGCCTCGGCGTCGAGGTGACGCACGTTGGTGCGCTCGCGCACGTGCACGCGGGCGTCCTGGCGCAGCGACCAGGCCAGCTGACCCCGGCCCACGTCGACCGCGTGCACCAGGCGGGCACCCCGCTGGAGCAGGCAGTCGGTGAACCCGCCGGTGGAGGCGCCGGCGTCGAGGGCCACGAGGTCGCGGGGGTCGACGGCGAACTCGTCGAGGGCGTGCGCGAGCTTCATCCCGCCCCGGGACACGAACTGCGGGCCGTCGGTGACCACGGTGATGGCGGCGGCGGCGTCGACCCGACGGGCCGCGGTGGTCGCCGGGAGCCCTCCGACCCGCACCCGGCCGTCGCCGATGAGGCGCGCCGCGCCGGTCCGGGACTCGGCGAGTCCCCGGCGGACCAACTCGACGTCGAGGCGTCGCCGCACGGCCGTCACCGGGCCAGGTTACGCCGGGGCCCACCGGGCCCGACGGCGGTGGGTCAGGGGCCGAGGTCGGCCACCAGACGGGGGACGAGCGCGGCGAGGTCGTCGGCCAGGTACGGGGGGGCCGGATCGGGGACGGGCTCCTCCCCCGGGCCCGGCACCGGGACGCACACCCCCGACAGCACGAGGGCGAACGGCCACCCGAGCCGGGCGGCGAAGTCGCCGTCGGTGGTGGGCCGGTCACCGACCATGACCCCGGTCGGGCCGAGACGGTGGTGCACCATCGCCGCCGCCGGGGCGAAGGGCTTGCCCGCGACCTCCGGCGCGCTGCCCCCGGCGGTCGCCACCGCGGCGACGATCGATCCCGCCCCGGGCAGGAGCCCCTCGTGGGAGGGGTAGGTGGGGTCGAGGTTGGTGGCCACGAACACTGCGCCCGAGCGGACCGCCCGCGCGGCTCGGTCGAGCGCGGCGAAGTCGAAGTCCCGGTGGAACCCGACCACGACCGCCGCAGCCGGGCCGTCCCACACCGGCTCGAAGCCGGCGACGCCGAGCGCCTCGACCACGCCGGGCCCGGCGCACACGTGGACCCGGGAGCCCGGGGCGATCCTCGTCCCGAGGAGGTCGGCGGCGGCCAGCGCGCTGGTGAGCACGTGCTCGGGCCCGGCGTCGATGCCGAACCGGGCCAGCTTGGCGACCACGTCGCCGACCGGCAGGCTCGAGTTGTTCGACATGAAGCCCACCGGCACGCCCGCGGACCGCAGGCGGCGCACCGCGTCGGCCGCGCCCGGGACCACCTCGTCCCCCCGCCACACCACGCCGTCGAGGTCGAGGCAGACCACGGGCCGATCGGCGGCCGTCACGACGCGCCGACCCGGGCGAGCGCCGCGCGGTATTCGGGGCGCGGGTGCATGGCCACCGCGAGCCGGAGATGGCGGCGCGCGCCGATGCGGTCGCCGACCCGGAGCCGGCACACCCCGAGCCCGAAGTGCGCGTAGTCGTTCACCGGGTCGAGCTCCACGGCGGCGGCGAACTCGGCCTCGGCCTGGCGCACGCGGCCCGAGGCGAAGTAGGCCCGGGCCAGCGCCTCGCGGATCGACCCCTGGCCGGGCTCGAGGGCGCGGGCCTGCTCGAGTGCCACGGCCGCGGCGTGCGCGTCCCCCCGGGCCAGCAGGCGACTGCCCTCGCGGAAGGCCCGGTACACCCGCTCCCCGGTCGACCCGGTCGACCCGGTCGACCCGGTCGACCCGGTCGGCCCGGTCGGCCCGGTCGGCCCGGTCGGCCCGGTCGGCCCGGTCGGCCCG
>CAIUKV010000201.1 GCA_903899845.1 uncultured Actinomycetes bacterium
CGACATCGAGCTGGAGTACGTGGAGGGGTTCGGGTGAACGTCGTCGTGAAGATCGGCACGTCGTCGCTCACGGCCGAGTCGGGGGAGCTCGACACCGCCGCGATGGTCAAGCTGTGCGCCGAGGTCGCCGCCGCCCGGGCCGACGGGCACCGGGTGATCCTGGTGAGCTCGGGCGCGATCGCAGCGGGCCTCCCGGCGCTCGGCCTCGCCCAGCGCCCCCGCGACGTCGGGGTGCTCCAGGCGGTGGCTGCGGTCGGGCAGCCGCGGCTCATGGAGCAGTTCGGCCGCTGCTTCGGCGCGCACGGCCTCGTCCCCGGTCAGGTGCTGCTCACCTCGCAGGACTTCGGGCAGCGCACCCAGTACCTCCACGCCCGGGAGACGCTGGCCCGGCTGCTCGACCTCGGGGTCGTCCCGGTGGTCAACGAGAACGACACCGTCGCCGACGACGAGATCCGCTACGGCGACAACGATCGGCTCGCCGCCCTGGTCGCGCACCTGACGGGTGCCGACCTCCTCGTGATGCTCACCGACACGCCCGGGGTGTTCACCGCCGACCCCCGGATCGACGCCGGCGCGTCGCTGATCGAGGAGATCGTCGAGGTCGACGCCGCGCTCGAAGCCGTGGCCGGTGGTGCCGGGACCGCGCGGGGGAGCGGAGGGATGGCGAGCAAGCTCGCCGCTGCGAAGATCGCGGCCTGGTCGGGCATCCGCGCGGTGATCGCCGGGGCCCGCGAGCCCGACGTCCTCGGGCGGGTCCTCGCCGGCGACGCCACCGTGGGGACCGTCGTCCAGCCTCGCTCGGAGCGCCTCCCGAGCCGCAAGCTCTGGATCGCGTTCGCCCGGGCGGCGTCGGGTCGGATCACGGTCGACCCGGGGGCTCGTCGGGCTCTGGTCGAGGGCAACCGGTCGCTCCTGCCGGCGGGCGTCACCGGCGTCGCCGGCGACTTCGACGCCGGCGACGCGGTCGAGATCGAGGACCCCGACGGTCGGGTGTTCGCCAAGGGGATCGCCGGCGCCGGTGCCGCCGTCGTGCGGGGGGCCGTCGGTCGCCGGACCGACGACCTGCCCGACGGCGTGCCCCACGAGATCGTGCACCGCGACGACCTGGTGATCCTGCCCGCCTGACCCCGGCCCCCGGGGCGCCTTGCACTCGGTCCTCGGACCGGCAACACTCTCCCCACTCGTCCCGGACCGACGGGGGGAGGGCCTTCGGCGCCGTTCGGCACCGAGGGCTCGCGACGGTCGGTGACGAGTGGGAGTGGGGCCTGGGGCCGCTGCCGGCGCTCGACGCCAGGCGCGGCCCCGGGACCACCCCGCCGAGGGGGCGCCGCACGGCCCCGCCTATGCTCGGGCCGCATGCCGCACGCCGTGGAGGAGCTCGCTCGTCGGGCCCGACGCGCGTCCCGGCACCTCGCCACCGCACCCACCGGGGTGAAGAACGACGCGCTGCACCGGGCCGCCGACCTGCTCGTCGCCCGGGCCGACGTCGTTCTGGCCGCCAACGCGGCCGACCTCGCCGCCGCCGAGGCGACCGGGACGGCGGCGTCGGCCCTCGACCGGCTCCGGCTCGACGAGGGGCGGGTCGGCGCGATGGCCGACGGCCTCCGTCAGGTGGCGTCGCTGCCCGACCCCGTCGGTGAGACGCTCGACGGCACCCGTCGGCCCAACGGCCTGCGGATCGTGCGGGTCCGGGTGCCCCTCGGCGTGGTGGCGGTGATCTACGAGAACCGACCCAACGTCACGAGCGACGCCGCCGGGATCTGCCTGAAGTCCGGGAACGCAGTCCTCCTGCGGGGCTCGAGCACCGCGCTCACCACCAACCGGGCGGTGGCGGCGATCCTGCGTGAGGGGGTGGCCGCAGCCGGGCTCCCCGAGGACGCGATCGCCCTGGTCGACGACGTCACCCACGAGGGTGCCCTGGCGGTCATGCGCTGCACCGAGTTCGTCGACTGCCTGATCCCCCGGGGCGGCCCCGCCCTGATCCAGAGCATCCGCGAGAACGCCACCGTGCCGGTCATCATCGACGGTGACGGCAACTGCCACGTCTACGTCGATGCCGCGGCCGACCTCGACCAGGCGCTGCGCATCGCGGTGAACGCGAAGACCAACCGGACCAGCGTGTGCAACGCCGCCGAGTCCCTGGTGGTGCACGCCGCCGTGGCCGACGCCTTCCTGCCCCGGGTCGCCGAGGCCCTCGCCGCGCGCGACGTGGTGATGGTCGGCGACGTCGGCGCCCGCCAGCGGGTGGCGGCGATGGGTGAGGCGACCGACGACGACTTCGGACGGGAGTTCCTCGACCTCAAGATCTCGGTCGCCGTCGTGTCCGACCTCGACGGCGCCATCGCCCACGTCAACCGGTTCGGGACCGGCCACACCGAGGCCATCGTGACCCGGGACCTCGCCGCGGCGCAGCGCTTCACCGACGAGGTGGATGCCGCCGTGGTGATGGTGAACGCCTCCACCCGCTTCACCGACGGCGAGCGCTTCGGGTTCGGGGCCGAGATCGGCATCTCGACCCAGAAGCTGCACGCCCGCGGCCCGATGGGGCTGCGGGAGCTGACGACGTACAAGTACGTCGTCTGGGGTGACGGTCAGATCGTCGAGTAACCGAGCGGGCGAGGAGTCCATCGTGGGAGAGCGTTTCGAGTCGGTCGCGGACGTCGTCGAGCGTCTGCGGTCCGTCGACTACCTGGCGGACGACGACATCGCCAGCGTCACCTACCTGGCCGACCGGCTCGAGAAGCCGGTGCTGGTCGAGGGCCCCGCCGGGGTGGGCAAGACCGAGCTGGCCAAGGCGATCGCCGCCGCGACGGGGTCGCGCCTGATCCGGCTCCAGTGCTACGAGGGCCTCGACGAGGCCAAGGCGCTCTACGAGTGGAACTACAAGAAGCAGCTCCTGCGGATCCAGGCCGACCGGGAGCACGAGACGTCGTGGGAGTCGGTCGAGTCGGACATCTTCTCGGAGCCCTTCCTGCTGACCCGGCCGCTGCTCGAGGCGATCCGGGCCGAGGACCCGGTGGTCCTCCTCATCGACGAGGTCGACCGGGTCGAGATCGAGACCGAGGCCCTGCTGCTCGAGGTGCTCTCCGACTTCCAGGTCTCGATCCCTGAGCTCGGGACGATCGTCGGGAAGCAGCGGCCGATCGTGCTCCTGACCTCGAACAACACCCGGGAGCTCTCCGAGGCGCTGAAGCGGCGGTGCCTGTTCCTCCACGTGGACTATCCCGACGTGGAGCGGGAGAAGGAGATCGTCCGGGTGCGCGTGCCCGGGATCGACGAGGAGCTCGCCGAGCAGGTGGCGCGCGTCGTGCGGTCGGTCCGCACCCTCGACCTCAAGAAGGCGCCGTCGATCTCCGAGACGATCGACTGGGCCCGAACGCTCATCTACCTCGGTCGCTCCGAGATCTCCCCCGAGGTCATCGGCGAGACCCTCCACGTGCTGCTCAAGTACCAGTCCGACATCGCCAAGGCCCGCAAGGAGCTGGTCGAGAAGTGACCGGTCCGGTCCGATCGGCCCCGGCGGGCACACCGCACGCGACGATGCTCGACGTGCTGCAGGGCTTCGTGCACGAGCTGCGCAGCGCGGGCCTCCCGGTGTCGATGACCGAGAACCTCGACGCGATGACCGCGATGGAGCACGTCGACCTGCAGGCGCGGGAGGTCGTCCGGTCCGTGCTCGCAGCGACGCTGGTCAAGCAGCAGCGCCACCGGCCCGCCTTCGACACCGTGTTCGACGTCTACTTCTCCCTGTTCAGCCCGGCGGCCGAGGACCGGGCCGCCCTCGACCTGCCCGACGAGCTGTTCGGGACCGCCGGCGGGGACATCCAGGGGGGTGGGGCCGGGGGCGACCTGACTCGGGAGGAGCTCGCCGAGATGCTCCTGCGGGCGCTGCAGTCGATGGACCTCGACGAGCTCCGTCGCCTCGCGGGCATGGCCGTGAGCCAGTTCGCGGGGATGGAGCCGGGGCGCCCGGTCGGCGGGACCTACTACCTGTACCGCACCCTGCGGCAGCTCGACCTCGACGACCTGTCGGCCCGGCTGGTCGAGCAGGCCCGGGCGCGCGGGGAGATCCCCGACGACCCCCTCCCGGGCCGGCTCGCCCGCGAGGAGCAGGAGGCCCGGCTGCGGGAGCTGCGGCGTCTGGTGGAGGAGGAGATCCGGCGCCGGCTCGTGGCCGACCGGGGGGTCGAGGCGATGGCTCGCACCCTGCGCAAGCCGCTGCCCGAGGACATCGACTTCATGCACGCGTCGCGCGACGAGATGCTCGCCCTCCAGCGCGCGATCCAGCCGCTCACCCGCCTGCTCGCCGCCCGGCTGGCGCAGCGTCGCCGCCGCCGGCACCGGGGCAGCCTCGACTTCCGCCGGACCGTCCGGGCGTCGATGAACTACGGCGGCGTGCCGGTGGAGCCCAAGTTCCGCCGACCCCACCCGGCCAAGCCCGAGATCATGGTCGTGGCCGACATCTCGGGGTCGGTGGCGAGCTTCGCCCGCTTCACGCTCCAGTTCGTGCACGCGATGGCGAGCCAGTTCTCCCGGGTGCGGTCGTTCGTCTTCATCGACGGCATCGACGAGGTGACCCGGTTCTTCGAGGACACCGACGACATCTCCGAGGCCGTGCACCGGGTCAACACCGAGGCCGACGTGGTCTGGGTCGACGGGCACTCCGACTACGGCCACGCGTTCTCGGTGTTCCACGAGCGCCACGAGCGCGAGGTGACCCAGAAGACCTCGGTGATCTTCCTCGGCGACGCCCGCAACAACTACCACGCGTCGCAGAACTGGGTCCTGCAGTCGCTGCAGAAGCGGGCCCGCCACGTGTACTGGCTCAACCCGGAGCCCCGGGGCTACTGGGACACCGGCGACTCGATCATCTCCGAGTACGGGCGCTACTGCGACGGCGTGTACGAGTGCCGGAACCTGCGTCAGCTCGAGCGCTTCGTGAGCACGATCGCCGACGCCTGAAGCCTGACGTCCGATGCCCGACACCGACACCCTCGTCTGCAGCCACTTCACCCTCACCGGGGGCCTGGGCCCGGCCCGGTTCGGGTTCGCCGAGCGGGTCGCCGCCGCGGCGGAGGCCGGGTTCGGCGGGATCGGGCTGCTCGCGGCCGACCACGCCCGGGCCGGGGCCGCCGGGCTGACCGACCGGGCCATGGCCGAGATCCTGGCCGACCACGGCGTCGTGGTCGCCGAGGTCGAGTTCCTCGCCGGTTGGGCCACCGGACCCGACGACCCGGACGCGGCCGAGGCGGCCCGGGCGGCCGAGGCGCAGATCTGGGCCACGGTGGACGCCTTCGGGCC
>CAIUKV010000202.1 GCA_903899845.1 uncultured Actinomycetes bacterium
CTACTGCAGTGCCGACGACACCGTCGTCTACGCCACCGCCACGCTGCAGCGGGCGAGCGACGAGATCGGCGACATGGGCGCGGGCGTGTTCCTCGCCGCCGCGTGGGCGTCGGCGGTCCAGGACGACCTCGGGCTCGAGCTCGGCTCGGCCGCGGCCCGGGCCCGCTCGGACTGCCTGACCGGCGCCTGGGCCGGCGCGGTCCACCGCGGGACCGCGACCACGACGCGCAGTGCAGCCCTGGCCTTCTCACCCGGGGACCTCGACGAGGTGGTGGCGGCGTTCGTCGCGATGGACGGGGCCGAGGCGTCGGTCGATCGCGGCACCGTCTTCGGTCGGCTGCGCGACTTCCGGCGGGGCTTCACCGGCGGGCCCGCCGACTGCCTCCCCGTCTGACGCACCGGTCGCCTCGCCGGCCGGCTCATCCGGCCCGGGCGGTCTCCGACGGTCGTCCGAGCAGCCGGGTCATCCAGCTGTAGAGGGTCGGCCCGTAGGGCCACTGGGTCACGATCCGGCCGTTGGCGACGGTGAAGTAGTTGTTGCACATCTGCCACGACGTGCCCTCCATCGTCCCCATCAGCCAGCGGTGGTACCGGGCCGCCCAGTCCGGCTTCACCTCCACCGCCGACACGCCGGTGCGCATCATCCGCTTCATCACCCGCACGGCGTACTCCGACTGGCGCTCGAGCATGGTGACGATCTCGCCGCCGTTGGTGCCGGGACCGTAGAGGATGAAGAAGTTCGGGAACGTCGGCACCGTGATCCCGAGGAACGCACGCGGCTCGCCGGCCCAGTGGTCGCGCAGCGTGCCCTGCCGCCCGACGATCTCGATGCGGGCGAGGTAGTTCGTGGGCTGGAACCCCGTGCACATGACCAGCACGTCCACCGCGCGCTCCACCCCGTCGGCGTCGACGACGCCGGTGGGCGTGATCCGCTCCACCGCCCGCGGCACGAGCTCGACGTTGTCGGAGAGGAGCGTCGGGTAGAAGGTCGTGTTGAAGATCGGTCGCTTCCCCGGGTACGGGTACGACGGCGTGAGGGAGGCGGCCAGGTCGGGGCGGTCGGCGAATACCCGGTCGATGTAGTCGCGGCACGCCTGCTCACGCGCCTGGTTCGTCGGCGAGCCGGGGCGGTACACCGCCCCGCGCCAGACGCCCTTCTCGATCCGGTACAGCTGGCGCCACCGCTCCATCCGGTGCCCCCAGAAGGTGCGGAGCTTGGCTCGTTCGACCGGGGTGAAGTCGCGGTCGCCCTTGGGCATGACCCAGCCCGGCTCGCGCTGGAAGAGGTACACCTTCCCCGCGACCGGCTGGATCTCGGGGAGGATCTGGGTCGCGGTGCTGCCGGTGCCGACGAGCGCCACGGTCTTGCCGGTCAGGTCGTGCTCGTGCTCCCAGCGGGCGGTGTGGAACTTCGGCCCGGCGAAGTCGTCGAGACCGGGCCAGTCGGGGTAGCGGGGCACGTTCAGGAAGCCGGTCGCCGCGATGAGCACGTGGACCTCGTCGGTCGTGCCGTCGGCGAGCGTGAGCCGCCAGCAGCGGGCCGCATCGTCCCACTCGGCCCGGTCCACCGCGGTGCCGAGGCGCAGGTGCGGCCACAGCCCGTAGTCGCCGACGGTCTCCTCGAGGTAGCCCTGCAGCTCGGACCGCTTCGCGTGGGTCCGGCTCCAGTCGTGCGGCTTGAACGCGTAGGAGTACAGGTGCGAGTGCACGTCGACCTCGCACCCGGGGTACTGGTTGTCCCACCAGGTGCCCCCGACCCGCTCGGACTTCTCGTAGATGGTGAAGGTGTGGATGCCGGCGTTCTTCATCTTCACGCCGGCGGCGATGCCCCCGTACCCGGCCCCGACCACGGCGACGCGCGGCGTCCCGGCGGGTCCGAAGCGCTCCCGGGCCCGGCGTTGCGCGCTGGTCGGCATCGGTGTCCCCCCGTCGGCTCCCGGCCGGGCCGTGCGGCCGCGGCGCCCCGACAATACGATGCCGGTCGCCGGGCTCGCCGCCCGGTGCACGACCCCCCGGGCCCGCCGCCGGGCGCACCACCCCGCACCCGCCACCCACCGCGACCCCCACCCCGACCCCCCGATCACGGAGGACCCATGGCCGAGCACCGCTTCGCCCTCGACGGACGGGTCGCGCTCGTGACCGGGAGCGGCACCGGCATCGGCCGGGCCACCGCCCGGGTGCTGGCCGCCCACGGCGCCGACGTCGTCCTCGCGGCCCGGCGCACCGAGCTGCTCGAGCGCACCGCCGCCGACGTCGAGGCCCTCGGCCGCCGAGCCCTCGTCGTCCCGACCGACGTCACCGACGCCGACGCCTGCGAGGCCCTGGTCGCCGCCGCGATCGATCGCCTCGGCCGCCTCGACGTGCTCGTGAACAATGCCGGCGGCGCCATCAACCGACCCCCGGACCGGTGGAGCGTGGCCGACTGGCACCGCATCATCGATCTCAACCTGGCCAGCGTCTGGTTCCTCTCGCGCCCCGCCGCCCGGCACATGCTCGAACGGGGTTCGGGCACGATCGTGAACATCTCGTCGGGGGCGAGCTTCCTCGCCCTCCCCGACGTGGCGCCGTACGGCGCGGCCAAGGCGGGGATGAACAGCCTGACCCGCTCCCTCGCCGCGGCCTGGACCCCCGGCGGCGTCCGGGTCAATGCCGTGGCCTGCGGCGCGGTGCGCACCGAGGGCTACGGCGAGTCCACCAAGCACCAGAACCTGCCCGACGACGCCATCCTCGGTCCCGGCAACGCGATGAACCGGGTCGGCGACCCCGAGGAGATCGGCCACGCCGTGCTGTTCTTCGCCTCCGACGCCTCGAGCTACTGCTCGGGTCAGACCCTCTGGGTCAACGGCGGGCCCAAGGCCCCGGCGACGACGTGACGCCATGAGCGACCGGACCCTGCGCGACTTCGCCGCCAACACGCCCATGCCCGAGATGGGCGACCCTCCCTTCACCCCGCTGCGCCGCCCGTTGTCGGAGTGCCGGGTCGCGATCGTCACCACCGCCGCGCTGCACGTCGCCGACGACCTCGGGTACACCCCCGACGACGCATCCTTCCGGGTGCTGCCCGCCGACCGGCGCGACCTGATGCTCGGCCACTGGAGCCCCAACTTCGACCGTTCCGGCTTCGTGGCCGACCTCGACGTCGTGTACCCGATCGACCGCCTCGTCGAGCTCGCTACGCGCGGGGTCATCGGGAGCGTCGCCGACCGGCACTACGCGTTCGCGGGGAACCAGGAGGACACGCTCAGCGCGATCCGCCTCGACCACGGCCCGGCGGTCGCCGCCGCGCTCCAGGCCGACGCCGTCGACGTGGTGCTGCTCACCCCCGTCTGACCGCTGTGCTCGCGCACCGTGTGTGTGCTCGCCCGGGTCCTCGAGGCCCACGGACTCGCCACCGTCGCCCTGATCTCCGTGCGGGAGGTCGCCGAGCGGCTGCCACCCCCACGCGGGCTGTACTGCGCCTTCCCCCTCGGTCGGCCGCTCGGGCGTCCCGACGACCCCGAGTTCCAGCACGACGTGCTCACGCGCGCGTTCGCGCTGCTCGACGCGCCCGCGGGACCGGTGCTCGTCGACCACCCCGTCACCATCGAGAGCGACTCGGCCCCGCTCGCGTGCCCGATGCCACCGCGCCTCGACCCGAGCCTCCCGGCCGCGGTCGACGAGGCGATCGGCCTCCGGCCCGCGTGGGACCGCACGCTCGCCCGCCGGGGCACCACCTCGATCGGGCGGGTGCTCGACGCCGACCGGGTGCCCGACGCCCTCGCCGCCCTCGCCCGCATCGCCGACGGCGCCGACTGGGCCACCGCCGGGCTCCCCGGTGACCCGGTCCAGACGTGTCACGACATCCGCACGTACTACGAGGAGGCCGCCCTGTCGCTGGTCGCGGTGCCGCCCGACGCCGCCGCGGCCGAGGCCTGGTTCTACGAGCAGACCGCGGCCGGGCCGACCCTCCTCGCGGCCCGGGCCGCGATGCGCACGCAGGGCGCACCCACCATCCTCTGGCTCTACATGGCCCGGGCCACCCGTTGACCGACGCCCCGACCCCCGACGCCGCGCCCGCGCCCGCGTCCGCGTCCGCGTCCGCGCCCAGCCTGCTGGTCGAGCGCGTCGACACCACCGTGGTGCTGACCATGCACCGCCCCGAGCGGCGCAACGCGCTGTCGCTCGACCTCCTGGTCCGACTCGCCGACGCCTGGGACGCGATCGAGGCCGACCCCTCGGTACGCAGCGCGATCCTCACCGGCGCCGGCGACCACTACTGCGTCGGCGGCGACCTCTCGGCGGGGTGGATGGCGGGAGGCCGTGCCACCGAGCCCACCGAGCCCGAGCGCCGGGCCCAGGCGGACCCGGCCCTGATCGCCCGGGGCCTGCTGCTGCTCCACCACCTCCGGGTCCCGGTGATCGCCGCGGTCAACGGCGACTGCATGGGGGGCGGGTGCGAGATGCTCCAGCAGACCGACATCCGCATCGCCGAGGAGCACGCCCGCTTCGGGGTGCCCGAGGTGCACCGCGGCCTCATCGCCGGCGCCGGGTCGACCATGCGGCTCAAGCGCCAGATCCCCTACGCCGTGGCGATGGAGATGCTCCTGACCGGACGCATCCTCGACGCCGAGGAGGCCCTGCGCTGGGGCCTCGTGACCCACGTCGTCCCCCGGGGCGAGGGGCGGGCCCGGGCCCTCGAGATCGCCGAGCGGATCGCCGCCGCCGCTCCCGTCTCGGTGGCCGAGACCAAGGCCTCGGCGATCGAGACCGGCTGGCTCCCGGAGCCGGAGGCCCGCCCGATCGAGGCCGCCCACACCGAGCGGGTCACCCGCAGCCAGGACGCCCAGGAGGGCATGCGGGCCTTCGTCGAGAAGCGCCCACCCCGCTGGACCGGCGCCTGACCGGTTGGCGGCCGACCCCCGGGTCCGGCTTTGATCGTGGCGATGGACTTCGACGAGACCCCGGCGGAGATCGCCTTCCGGGCCGAGGCCCGGGCCTGGCTCGAGACCCACGCCCCCGCGTTCGCGGCCGGCGACGGGCCCGTCTCCGTCTACATCACCGACCCCGAGGACGAGCGCCGGCACCTCGCGGCGTGCCGGGCCTGGCAGGCCCACAAGTACGACCACGGCTGGGCCGGCATCACCTGGCCCACGCAGTACGGCGGGCGGGGCGGCACCCCCACCGAGGACGCGATCTTCCGGGCCGAGGAGGCCCGGTTCCTGTCGGCGTGGGGCGTGTTCGCGGTCGGCATCGGCATGGCCGGGCCGACGCTCATGGCCCACGGCTCCGACGACCAGAAGCAGCGCTTCCTCCAGCCCATGCTGCGGGGCGACGAGGTCTGGTGCCAGCTGTTCTCCGAGCCCAACGCGGGGAGTGACCTCGGCGGGCTCGCCACCAGCGCGGTGCGCGACGGCGACGAGTGGGTGGTCAACGGCCAGAAGGTCTGGAACTCGGGCGCGCACTACTCCGACTGGGGGATCCTCCTCACCCGCACGAACCTCGACGCGCCGAAGAACCGGGGCATCACCTACTTCCTGGTCGACATGCGCACGCCCGGGATCGAGACGCGGCCCCTCCGCCAGATCACCGGAGCCGCCCACTTCAACGAGGTGTTCCTCACCGACGTGCGCATCCCGCACGCCAACGTTCTCGGCGACGTGGACGGCGGGTGGGGCCCGATGATGACCACGCTGGCCAACGAGCGGAACCTCATCGGGTCGGCGTCGCGGTCGCCCTTCCCGGGATCGGTCGAGCTGGCCCGCCGGATGGGCCTCGCCGACGACCCCACCACCCGCCAGCGCCTCGCCCAGAGCTTCGTCCGCCACGAGATCCTCAAGTACCTCGGGTACCGGCTGAAGACCGCGGCGGCCAAGGGGATCGCCCCCGGGCCCGAGAGCTCGATCCTCAAGCTCTACGTCTCCCAGCACCTCTCGGCCGAGGCCGACATGCTCATGGCGATGCTCGGCCCCCACGCGACCCTCTGGGCCGGTGACGCCCCCGACGACGGCTCGTGGCAGATGGACTTCCTCGGGCAGTGGAACCCCAAGATCGGCGGCGGCACCGACCAGATCCAGCGCAACACGATCGGCGACAAGGTGCTCGGGCTGCCGCCGGAGCCCCGGGTCGACAAGGGGATCCCGTTCCGGTCGATCCCCCGCTGACCCGGCCGGGCCCGCCGGGGCGGGGTCGGGCCGAGCCGCGCGGTCGGGGCGAGGTGCCGGGTCAGGCCCCGGGGCTCGTCGCCACCCGGGCCGCCACCGCCGCGGCCAGCACGTGGACGTGGGGCTCGCCGATCATCGTGTCGTGGTCGCCGGGGACGGCCACGAACTCCGACCCCTCGGGGACCGACCCGGCCCAGCCCAGGTCGGGCCGCCCGACCAGGTCGGCGTAGGCCCGGCACACGAGCAGCGTCACCGGGACCGGGGCCGGCCCCGGGTGGTAGGCGCGCTCGCGGGCGAGGGCGGCGCCCCAGTCGGCCACCGCGTCGGTCCCGGGAAGACGCCGAACCGGTTGCGCCGGGGCCGGTCGCCGCCGGACCCGGTTCCGCACCTGCCGGAGCCGGTACGCGATCACCGCCGGCCCCTTGCGGCTCACGAGCTTGCGGAGCCGGTAGCGCAGCGAGTGCCGATGGGCGTACCGGCGGCGCAGCCACTCGGGGTGGACGCCGTCGGCCATGCCGAGGAAGGTCACCGTCTCGCCCGCCGCCGCGAGCTGCCGGGCCACCTCGTAGGCGACCACCGCACCGAGCGAGTGCCCGAACAGCAGGTACGGCCCGTGGGGGCGCACCTCCCGGATCAGCCCGACCGCGATGGCGGCGATCTCCTCGATCGTGCCCGCCGCGTCGGGCGGCCCGTGCATCGCCGGCATCCACAGCCCGTACACGGGGCGGTCGTCGAGTGCGGTCGCGAGGTGCCGCAGGGCCACCACCGAGCCCGCCCGCATGATGCCGAAGAGCGGGGGTCGGCTCCCGGCCGGCTGGACCGGCACCATCGCCGGCGCCGAGGCGTCGACCGGATCGGACCGCAGCGCCGCGGCCATGGTGCGGACCGTCACGCCCTCCACGAACACGGTCGCGGGGAGGCGCCGCCGGAACTCATGGGCCACCTCCTCGAGCAGCACGACCGCGTGCAGCGAGTCGCCGCCGAGCGCGTAGAAGTCGCGGTCGACGTCGGGGAGCGCGTCGTCACCGAGGACCGACTGCCACAGCGCGGCGACCCGGGCCTCGAGGTCGTCGGCCGGGGGCGTCGGCACCGGGTCCGGATCCGCTCCGGACGGGGCGTCGAGGCCGAGGCGGGCGGCGAGGGTCCGCCGCTCCACCTTCCCCGTGGCGCCCTTCGGGACCGCGTCGACCACGACCACGCGCCGCGGGACCTTGTACGGGGCGAGGTGACCCGCCGCGAACACCCGCAGACCCGGTCCGGTGACGGTGGCGTCGGCCCGCAGCACCACCGCGGCACCGACCTCCTCGCCGAGCCGCGGGTGCGGGACCGCGAACGCCACCGCCTCGGCCACGTCGGGGTGCTCGAGGAGCACCGCCTCCACCTCGGCCGGGGCGACCTTCTCGCCCCCCCGGTTCACCAGCTCCTTGAACCGGCCGGTGAGGGTCACGCACCCGTCGGCGTCGAGCACGCCCTGGTCGCCGGTGCGGAACCAGCCGTCACGGAACGCCTCGGCCTGGGCCTCGGGCGCGTCGAGGTACCCGGCGGTGATGCCGGGACCGCGGATCGCCACCTCGCCCACGTGGCCCGCCGGGAGCACCTGCCCGTCCGGGTCGAGCACGACGAGCTCGCAGCCGGTCGCCCACCCGACCGTGCCCGGCCTCGGCCGGGCGGCTCGCGACCGGGGGTCCGGACGGGGATTGCTCGCGATCTGGTGGGCGGCCTCGGTCATGCCGTAGGCCTCGATCACCGGCACGCCGAGCACCGCCTCCAGTCCGGCGCGCACCGGCTCGGGCAGCGCGGCCGACGACGACCGCACGAACGTGAGCGACGAGCGCACCGCGCGCCCACCCGTCGCCCGGGCGCGCGTCACCTCGAGCATCGCCTGGTGGATCGTCGGCACCGCGGTGTACCAGGTGGGCGCGAACTCGTCGATCCACGTCCACACCGCGTCGGGCCGGAAGCCCGGGGTCGCCACCACGCTCCCGCCGGTGAGCAGCGGCGCGAGCAGCCCGGCCACGATCCCGTGGATGTGGAAGCGGGGCATGACCCCGAGGGTGCGGTCGGTCGATGCGAGCCGCAGCGTGTCGGCCACCGCATCCGCCGAGGCGAGGAGGTTCGCCTCGGTGAGCGGCACGAGCTTGGGCCGGCTCGTGGTCCCCGAGGTGAACAGCACGAGCGCGACCCCGGCGAGGTCGGGTCCGCTCGGTCGCGGATCGACGTCGGGGGACTGCGCCGCCCCCTCGAGGGTGAACGCCCCGGCTTCCTCCCCGGGGACCAGCTCGAGCACGGGCAGCCCCAGCTCGGCCGCCGCGACCCGGGCCGGGGTGTCGTGGTCGCGTTGCACCACGACCAGGCCTGCGCCCATCGCGCGCAGGTCGCGGGCGTGCTCGGCGGCCGGACGGTCGGCAGCGAGGGGCGCGACCGGCACGGTGCCGAGCCCGGCCAGCAGCACGGTCGCGAGGTCGGGTCCGTCGGGCAGCGCGAGCGCCACCGCGGCGCCCTCGGGGACCTCGGCCCGGAGGCGCTCCGCCCCGGCCGCGAGATGGCCGACGAGCGCCGCGGCACCCGTCGGCGCGCGCCCCGGCGCGCAGAGCGCCGATGCGTCGGGCGCGACGTCGGCTCGGGCCACGAGCCGGGCGCGCACCGAGTCGGCCATGGCCCGAGTCTACGGACGGGGTGCCGGAGCCCCCGGGGTCGGGCGCCGCCCGGCGCCCCGCACCCGGCGGGTCCCCACCACCGCGGCCGCCACGAGCATCCGCGCGCTCCGCCGCAGCGCGCCGGCCGACGGACCCCAGACGATCGCGGGCCGGTGCGGCGCGACGGCGACGACCCGACCCACCAGCCAGTCGGGCCCCACCGGCGGATCGGCCTGCACGCACCCGTCGCCCTGGAACCCGATCGCGTCGGGGGTCACACGCCGCACCCGGTGCACCACCAGGACCCCGTCGGGCCGGCGGTACGCCCAGACCTCGCCCCGGCGGGGCCCGGGCGGGGCGTCGAGCCGGACCCGGGTGCCCCCGGGGATCGACCCCGCCATCGACCGGCCCGAGACCGGGATCCACAGCGGCCCCGCCTCGATCCGTCGCCGCAGCAGCGCCGCCGATGCCGTCACCCCCGGCAGCCCCGCCTCGGCCGCACTCGATGCACCAGCCGTACCGGCCGCCCTCGACGCACCGGCCGCGACTGCCCCGGCCGCGGCGCGCTCCCGGGCCCGGAGCGCGGCCCGGCGGGCCCGCCCCCCGTCCCACCGCCCCCGGGCGAGGCGGCGCAGGTAGCCCCCGGGCAGGTCGGCGTACCGGTGGTGCACCGCCGCCGGCGCCGGGAACACGACCCGCACCGCCGATCCGGCGGCCGCGGCCCCGCGCCCGTGCACGAGGAAGGGCAGGACCTCCTGACGCCGCGACCGGACCGTCCCGGTGCTCCCGAGCAGCACGACCCGGTCGGGCCAGGTGATCCCCCACACCCGCCGCCGGACCCCCGGCGGGATGCGCAACGGCCCCGGCGGCACCGCGAGCGCCCGGGTGATCAGGTCGAGCGCACGCGCCGCGACCGTCTCGAGCCCTTCGGTCCCGAGGGTCCGGCCGACCACGTCCCAGTCGAGGTCGGGCTCGGCCATGACCCGCACGACGTCGGCGCATCCGATGAGGCGGGGGAAGCTGTCCTTGTTGGCGTGCACGAGGAAGTGCACCAGCGCGTCCTCGGACGCGAGCACCCGCACCGGCGGCCCCGCCGGCATCGGGTGCTCGACGGTCCGGGCCCACACCGCCTGCGGGTCGCGCATCGGGTACCCCAGCTTGCACAGGTCGAAGTGGAGGTCCACCGGCACGTCGGCGACGCGCAGGTCGACCGACTGGACCACGCCCGCCGCGACGAGGGCGGGCATCACTCGGGCGAGTGGGTGCGCCGGGTCGAACGCGGCGACGACCGCGTCGGCCCGGGCGAGGTCCGTCGGTGCGAGCAGCACGTCGACGTCACTGCTCGGGCGCTCACCCGCGCGTCCGTACCACCGCGCCTCGGCGGTGACGCCCTTGATCGTCACGAACCCCGCCCCGACCGCGGCGAGGCGGTCCCGGGTCGCCGCGAGCGCACCCCACAGGTGCTCGTGGCGGCGGCGGGTGAGGGCGTCGAGGCCGGCCAGGCGGGTCCGCAGCGCGAACCCGGGCTCGGCGGCCCGCACGTGGCTCCACAGGAGGCCCACCATCCCGTGGTCCAGGGCCGAGACGAGGAGGGCCTCGGCGTCCGCGCCGCCCACCGCCCCGGGCGCAGGCGTCCGCCCGGCGGCCAGGTCGACGAGCACGGGGTGCGGGCGGGCCACGGCGGGAGGTTACGGCGGTCCGGTCCGGCACGCGGCCGCGCCGGTGTGCCACGCTGCTGGCGGCCCACGGCCCGCGGTCGGCACCCGCGGACCGCACTCGGCGGTCCGCAGCCCGCGGACCGTCCCGGGCCCCGACCCGACGGAGGACCCTGTGCGCACCGAGATCTCGTTCAGCCCCGCGTTCGCGATGGCCACCATCCACCTCGACCCCGGTGAGGCGGTCAAGGCGGAGGCCGGGGCGATGATGGCGATGTCGCCCGGAGTCGAGATCCAGACCAGCACCCAGGGTGGTGTGCTCAAGGGGCTCAAGCGCTCCGTGCTCGGCGGCGAGTCGTTCTTCATGAACACGTTCCGCGCCACCGGGCCCGACGCCCACGTGGTCGTCGCACCGTCCCTGCCCGGCGACGTGGTCCACTGGGAGCTCGCCGGCCAGACCGTGTACCTGCAGTCGGGCTCCTACCTCGCGTCGGCGGAGTCGATCGACATCGACACGAAGTGGGGTGGGGCCAAGACCTTCTTCAGCAACGAGGGCCTGTTCATGCTGAAGTGCTCGGGCACCGGCCAGATGGTCGTCTCGAGCTACGGCGCGATCCAGTCGATGGACCTCGCCGCGGGCCAGACCTACGTGGTCGACTCGGGCCACATGGTCGGCTGGGGCGAGGGCGTCCAGTACCAGGTGCGCAAGGCGGGCAACTGGAAGTCCACCATCCTCGGCGGCGAGGGCTTCGTGGTCGAGCTCACCGGGCCGGGCCGCATCTACCTCCAGACCCGCAGCGAGGCCTCGTTCCTCGACTGGCTGCTGCCCAAGCTGCCGACCAACCGCTCCTGAGTCGGCATCGGGCCGACCCGGCCCGCGACCCCCGTCGTCCGCTATGGTGAAGGGGCCCACTACCCGTGGGCCGGTCCCTCGGCCGGCACGGGACTCCTGCCTCGGCGCCCCGCTCGGCGCCCGCGCAGCCGGTCCCGCCACCGGTCGTCCGGCACGAGCCGGCTGACAACCCGGGGCCACTTCCCGGGGACGGGCCCGTCCTCCACGCCGGAGGCCGGGGGCGTCCTCCAGACCCGCCCAGGCGGAAGATCGATGCACCGATGACGACAACGACCACGCCCGTTCCGGCGTGGCAGTTCGAGGCCGCGGTCGAGGACGACGCCGCCGGCGCAGCGACCCCCGAGCAGCGCGCGCTGCTCGAGGCCGACCGGGACCGCTGGCAGACCACCCTCAACGCGGCGATCCGCGCTGCGGACCAGCACTGCAACGCGGCCCGCCGACTCGCCGGCCCCGAGCGGGCCCAGGTCGTCGCCGACGCCGAGCGCGACCTCCACCAGCTCGTGAGCGCCTGGTCCCGGCTGACCGGCGTCACGATCGACACCCCCGCTCCCCCGCCGCCCCCGGCGGCACGCGAGCCCGACGTCGACGCCCTGGTCCCCCAGGAGGTGCGCCTCCAGCTGTCGTGGGAGCCCGGGCGGGTCGTCGCGTGGGCCGGAGGTCCGGGCTGCGAGCCCGGCGACACCGCCGAGGTGCAGGAGCTGCTCGCCGACGCCGAGGCGCCCGCCGCCCCCTGGGTCGCGCACGCCGGTGTGCCCCTGCCCGACGGCACCAAGGCCGACGCGGTCAGCGCTCCGGTCGGCGAGGTCCTGGGCTGGCTCGTCGCCGCCGGGGCCGGCCAGCTCGACGCCGAGGTCGGTGCCGGGGTCCGGTGGCTGGGTCGCGTCGCGATCTGGTCGGTCGAGCTCACCGCCCGCGGTGCGATGGTGCCGCTGCTGCGCCAGCGCCGGAAGCGCAACGGTGGTGGCCGCAGCACGTCGGCCTCCTACTCCGTGCGGTGGACCCCCGCCCTCGTCGACGCCGATCGCCTCGCCGAGGTGGTCGCGGCCATGCCGGGCAGCGTGCGGGCCCTCGACGCCCGCGTCGACGCCCGCGCCCTCACCCGCTCGGCCCTCACCGGGATGGTCGACGCCTTCTGTCGCGACAGCGCCCGGCGCATCGAGGTCCCGGCCCCACCGCCGGTCGTGCGCAACGCCGCCGACGTCACGGAGGCGTTCCTCGCCCGCCTCGACGGCTCGGCGTTCGAGGCCCCCACCCGCGTCGCCGACGAGCTCGCGACCAAGGCCGAGCACTGGGTCCGCAGCGTCGTGCGCGAGCACGTGCCGCTCGTGGTGCGGCTCGAGGCACCGCCGCCCGGCGATCCCGCCTGGGACCTCGCGGTGTTCACCGAGTCGGCCGACGGCACGCTCACCCCGATCGAGCGGGCCATCGTCGATGCCCGCAGCGCCGCCGAGCGCGGCGAGCTCGAGGACGAGATCGGCCGGGTCGAGCGCATGGTGCCCGCACTCCGCCGCCCCAGCACCCGTCGGGGCCATCAGATCATCGCCCAGGACGAGGCCTGGGAGCTGATGGTCGACATCGGGCCGCGGCTGGCCGCCGCCGGCTTCGACGTCCGGGTCCCCGCCCTCAGCCTCCGGCGCCCCCGGCCGTCGCTGCGCATCTTCACCGAGGCGACCGAGACCGCGGTGGGCGCGAGCCAGCTCGCCGACGTGCGGTGGTCCGCGGTGTTCGACGACGTCGAGCTCACCGCGGCCGACATCGCCCGCCTGGCCAAGGAGGCCCGGCCCCTCATCCACTCGCGGGGCCGCTGGGTCGCGCTCGACCAGGCCGACCTCGCCGCCGCGGCCGAGGCCCTGGCCGCCCGGGCCGACCAGACCCGGCTCTCGGGGGCCGACATGCTGCGGCTCGCCCTCGGCCTCGACGGCTCGCCGCTCGCCGGGGGGATCACCCTCGCCGGCGACGGCTGGGCGTCGGACCTGCTCGCGGCCGCCTCCGAGGTCTCCGGTCGCCCCGCCGGCGAGCCGGCCGGCTTCGTCGGGGTGCTGCGCTCGTACCAGGCCGACGCCTTGGCCTGGCTCGGCTTCCTCGACCGGGCCGGCATCGGCGGCTGTCTCGCGCTCGACATGGGCCTGGGCAAGACGCCGACCATGCTCGCCCACCTGCAGGCGACCGCGGGCGGCGATCCCGCCCTCGTCATCGCCCCACCCGCGGTCGTCGGGAACTGGGCCGCCGAGGCCGAGGCGTTCGTCCCCGGTTTGCGGGTCCGGGTGCACCACGGCGCCAACCGCGCCGAGGCCGACGAGATCGCCGGGCTCGCCGCCGACGCCGACGTCGTGATCACCACCTACGGCACCGCCGTGCGCGACATGGACGCGATCGAGCGGGTCACCTGGTCCACCGTCGTGCTCGACGAGGCCCAGGCGATCAAGAACCCGGCGAGCGACACCGCGCAGCAGCTCCGCCGCATCCCGGCCCGGGTCAAGGTGGCGCTGACCGGGACCCCGATCGAGAACGGCCTCGGCGACCTCTGGGCCATCCTCGACTTCGCCAACCCCGGCCTCGTGGGGACCCGGCCCCAGTTCGTGGCCGGCCTGAGCGGCAACGGCGAGGCGGGCAAGGAGCAGGCCGCCGACAACGCGCTGCGGGCCCTGAACGGCATCCTCGTGTTCCGGCGCACCAAGGCCGAGCCCGCCATCGCCGCCGAGCTCCCCGACCGGATCGACGAGCTCGACCACTGCTCGATGACCCCCGAGCAGATCGGCCTCTACCAGGCGGTGCTCGACCGGCTCGTCCTCGCCGGCGACCTGCCCGACGGCGAGGAGCCCCGGCAGGGCCAGATCCTCGCCGCGATCACCGCGCTGAAGCAGATCTGCAACCACCCGTCCGCCTACCAGGCCGACGACCGACCGCTGGCCGGCCGCTCGGGCAAGCTCGCCCGCCTCGACGAGATCGTCGACAACGTCTTCGCCGCCGGGGAGCGGGTGCTGATCTTCACCCACTTCGCCGAGTGGGGCATGCAGCTCGCCCGGTACCTCACCGAGCGCACCGGCACGCCGGTGGAGTGCTACCACGGCGGGCTCACCCGCAACGTCCGCGACCGCATCATCGAGGAGTTCCAGTCCGGCGACGGCGCCGGCGCCCTGGTGCTCTCCCTCAAGGCGGGCGGCACCGGCCTCAACCTCACCGCCGCCAACCACGTGGTGCTCTACGACCGCTGGTGGAACCCCGCGGTCGAGGACCAGGCCCGCGACCGGGCGTGGCGGATCGGCCAGACCCACACCGTCATCTGTCACCGCCTCGTGTGCCCGGGCACGGTCGACGAGCGGGTCGAGGAGGTGGTCGCGGGCAAGCGCCGCATCGCCGACCTCGTGCTGCCCAAGTCGAGCTCCCTCGCCGACCTCGACCGCGAGCAGCTGCGCTCGGCCCTCGGGATCCGCACCGATGCGGTCCTCACCGAGGACCTCGCGGCGACCGGGGACCCGGGCACCGGCCCCGGCGGCGGGCCCGGCGGTGGCCCCGGCGACGCGGAGCGGGAGGCGTGAGCGACGGGGGCGGCCGCCGCCGCCGGACCCGGACCCCGCGCCGCAAGGGGTCGGCTCGCCCGTTCTGGGGGAACCCCGACGCCGCCGCGGGACCGCTCGACCCCGTCGAGCCGGTCGAGCACCCCACCGCGCTGATCGACTCGCTCGGCGTGCCGCCCTTCCCCCGGGCCGACGCCGCCCCGCACTACTTCGCGGCGGTGTACGCCCGGGCGACCGGGATGGCGCTCGCGCTCGCGCACGCCTACGGCATCGTGCTCGACCCCGAACCCGACGCCGACCCCACCGAGCCCGACCCCGGCTGAGGCCGCACGAGGCCGGCGGCCCGCGCGCGGCCCCGGCGGTGCCAGAATGCTGCCCGATGCCGACGCACCGGGGTGCTGCCACCGGAACGACGCACCGCGGTGCCCGCACCGAGATGCTGCACCCGGCCCGGCTGATCGTGCTGGCCTTCGCAGCCGTCATCGCCGTCGGCACCGTGCTGCTCAGCCTCCCCGTCGCGATCCGGGGCGACGGCGCGGTGAACGTGCTCACGGCGCTGTTCACCACCACCTCCGCGGTCTGCGTGACCGGGCTCACGGTCGTCGACACCGCCACGCACTGGTCGGGATTCGGCCACGTGGTGATCCTCGTCCTGA
>CAIUKV010000203.1 GCA_903899845.1 uncultured Actinomycetes bacterium
GCCCCGCTCCCGCCCCGCTCCCGCCCCGCTCCCGCCCCGCTCCCGCCCCGCTCCCGCCCCGCTCCCGCCCCGCTCCCGCCCCGCTCCCGCCCCGCTCCCGCCCCGCTCCGGCCCCGCGGCCACCCCGCCTTGCCTGGCGCCGGCCCCGGCAATAGGTTCCGGACGGTCCGGCGGATTTCGGAGGGGGCGGGGTGTCACACGCGAGCGACGGCCGACGCGGGGCGCGGCGGGGTTCGACCACCGCGCGGTGGCGGCCGTGGCTCCTCGCGCCGGTGGTCGTCGTGCTCGTGCTGGCCGGCTGTGGGGGCGACGACCAGAGCCCGCGGGTGCTGCCGGCCGGGCAGATCGACGTCCAGGCGCCCGGGGCGGACGGCGGTCGGGGTGGGTCGGGGGGCCGCGCGACCTCGACCACGATCCCGCTCGACCAGCGCGAGGATCCGACCACGGCCCTGTTCGCTGCGCTGGCGAAGTTCCGGGGCTGCCTCGACGGTCTCGGGGTCACGTTCACGGGCGCGCCCGACGCGTCGAACCCGAGCTCACCGACCAACGACCCGAAGTACATCGAGGCCCTCTCCACCTGCGCGGCGCGCTCGAACGTCGTGCAGGCGCTCCAGACCGCCCAGAGCGCGAACGAGGGCCTGACCCCCGCGGAGCTCGAGACCCGCAACAAGGCCTACCTCCGGTGGCGGACCTGCATGATCGAGCGGGGCTGGAAGGTGCCCGAGCCGGTGCCCGACGCGCAGGGACGGCTGTTCAGCCTCGGGACCGACTCCGGGGACCAGATCAAGGGCCCGCCGGGCAAGGACCTCCTGACGAGCAACGACGTCCAGGAGTGCGCCGACCGGGCGCAGCGTCAGGTGGGGCTCGGCGGAGGGTCGCGGTAGTCGGGTCGCCGTCGTCGAAGTAGTCGGGTCAGTCGGGTCAGTCGGGTCAGTCGGGGACGGGGAGGCCGTCGGTGCGGAAGTGGATCGTCATCGGGGTGGTCGTCGCGGTGCTCGCCGCGGGCGGGGTCGTGTGGGCCGCGACCTCGGGCGGGAGCGACGCGTCCCGGCCGGTGCTCATCACCGACGTGGCGACGGTGCGGGACCTGCGCGACGAGGTGTCGGTGCCCGGGACCCTCGAGCGGGCGGAGCAGCGCCGGGTCAACTGGCTCGGGAGCGGAGCCACCGGCGCCGGCGCCGGTGGCGGCTCGGTGGTGAACGCGGTCTTCCTGCCCGACGGTGCGCCCCTGAACCCCGGTGACCGCATCCTCGCGGTCGACGGTCGGGTGTCGGTCGCGGCCCCCGGCCTGTTCCCGTTCTTCCGCAAGCTCGACGTGGGCGCCGAGGGCGCCGACGTGCTCCAGCTCAAGACGATCCTGGCCGCGGCCGGGTTCCCGCCCGGCCCGATCGACACGCGGTTCACCGAGCAGACCCGCTTCGCGCTCGGGCAGTGGCAGGCGTCCCGGGGCTACCCCGGGGCGGCGCCGTCGGCGGGCCAGGCGGTGACGGTCGCGCTCCAGCAGGGTGCGGGCTACGAGCTCGGGGCCCAGACCTCGGCCGGGCTCACCATCGGTCCGCCGCCCGCTCGCCGCACCGCCGCCCGTACCGCGGCTCGAACCGCCGGGCGCCCGGCGGCGCTCCCGATCGTCACCGTGCGGGCGGCGTCGACCACGGTGGCCCGGCCCGGGGTGGTCTCGCTGGTCGTGAGCGCCGACGCCGCGGTGACCGCCGACCTCGACGTGACGCTGACCGTCGGGGGGACGGTCTCCCCCGGGGACCTCGTGCCCGGGACCACGCCCCGCACCGTCACCATCCCGTCGGGGAGCCAGTCGGTGACGGTCCAGACGATCGTGCTCCCCAACGCCACCGCGCCGGACCAGACGCTGATCGCCACCCTCGTCGCCGACCCCGACTACACGGTGGGCAGCCCGGGCACAGCGACGGTCACGGTGCAGTCGTCGGTCATGCCGCAGATCACCGTCTCGGGCACGGCGTCGATCGCCCGGGGGCAGGCGGCCACGATCACGCTGACGAGCAACGTGAGCGCGCCCCACGACATCCAGGTCAACCTGAACGTGGGCGGAACGGCCCAGCCCGACGTGGACTACGTGGCGTTCCCGCCGATCGCGGTGATCCCGGCCGGGCATTCGTCGGCGACGGTCACGGTGCAGTCGAAGACCCGCACGACGATCACGCCCGACCGCTTCGTGGTGGTCGCGGCCACGCCGGGCGCGCAGTACACCCTCGGGAGCCAGAGCGCGGCCACGGTGACGATCCTCGGTGACGCCGGTGCGGTGGTGCCGGTGGTCACGATCAGCGCCGGCAACCTGCGGGTCACCGGCGGGCAGCCCGCGCAGTTCACCATCGGGCTGGACCGCCCCCTCAGCCAGGCGCTCGACCTCGTGCTCCAGTACGGCGGGGACGCCGTGCCCGGGTCGGACTTCAACCCGCCGGGGGGCGTGGTGACCATCCCGCCCAACCAGACCGCCCTGACCGTCCCCGTCCCGACCCTCAACAACGGGCGGGTGCAGGACGACACCACCCTGGTGGTCGGTCTGGTCCCCCAGTCGACGTACGCCGTCGGCAGCCCGGGCTCGGCCGCGGTCACGATCCTGGCCCCGACCAAGCCCAAGCTGACGATCGTCGGGAGCGCCGGCGCCGTCGGGCTCGGGGGCGGGGTGACCTTCACGGTGTTGGCCGACCAGGCGCCGGTGCGCGACACCTCGGTGCAGTACACGGTGACCGGCACGGCCCAGCAGGGCCGGGACATCGCGCCGGTGACGGGCACCGTGGTGCTCCCGGCCGGGCAGATCTGGGTGGACATCCCGATCCTCACGCTCAACACCAACGTGTACTTCCTGCCCACCGACGTGATCGTCACCAACGGCGGGGGGCGGCTCGGCCAGATCCGGGTCAAGGAGGGTGACGTCGTGGCCTCCGGTGGGCTGCTGTTCACGATCACCGAGCCGACGATCGCGGTGACGCTCGCGGTGAGCGCGGCCGACCGGACCAAGCTCAAGGTGGGCCAGAACGCCACGGTCAGGGTCCAGGGCGGGGGACCCTCGGCCCCCGGGGTCATCACCGCCCTCGCCGACTTCCCGACCACCGACGCCGAGAGCCGCCAGCAGACCTTCGAGGGGACCGTGCAGGTGCGCGGCGACCTGGGTGCGGCCGACGGCACCCCGGTCACGGTCGAGGTCGTGGTGGCCGAGCGCCTCGCCGTCCTCACGATCCCGATCGCCGCGGTCAAGCAGAACGGCTCGGGCGACGACGTCGTGCGGCTCATCGACCTGCGCTCCGGCAAGACCCGCGAGGTGACGGTCGAGACCGGGTTGTCGGAGGGCTCGTACATCGAGATCCGCTCGGGTCTCACCGCCACCGACGTGGTGGTGGTCGAGCTCGATCAACGCCGCCCGTGAGCACGCCGGGTGGTGGCGAGCCGCTGCTCGAGCTCGTCGGCGTGTCCCGGGTGTTCGGGCAGGAGGTGCCGGTCCACGCCCTGCGGGACGTGTCGATGCAGGTCCGGGCGGGTGACCACCTGGCGATCATCGGACCGTCGGGCTCGGGCAAGTCGACGATGCTCGGCCTGCTCGGAGTGCTGGACCGGCCCAGCGCGGGCTCCGTGTACGTGACGGGGCGTGACACCGGATCGCTGGCCGACGACGAGCGCAGCCGCCTCCGGGGCGAGGTGATCGGCTTCGTGTTCCAGCAGTTCCACCTCATCCCGTACCTGACCGCGCTCGGCAACGTCGAGACCGCGCTCTGCTACCGGGGCCTGGCCCGGGCCGAGCGCCGGGAGCGGGCCCTCGCGGCGTTGGCCGAGGTCGGGCTGGCCGACCGGGCCGAACACCGGCCGGTGCAGCTGTCGGGCGGGGAGCAGCAACGAGTGGCGATCGCGCGCGCGATCGTGACCGAGCCGCGCCTCATCCTGGCCGACGAGCCCACCGGCGCGCTCGACACCGCGAACGCGGTGCTGGTCATGGACATCTTCGCCCGGCTCGCGCAGGCCGACCGGGCGCTGATCCTCGTCACCCACGACCCCCGCATCGCCGTGACCACCAATCGGGTGGTGTCGATGCGCGACGGCCGGATCGTGTCCGACGCCACGCAGGTCCCGGCCCCGTTCGTCGCCGAGGCGTCGGCGGTGGCGCCGTGAGCCGGTTCCGCGACCTGGTCGGGATCGCGATCGGTGGGATCCTGGCCCGCAAGGCCCGGACGCTGCTGATCATGCTCGGGCCGGTGGTGGGGGTGGCCGCGATGGTCGGCGCGGTCGGGCTCACCGAGTCGGCCAAGGGCGATCTCAAGGCCCGGCTCGACGAGCTCGGCACGACCCTCATCACCGCCGAGGCGGGCTCGGCCTTCGGGCGTCAGAACCCGACCCTGCCGACCGACGCGGTGCGCCGGGTCCGGGCGATCCCGGCCGTGGTGCGGGCGTCGGCGGTGGCCGAGGTGCCCGGGGTGGTGACCCTGCCCTCGGAGGGGGGCGCCGACTACTTCGAGACGTTCCCGGTCCCGGTGCTCGCCGCCGACTCGCGCCTACCCGCGGTGCTCGAGGTCCCGGTGCGCAGCGGGCGCTGGCTCGACCGCGCCGACCGGGTCAACCGCACCCGGGCGGTGGTCCTCGGCGGCGGGTTGGCCGACGAGTTCGGGGTGATCCCGGGCGAGGTCCGGACGCTCCGGCTCAACGGGATCGACTACGGCGTGGTCGGCGTGCTCGAGCGGGTGCCGTTGGAGCCGAACCTCGACAACGCGGTGTTCATCACCCAGTGGGCGGCCGAGAACGACTTCGCCACCGAGGGTGCGCCGACGAAGATGTACGTGCGGGCGGCGCCGGGCACGACGGAGCAGGTCGACGCGGCGATCCCCACCGCGGTGAACCTCGGCAGCAGCGACTCGGTGACCACCCGCATCCCGAGCGCGGCGCTGGAGGCGTCGGCCCAGGCCGACCGGACGCTCCAGCAGACGGCGTTGTTCGCCGGACTCCTGGCCCTGGCGGTGGGCGGCCTCGGCATCGCCAACGTGATGTCGATCTCGGTGCTGCAGCGCTCGGCCGAGATCGGGATCCGCCGCGCGCTCGGCACCACCCGGGCGCTGGTCGGGCTCCAGTTCCTCGCCGAGGCCCTGGTCGTGGGGCTCGTCGGCGGGGTCGCCGGGGCCGTGCTCGGGGTCGGGGTCGTCGCGCTGGTGTCGGCGATCGCGGGCTGGGTGGTGGTGATCGACCTCGCGATGATGCCGGTCTGGATCGGGCTCGCGGTCGGGGTGGCGGTGCTGGCCGGTTCGTACCCGTCGGCCAAGGCCGCCCGGCTCGAGCCGCTGGAGACGCTCCGCCTGGGCTGACCGGCCCGGCGCGGCGGTCAGGGACCCGGGGGCTCCCAGCCGTACTGCGCGCGCATGCCCGCGCTCAGCGCCTCGATGCCCGCCCGGGTGGGCAGGCCCCGGAGCAGGTCGTGGATCGCGCGGGTCTCCTCGCCGACCACCCGCACCGGCTCGGCCCCGAGGTGGTCGAGCGCCTCGCGGGCCACCGCATCGGGCTCGAGCCCGGGGAACGCGTCCGGGTCGAAGCGCGCGCCGCTGGCGAGCAGCGTCGGCGTGCGGACGTTCCCGAGGACGAGGCCGAGGACGTCGACGCCGCGCGGGGCGAGCTCGGCCCACAGGCCCTGGGCGAGGACCAGGTCGAAGGCCTTGGCCGCCGAGTACACGACGGTGCCGTCGGACCCGAACATCCCGGCCAGCGACGAGACGGTGCAGATGCCACCCCGGCCCCGGGCCACGAACCGGGGGGCGAAGTGGTGGCAGGCCCGCACCGGGGCCAGGCAGTTGAGGGCGACCAGCGCCTCGGCCCGGGCCACCGGGTGGTCGAGGAACCGGCCGACCGATTCGGTGCCGCCGGCGACGCAGGCGAGGAACCCGACGTCGAGGTCCGCGGTGACGGCGGCCACCGCGGCGATCGCGTCGTCGGCGGTGAGGTCGACCTCGACCGGCTCCACCGCCGTGCCGTGCGCGGCCCGGACCGCGGCGGCGGCCTCGGCGAGCCCGTCGTCGGGACGGGCGACCATCACGACCCCGAGTCCCCGGCGGGCGAGCTCGTCCGCGAACGCGGCGCCGATGCCGTGCGAGGCCCCGAGCACCACGGCCCAGGGTCCGTAGCGGTGCGCGAAGTCGAGCGGAGGACCGGGGGCGGACGCCACGTCGGGATGGTAGGGGGGTGCTCGGGGACCACGTGGGAGCGACGCGGCGCGCCCGGGCCGGTCAGCGGTCGGCGGCCACCCCCGCGCTAGCGTGCGCCCGGTCCGAGCCCCGAGGAGTCGCCCCGTGCGCAGCCGCCTGCCCGCCCTGCTGTTGTTCGCCCTGTCGGGCGCCCTCGTCGCGACGTCGGCGCCGGTCGGGGCCCAGACGACCGGGGGCACGATGCCGACCGGGAGCCCCGTGCGCATCGGGCTGCAGGGGCCGCTCACCGGCAGCCAGCAGGCCTACGGGCAGGGGATGCTCAAGGGTGCGCAGCTCGCGGCCGAGCGCCTCAACGCCGAGGGCGGGATCCTCGGCCGGAAGGTCGAGGTCGTGCCCATCGACGACCAGGCCGACCCCGCCACCGGCGTCGTGAACGCCACGGCGGCGCTCCGGGCCGGGCTCGACGGCGTGATCGGGCCCTACAACTCCGGGGTGGGGGCGCTGACCCTGCCCCTGTACATCCAGGCCGGCCTCGTGCCGGCCCGGTTCACCACCGCCGATTCCACGGACGGCCTGGGGATCACGCTCCAGCCGATGACCTCCCAGATCGCACCGGTGGCGGCCGACGCGCTCACGGAGTGGCTCCGGGTCGACTCGGTCGCGCTCGTCTTCGACGCCACCGCGCTCTACACCCAGAAGCAGGCCGAGGCCATGCGCAAGGAGCTCGAGGCCGCCGGCGTCCGCATCTCGGCGTTCGAGCCCATCCAGCCGGGCCTGTCCTCGTACGCGGCCACCATCGCGAAGGTCGGGGCGACGAAGCCCGACGCCGTCTACCTCGTGGCCTACTACCCCGAGGCCGGGCTCATCGCCAAGGAGATGCACCAGGCGAAGGTGCCGGCGCAGTGCCTGGCCGACTTCGGCGCGTACTCGGTCGACTTCGTGACCACGGCGGGGAAGGCCGCGGCCCGGGCCTGCCCGGTGGTGGGGGTCCCCGCCCCGGACGAGTTCACCGGCGCGGCGCCGTACCTCGCCGCCTACCGGAAGAAGTTCGGCGAGGCTCCCGGCGTGTGGGGTCCCTACGCGTACGACTCGCTCGCCTTCCTCGCCGCCGCGGTGACGAAGGCGGGCACCTGGGAGGCGGCCGCGCTCACACGGACGATCGTCGGGTACGAGGGGTTCCGGGGCTGGACCGGCCGGGTGCGGATCGCTCCGGTCACGGGCAACCGCGAGCCGGCGACGGTGGTCGTGCTCCGGGCCGACCGCCGGGGCACGCTCCGGGTCGACCGGGGCTGGCAGAAGGCGGTCGGGACCACCTTCTGACCGGCCCGACCCCGCTCGCGACGCCGACCCCCACCGGGGTGCACGTCCGGGCCCGGCCCAGCGGGGCCGCGCTCAGGACCGGCCGACGGTCAGGATGCCACGGTCAGGGTGCCACGGTCAGGGAGAACGTGACGGTCACGGGCTGGCCGACGCCGGCGGCGCGGGCACCGGTGAACGTGCCGGTGCCGGTCGCCCCGGCGTAGCGCCCGGTCCCACCGAGCACCCCGACGGTCGCCGCGAACTGGGTGGTGCCGTCGGTGCCGCGGGTCGCGAGCCCCTCCACGCGGGTTCCGAGCACGGATCCGTCGGCGAGGGTGAAGGTCACGAAGCCGGAGAACGGGCCCGTCCCCGACGTGTAGTCGACGCTGGCCTGCATCTCGACCGTGACCGGGCCGCTCGGGTCGGTGGCGGTGCCGGTCAGCCGGTTCCAGCCGTACAGGGTGGTGCCGAGCTCGGTGAGGCGGGTCTCCTGGGAGAGCAGCTCGACCGTGAGCGCAACCCGGGTCCCGGTCGCGGGCTGGCCGAGCGGGGTCGCGAGCGGCGCGCCGGTGCCGAGCAGCGCGGCGACGTCGATCACGACGGGCCCGCGGCTGCGGTTGGCGCCGGTGTGGGCGAGGCTCGCGTCCTCGATCAGGGTCTCGCCCGGGCGGACGCGGATGGTGCGCGGCCCGGTGACCGACTCGGTCCGGCCGGACCGGTCGACCCGTTGGACCGTCCCGGAGATGATCTCGTAGGTGAGGGTGCCCCGCACCACCCGCCCGAGCTGGAGTCCCTCGTGGAAGTGGGGGACGAGCGCGAGCCCCGGGGGGATGGTGACCCGCTGGAAGTAGAGGGTCTGGCCCGGCGCGTTGCGCGGCGTGGCCTCGGCGAACTCCTGGCGGGTCGCAGTGGCGGTCGGTGCCGGTTCGGCCGCCGCGGCGCCGACCGGGGCCACTGCGGACAGGGCGACGACGAGGCCGACGACGAGGCCGACGACGAGGGCGCGGTCGTGGCGCGCGCCGCGCGCGAGCAGACGGGTGCGGTGGGGATGGGCCATGGCCCCAGTCTCGCGTCCGGGGTGGGCTACGGTGCGCGGGTGCCCGTCGGGAGGTGCCGGTGAAGCTCGACCTGCTCTACGAGATCGACGTCCCCCAGCCCTGGAGCGACCTGCCCCACCCGTACGACCAGCGCGAGGCCGAGCAGCGGGCCTACCGGGACACGCTCGAGCAGATCCGCCTCGCCGACCGGGTCGGGTTCCACACCGTCTGGCTGGTGGAGCACCACTTCCGGGAGAACCGCTCCCACTGCCCGGCGTCCGAGGTCGTGCTCGGCGCGCTCAGCCAGATCACCGAGCGGATCCGGCTCGGGTTCGGCGTGACCCTCACCCCCCACGGCTTCATCCACCCGGCCCGCATTGCGGAGAAGGTCGCGACCGTCGACGTGCTCTCGGGCGGCCGGGTCGAATGGGGCATCGGGCGCTCGACCCCGATGGAGCAGCAGGCGTTCGGCGTCGACCGCGAGCGCAGCCGAACCGAGATGTTCGCCGCCTGCGAGACCGTGGTCCGGATGTGGGAGGAGCGCTACTACGAGGAGCACAGCGAGTTCCTCGACTTCCCCGCCCGCATGGTCACCCCCAAGCCGGTGCAGGACCCGCACCCGCCGGTGTGGATGGCCTGCACCAGCGAGGACTCGGCCCGTCAGGCCGGGTCCCGGGGCCTCGGCATGCTGTCGTTCAGCCCGGCCCGGCCGCTCGCGGTGACCGCCTCCGACATCGCGGCGTACCGGGAGGCCGCGGCGGACCCGACGCCCCTGACCCGGGTCACCACCGACAAGGTCGCGGGCTACACGCTCGTGCACTGCGCGGACTCGATGGACGCGGCGGCCGCCAACGGGATCTGGGACGCGGTCGACTGGTGGTACCGCGGCCTCGTGGAGTTCATCCTGAAGTGGGAGTGGGAGGCGCTCATGCCCGAGCCCGACCAGGTCGCGGCGGCGTTCCCGATGATGCACCGACCGATCGAGGAGTACGACGACCAGGACATGATCATCGTGGGCGACGTCGACCGGTGCATCGAGAAGATGCAGCGCTACGCCGACCTCGGCGTCGACCAGCTGCTCTGCTACGTGCAGTTCGGCGCCTTGCCCCACGAGGCCGTGATGCGCAGCATCGAGCTGCTGGGCACGAAGGTGATCCCGGCGCTGGAGGCCTACACGCCCCGGGGCTGATCCGCCGTCAGCGGCTCGAGGCCGGCCACGCAGCCGCCGTCGACGAGCAGATCGGTGCCGGTCACGAAGCTCGCGCCGGGCCCGCACAGGAACGCGGTCGCGCCGGCGATCTCGTCGGCGGTGCCGACGCGCCCGAGCGGGGTGTGGTCGCGCATCACGGGCATCATCGGCTGGCGGGCGAGCTCCTGACGACCCATCGGCGTGTCGATGATCCCGGGGGACAGCGAGTTGATGCGCCCACCCATCGGCCCCCAGTCCCGGGCCGCCCGCCGGACCAGGCGCTGCACCCCCCGCTTGGCGAGGGCGTAGGCGGTGCCCGGCTCCTCGAGGCCGGGACCCACGACGGCATGGAGGCGCTCAGGGAGGTCGGGACCGGGATCGTCAAGCACGGCGTCGACGGCCGGGTCGACCGCCGACCCCATCAGGGTGGCGGCCATCGAGGCGAAGCAGACCATCGCAGTGCCCGGGCGCACGAGGGGCGTGCAGGCGTCGACGAGCCGGGCGGTGCCGACCAGGTCCACGGTCAGGATGCGGCGCCAGTCGGCCATGGTCGGGGAGATCCCCGCCGCGTGGGCGACGGGACCGAGGCTGCCGAGCCCGGCGATGCGGTCGGCCAGGTCCCCGAGCGCGCCCGGGTCGGTGACGTCGGCCACCACGGCCACGGCCTCGGCCGCGCCCTCCCCGAGGGTCGCGGCGGCCTCGGCGAGCCCGTCGGGGTCGAGGTCGACGAGCACCAGGACGTCGGTGGTGTGCTGGAAGCGGTCGGCGCAGGCCCGGCCCATGCCGCGACCCGTACCGGTGACGACGCCGACGATGGGCACGGCCCGAGTCTGACAGGTCGGGCGCCGGGGCGCACCGGGGTTGCCGGGACGCACCCCGGGGCGCTCAGACGGTGAAGCCGGTCGTGTCGACCCGGATCGGGGTGCCGGCGAGCTCCTCGCGGGTGGCCCGCTCGGCGAGGTCGGGGTCGGGGCACGCTGCGACGACGCGCGCGCCGTCGGGCGTCTCCGCGAGCACGACGGTGCGGACCGGGCGCAGTCCCTCGAAGAACACGGTGGAGGTGACGACCACGGCCGGGCCCCGGTGGTCGGCGGTCACCGGCCGCCGGGCGGTCGCGGTGGCGGCCCGGTCGGCCAGGTCGGCGACGAGCAGCGGCCGGTCGCCGGGCTCGGTCGAGCACACCATGAGGCCGGGCTTGTTCATGAGCCCGCTGACGGAGGTGACGAGGCCGCGGGAGCCGGGACGGCCGCGCAGGTGCTCGACCATCGCGGCGGTGGTCTGCAGCACGAAGTTGTTCCAGGGCCCGCCGGCGAACGCCTCGCCCCCGGTGATCGTGGGGACCCCGTCGCGCGGCAGGTCGAGCGCGCGTTGCTGCACCCGGATCGCCGACGGGTAGCAGCTGTAGCACTCGAACGCGTCGAGGGCGGCGAGGGGGTGCCCGAGGTGGTCGGCGGCGGCGGCACCGAGGACCTCCATCGCCGGCCAGCGGTGGACCTCGGCCCGGTGCGAGAGGGGGGTCGAGAAGCTGGACTCGAGGGCGACGAGGGGGAACACCCAGCGCGACGGGTCGACGCCGAGGCGCCGGGCCGAGGCGACGGTGCCGACGAGGACGGCGCCGGCCTGGTCGACGTTCATCTGGGCGCAGTGCCACTTCGAGTACGGGAAGGCGAGCGGCCGGTTGCGCTCGCTCGGGGTCCGGAGGAACTCCGGGTCGCGCGGCGTGGGGAAGGCGGCGCGAGGGTTGGTCGCCGCGACCCGGCTGAACCCGGCGTAGAGCCGCGCGATCTCGTCGACGTGGTCGGCGACCGACTGTCCCTCGGCCGCCCGCAGCGCGTTGTCGATCATCGCGAACGGGGCCATCGGCGACGCGAGGCCGCCGGCGATCTCGGCTGCGGTGATGATCTCACCGACGGGCTCCTGCAGGTCGTCGGGCTCGGCGTCGGTCTGGACCGTCTCGGGGGCCGCGACCCCGGCCCGGCGGGCGGTCACGGTGCGGCGCATCGCCTCGCCCCCGACGACGAGCACGACGTCGACGTCGCCGGCGCGGACGGCGCGGAAGGCGGCGTCGAAGAGCGCCTGCTGGGGGATCCCGACGCGGACCAGGCTCGTCCGCACGCCGGGAGCCCCGATCGCCGCCCCGATCAGGCGCCCGGGGTCGGAGTAGGACCAGGTGCCGTCGGGCACGGCGACGTGACCGACCGCCCCGAGCACCGCGCCACTCCCGGTGTCGGCGCCAGCGGCCCGCGTGGCCGCCAGCATGAGGCCGAGGGCGTCGAGGCCGCCCCCCGACTCGTCGACGGCCTGGTCGGCCACGCCGACGCCGAGGATCACCGGAGTCCGGGGGTCGAGGTCGGCGGGAACGGCGGCCGGCACGGACCGCACCGTAGCGGGCCGGGCCCGGGCTCGGACGGGGGCTCGGGCGGGGGCTCGGGCGGGGCTGGGACGGGGACGGGGACGGGGTACGGGACCGGACGGGAAGCATTCCGGCCCGAGGGGGTTGCAGTCAGCCGTGAACCTGCGGACCCCGGTCGACCACGTCACCGCCCGTGTCGTCGGCGCCACCAACGGCCTGTTCTCGCACGGGCCCGACCCGCTGGCCCGGACGCTGGACTTCCCCGGCGATCCCGGGCTGTTCGGGCCCGACTCGGTGTCGTGGCGGGTGATCGGCGACTCGGCCGTCTTCATCGGCGGGATCCGGGCGCTGCTCGTGCAGGCCGCGCATCCCGAGGTCGCGGCCGGGGTCGCCGACCACTCCCGCTACCGCAACGATCCCCTCGGGCGCCTGTCGCGGACGGCGGCCTACGTGACCGCCACCACCTTCGGCGCCGGCCCCGAGGTCGACGACGCCGTGGGCACGGTCCGGCGGCGCCACCGCCCCGTGGTCGGGCTCTCGGCCCGGGGCCGGGCCTACGACGCCGACGCCCCCGGTCTCGCCGCGTGGGTCCACAACTCGCTGGCCGAGTCGTTCCTCGTCGCCTACCAGCACTTCGGCGACCGGCCGCTCGACCCGGCCGACGCCGACCGCTACGCCCGCGAGCAGGCCACGCTCGGAGCGCTCCACCACGCCACCCCGCTGCCCGGGACCGCGGCCGCGCTGTCGGCCTGGGTCGCCGACCACCCCGACGTCGCGCCGTCGCCGGGCCAGCAGGAGGCGATCGACTTCCTGCGGCGCCCGCCCCTGCCCCTCGGCGTGCGCGACGTCTACGGCCTGCTGTTCCGGGCCGCCGCGGCGACGCTCCCGCCCCGGATCCAGGCCGCCATCGGCCTGCGGCCGTCGCCGGGGGCGGAGACGGTCGGGCGCACGGTCACCCACCTGCTGCGGGGCACGCTCGGCGCCTCGCCGTCGTGGCGGCTGGCGCTCTGTCGCGTGGGGGTGCCCGAGCCCGCCGGCGTGCGCTTCCGCCAGCCGCTCCCGCCCGAGGCCGCGGCGCGGCGTGCCGTCATCGGGTGAGCGCGGCGGGCGCGACCGCCGGGTAGCGTGCGGCCGTGTCCGACCGCCGTCACGGAATCGTCGAAGCCGGCTTCGGCCTGCTCATCCTCGCCGCCAACGTCGTGGACGCGGCGACCCGGGGCTCCTCGGTGTGGAACTTCGTCGCCATCGCGCTCGGCGCGGCGCTGCTGTTCTACGGCTTCACCCGCGTCGCCCGCGCCGGATCCTGAGCGGACCGGTCAGGTCTGCTCCATCGCCTCGGCCGCGCCGAGATGGGGGAACGCGCTGCGGGTCCCGCCGTCCACGACGAGGGTCTGGCCGGTCATGAAGCTCGCGAGGTCGGAGACGAGGAAGACGAGCGGACCGGCCACCTCCGTCGCCAGGCCCATGCGGCCGAGCGGCTGGATCGACCGGCGGGCCCGGGCGTCGGGGTCGTCGGCGAGGTCGGCCTGCTGCTCCTGCATGCGGGGGGTGGCGATCATGTCGGGGGCCACCGCGTTCACCCGGATCCCGTGGCGGCCCCACTCCTGGGCCATGGTGCGCGTGAGCGACATCAGGCCGGCCTTGGCCGCGCCGTACGCACCGTGGTGGGGCGCGCCGTAGATCCCGCTCACCGACGCGACCGTCGCGAGGGCGCCGCCGGTGCCCTGGGCGATCATGTGCCGGGCCGCGGCGGTGCCGGTCCAGATGTGGTGACGCAGGTTGCGCGAGAGGTCGAGCTCCCAGGCGTCGTCGTCGAGCTCGAGCAGCGTGCCCCACGCCGCGAACCCGATCATGTTGATCATCACGTCGAGCCCACCCAGGAACGCCGTGGCCCGGTCCACGAGGCCGACGGCCGCCGCGCGGTCGGTGACGTCGCCCGAGAGCGCGTGGGTGCGCCCGCCGTGGACGGTGAGCTCGGCCGCGCTCGCCGCGGCGCGCTCGGGGTCGCGGTCGGCGACGACCACGTCGGCGCCGGCCCGGGCGAGCAGCCGGGCGCTGTCCTGGCCGATCCCGTACCCGCCGCCGAGCACCAGGGCCCGCTTGCCCCGCAGTCCGAGCATCTCGTGGTCCATCGCCGGAGGCTAGGCCAAGTCGGGACCCGCCGCCGGGGGTGCCCGCCCCGGCGCCTCCTCGTGGTCAGGGGGAGAGCGCGGGGCCGGCGAACCCGTCGACGGTGGCGAAGGCGGTCACCGGCTCCCGGCGCAGGCGGGTCGGGCGGTGCACCGGCTCGCCGAGGGCGACCACGGCGGCGAGGGCCCAGCCCGGCGGCGCCCCGAGCGCGGCGAGCGCAGTGGGCTCGTGGCGGACGGCGAACGTGGTGAGGACGCCGCCGAGCCCCTCGAGCCGGGCGGCGAGGAGGATCTGCCAGCAGAACGGGTAGATCGAGGCCCCCGCGACCACGCCGTGGCGGTCGAGCTCGGCGTCCATCGCGGCGAGCTTGCCCAGCTCGACCAGGACCGCGAGCACCGCGGGGGCGTGGGCAAGCCCGGTGAACGCCGGGGCGTCGAGGTCGGCGGCCCGGGCCGCGGCGAGGTCGACGGGGCCGGGGCCGGGCCAGCGGCCGTGGGCGGTGAGCCCGAACGGGCGCTGCCCGGCGGCGCGCAGGGTGACGTACTCCTTGGCCGCGGCGACGATGCACTCGCCCAGGGCGGCCCGCACCGCCGGGGCCTCCACCGTCACCACGTGCCAGGGCTGCTGGTTGCCGCCGCTCGGGGCGAACCGGGCCAGGTCGAGGATCCGGGCCACCTCGGCCCGGGTCACCGGGCGGCCGGTGAACTCGCGCACCGCCCCGGTGGTGCGCAGGAGGGTGGCGGCATCCGGGGGAGCGGGCGGGCCGGGGGAGGCGGGGGAGTCGGGCGGGCCGGGGGAGTCAGGGGTCGGCGGCGGGGTGGCAGCGGTCATGCCCCATTGTGGCCCGGGTCCGGCCCCGGGGCCGACGGGGTCGGGGTGGGCGTGGCATGCTCCCGCCGCTCGCGCCGGCGCTGGCGCGCCCGTCCGGAAGGCCCCGCCATGACCACGACTGTGACCACGTCCACGGGTCGCCGGTTCGACGACCGGGTCGCGCTGGTGACCGGTGCCGGGTCGGGGATCGGCCGGGCGATCGCGCTGCGCCTCGCGACCGAGGGGGCCCGGGTGTTCGGGCACGACATCGCCGCCGACCCGCTCGCGGAGACCGTGGCGCTCGTGGAGCACGCGAACGGCACGATGCGGTCGCGGGTCGGCGACATCAGCCGGCGCGATGAGTGCCGGGCACTGGTCGACGACTGCGTCGCCGCGTTCGGTCGGCTCGACGTGGCGGGCAACGTCGCCGGCATCGCCCGGGCCGAGCACTTCGTCGACGTCAGCGAGGCCGACTACCGCCGCATGATGGGGGTCAACGTCGACGGGCCCACGTTCGTGGCCCAGGCCGCGATCCCGCACCTCCTCGCCACCGGGGGCACCCTGATCAACATCGCGTCCAACGCCGGGCTGATGGGCCAGGCGTACACCGTCGTGTACTGCATGACCAAGGGCGCGATCGTCCAGCTGACGCGCGCGCTGGCGATGGAGTACGTGAGGTCCGACATCCGCATCAACGCGATCGCGCCGGCCGGGGTGCTGACCTCGCTCACGACCGGCTTCACGATCCCACCCGACGTCGACGGCTCGCTGATGGTGCCGTACAGCGGGTACCGGGGGATGGGGAGTCCCGAGGACATCGCCGCGCTGTTCGCCTGGATGGCGTCGGACGAGGCCGCCAACATGCACGGGTCCATCGTGTCGAGCGACCGCGGCGTGACCGCGGGCTGAAGGGAGCACCATGCCGTTCGTCCAGGTCAACATGGCGTCGGGGCGCACCCCCGAGCAGAAGCGGGCGATGCTCGACGGCATCGTCGAGGTGCTCCACACCACGCTCGGCGCGCCCTACGAGTCGATCCGGGTGTGGATCGCGGAGCTCGACGCCGACGAGACGATGATCGGCAACGAGTCGCTCACCGAGTGGCGGGCCCGCCGGTGACCGAGGTGGCGGTGCCCACCGGATGGCCCGAGCCGCGCGCCACCGACGTCACCCACGACGGGGTGCGGCTGCGCGTGCTCGAGTGGGGTCCCGACGACGGCCCGGCCGTGGTGGTGCTCCACGGCTTCACCGGCCACGCCCGCCAGGCCCAGCTCGTCGCGCCGGCGCTCGCCGACCGCCACCGGGTGATCGCGATCGACCAGCGCGGCCACGGCGACTCCGACCGGGCCCCGGTGTACGGCACCGTCCCGATGACCGCCGACCTGATGGCCGTGCTCGACGTCATCGGGATCGACCGGGCCGCGCTGGTCGGCCACTCGCTCGGCGGCATGGTCGGCCTGAGCGCGGTGGCCCAGCACCCCGACCGGTTCACCCACCTCGTGCTCGGCGACATCGGCCCCGAGCCCGCCCCGGCCGGAGTCGCGCGGATCCAGGCCGGCGTGGCCGAGCGCCACGTCTTCGCGGACCTCGACGACGCCGTCGCCGCCCAGGCCGCGCTCAGCCCCACCGCCGACCCCGAGGCGCTGCGGCACCGGGTGGCCCACAACCTCGCGCCCACCGCCGACGGGCGGTGGACCTGGAGGTACGACCCGGCCCTGCGCGACCGCACCGCGCCGTTCGAGAACCACCCGCCCGACACGTTGTGGGCGTTCCTCGCCGCCGTCACGGTGCCGGTCCTGCTGCTGCGGGGCGAGGTCAGCGACATCTGCACCGCCGAGACCGCCGAGCGGATGCGGGCGGCCAACCCCCGCCTCGCCGTGGTGGCGATCCCCGGGGCCGGCCACTCGATCGCCACCGACGCCCCTGCCGCCGTGGCGACGGCGGTGGCCGACTTCCTCGCCTGACCGCCCGGCCCGCCCGGCCCGCCCGGCCCGCCCGGCC
>CAIUKV010000204.1 GCA_903899845.1 uncultured Actinomycetes bacterium
AGGTCGGCACGGTCGAGCCAGGTGAGCCCCTCCTCCGGCATGCAGTAGGTGCAGCGGAAGTTGCAGCGGTCGGTGATCGAGATCCGCAGGTCCTTGACCCGACGACCGTAGGGGTCGATCAACGGGCCCGGGACCGACGGGCCCGGCACCGACGGGCCCGGTGCGGGCGGGCCGGGTGCGGGGGACTCGGGCGGCATGGGCCCATCAGGCTAGGCGACCGGACGAGCGGGCCGAGCGGCGACTCAGACGAAGAGCATCACCGTGAGCGGGTCGCCCTCGGCGGGCCCGTCGCCGTCGGGGACGAGGGCCAGGCCGTCGGCCGCGGCGGTGGCCGAGAGCACGTTGGACTCCTGGCGACCGGTGCGCTCGGCCACGTACCCGCCGTCGGTCCAGGTGACCCGGACCCGGTCGAGGTGGATCTTGCCGTCGGCCCGGCGGGTGAAGGCGTGCCCGGCCCGGGCGACGACCTCCGGACGCCGGCACTCGGCGTACCCCATCATCGCCAGGAGCGCCGGGCGGGCGAACAGCTCGAAGCTCACGAGCGACGACACCGGGTTGCCGGGGAGCCCGAACACCGGGACCCCCCGCACCACCCCGAAGGCGAGCGGCTTGGCCGGCTTGATCGCGACCTGGCGCCACTCGAGCGCACCGAACCGGTCGAGCGCGGCCTTCACGTAGTCGTACTCCCCCATCGACACGCCGCCGCTCGTGAGCACGGCGTCGCACCGGGCGAACGCGTCCTCGAGGGTGGCGACGATCACCGCCTCGTCGTCGCGGGCGAGGCCGAGATCGACGACCTCGGCGCCCGCCGCAGCGGCGAGCGCGCGCAGCATGGGCCGGTTGGAGTCACGGATCTGCCCGGCACCGAGCGGGCCCCGCTCCACCAGCTCGTCGCCGGTCGACAGCACCCCGACCCGGACCCGGCGGTGCACCGGGACCTCGGTCGCGTCGACGCTGGCGAGCACGCCGACATGGGCCGGGCCGATGACGGTGCCGGCCCGGAACACGGTCTGGCCCGCCTCGAGGTCGCCCCCCGGGAGGCGGACGTTGTCGCCCGGCCCCGCCGCCGCCTGGATCAGCACCGCGTCGTCGCCGTCGCGGGCGGTCCGCTCGACCATGACCACGGCGTCGGCCCCCGCGGGCATCGGCGCACCGGTCATGATGCGGATCGCCTCGCCCGGACCGACGGGGATCTCCGGGGCCCGCCCTGCGGCCAGGTCGTCGACCACGGCCAGGCGCACCGGCGCACCGGCGGACGCGCCGGCGGTGTCGGCGGCGCGGACGGCGTAGCCGTCCATGGCCGTGTTGGCGAAGGGGGGCACCGGCTCGGCGGTCACGATGTCGGTGGCGAGCACCAGGCCGACCGCGTCGGCGAGCGGCACGGTCACGACCGGCAGACGCGGGACCGCGGCGAGGATCGCGGCGCGGGTCTCCTCGAGCGGCACCAGCGGCACGGCCGACCGCCTACAGGAGGCCGCGGTCGCGAACGAGCACCCGCAGCATCTGCTCGATCTCGTCACGCAGGTCGTCGCGGGCCAGGCCGAGCTCGAT
>CAIUKV010000205.1 GCA_903899845.1 uncultured Actinomycetes bacterium
CACCGGTGGCGCCGGCCCCGGACGAGCCGCACCGGCCGCGCCACCGACGCCGGTCGCCGGACCGACCCGACCGCCTCGCGGTAGACGGCCTCGTACTCCTCGGCCAGGCGGGCCATCGACAGGGCCTCGGCCCGGGCCCGGCCCGCGGCCGCGACCGCCCCGCGCGCCGCCGGGTCGTCGAGCAGAGCCTGCAGCGCCGCGCGCAGCGCGTCGGTGTCGCCCGGGGGGACCAGGCGGGCCTCGGCCCCGGTGCGGGCCACCGCCCGGTACCCGGTGAGGTCGGACGCGACCACGGCCGTGCCCGCCGCCATGCCCTCGAGCAGCACCACCCCGAAGGACTCGCCCTCGATCGACGGGAAGCAGGCGATGGTCGCGCCCCGGAGCCGCCGCGCCTTCTCGGTCTCCCCCACCCGCCCGAGCCACTCCACCCCGGACACGCCCCGGGCGGTCAGCTCGGCGGTCTGGGGACCGGTGCTGGCCACCCACAGGCGGGCGGGCCGGCCGAGGCCGGCGAACGCGTCGAGCAGGACCGCGAGGCCCTTGCGGGGCTCGTGGCGACCGACGAAGAAGATCGCGGGCTCGGCGCTCGGCCAGGGCTCGGCCTCGGCGTACCGGTCGAGCTCGACGCCGTTGAACAGGATCCGGCACTCGACGCCGAAGGCCTGCTCGACGTCGCGGCTCGCCTCCGGTGAGACCGCGACGCACACGGTGAGCCGGTCGACCATGCGTTGGAGCGGCCGGCGCAGCGCGGCGTACCACTTGTTGTACCCCGAGTGGTACGACGCGTGGAAGGTCCCGACGAGGGGCAGCTCGGTGCCCACGAGCGCGGCGTGGGTCGGCCCGGGCGACAGCGGCTCGTGGAGGTGGACGACGTCGGGGGCGAAGCTGCGCAGCGCCTCGAGGGTCCGCGCCGCGGCCAGGTGGTTCGACGTGATCGGCGCGATCGAGCCGTTGATCGCGACGCGCCTCGTAGGGCCGACGGTGGTGATCCCGGGCTCCGGCGGCGGGCCGTCGCACGGCGCGATGACGCGGACGTCGTGGCCCCGGTGCCGCAGGGCGTGGGCGAGGCCGAGGATCTGCCCCTGCACGCCGCCGAACACCGAGAGCGAGTACGGGCCCAAGAGGGCCACCCGCAGGGGGCGCTCGGCCACCGGGACGGTTCCGGTCACGCAGCGCCGCCGGGCGCGCCGACCCGGTCGCTCGGCCAGTTGGGCTGCATCAGGAGCCACTGCTCCGGGCGCTCCCGGATCGCCACCTCGAGGTGGCGCACCACCTCCGTGGTCACCCGGGTGACGTCGTCGCGGAGGCGACCCTGGCGGACCGCCGGGATCGGCGCGCCGATCCGACCGACGTAGCCGGAACCGGCGATGTACACGGATCCGGGGAGCAGCGCGGCCCCGGTGCGCAGCGCGAGCAGCGCAGGTCCGCCCGGGACGGTCGTGGTCTCGCCGAAGAAGTCGACCGGGATCCCGCCGCCGGCGATGTCGCGGTCGGCGACCAGGCACACGATCCGGTTGGCCGCCAGCGCCCGGGTCACCTCGGCCGCCGATTCCGGGCCGAGCGGGATCACCTCGATGCCGATCCGCCGACGCGCGGCCATGAACCACTCGAACAGCGCAGGCGGCTCGACCCGCTCGGCCACGGCGACCACGGGGTAGCCGCGGGCCGCGAGGTTCGCCCCGGCCAGATCCCAGTTGCCCAGGTGCGGGAGCGCGAGGATCGCGCCCCGACCCGCGGCCCGGGCCGCGTCGAGGTGCTCGGCGCCCTCCAGGTCGAGGCTGTCCAGGATCTCCTGACGCGTCATCGTCGGGAGGCGGAAGAACTCGTGCCAGTACCGCGCGTAGTTGGCGAACACCTCGTCGACCGCCCGGTCCAGCGCCGCGCCGCGCAGGGCGCCTCCGGTCACGCGCCCGAGGGTGCGCGCGACCTGGGCCCGGCGGACCGGCTGGGCGACGCGCATCGCCCGAGCCAGGCCGTCGGCGACCACCTCACCGACCGCGGGCGGGACGACCCGCGCGAGCTCAGCGCCGGCCCGGTACGCGAGATAGGCGGCGTGACCGCGGACGTCGTCGATCATCGGGAGCCCGGCCCTCGGTCGGAGCGGGGGTCGGCGCCGGGGGGTCGGCGGTCGGGGCGGGCGGTTCCGGGGGCGCGACGCTGGCCTGGCGCCACACCATGACGAAGCGGTGGACCGCGGTCACCGCCGTCAGGGCGAGCATCACCCACATCACCGGCACGAGGACGTCGAAGCACAGCCCCACCGCCAGGAGCACCATCCGCTCGGCCCGCTCCATGAGCCCGCCCCGGGCGGAGTACCCGAGCGACTCGGCCCGGGCCCGCTCGTACGTGATGAGCATCGAGCAGGCGAGCACGGCGAGGACGAGCACCGGGAGGTACCGGCCCTCGGCGGCGAGGTACCACGCGACCCCCCCGAACAGCAGGGCGTCGGCGACGCGGTCGGACACCGAGTCGAAGAACGCACCCCGGGGACCCGCCTTGCCGCTGTAGCGGGCCACGGAGCCGTCGAGGAGGTCGGGCACGCCGGTGAGGATCACCCCGACGAACCCGAGCATCAGGTGGCCCTGGCCGATCGCGACGGCGGTGGCCGCCGCCACGAGCAGCCCCACCACGGTCAGGCCGTCGGCGGACACCCCGATGCGGTGCAGCCCCCGACCGAGGGGGTCGAGCAGCCGCTCGGCGTTGCTGCGCCAGCGTCCGTCGAGCATGGGGGGCGGAATCCTCCGGGTCGGGGCCGGTGCGGGTCGGGGCCGGTGCGGGTCGGGGCCGGTGCGGGTCGGGGCCGGTGCGGGTCGGGGCCGGTGCGGGTCGGGGCCGGTTCGGGTCGGGGCCGGTTCGGGTCGGGGCCGGTGCGGGTCGGGGCCGGTGCGGGTCGGGGCCGGTGCGGGTCGGGGCCGTTGCGGGTCGGCGATGTCGCCGACCGACCGCAGGGTACCCCCGGGACGGCGACGGGCGCCGCTGGGCCCCGGGTCCGGCTCAGGCGCCCGACGCGGGGGCCGGCCCCCCGAGGCCGAAGGCCGACCAGTCCTCCGGGTTGCGCTCGGTGTACTCGCCCAGGACCGAGCCGTCGACCCCGTCGAGCTCGACCAGCCCCCGCATCGAGGGGGGATCGTCGGCCGAGTAGCACAGGATGCGCCACGACGGGCGCGACCGCAGACCCCGAAACCCGAGCTGCCCCGAGCTGTGGCCCACGGGGAACCCCACGGTCCGGCTCGCGACCGTGAGCGCCCCGGTCTGGTCGACCCGCAACGGCCACGCCGCGAGGAGGTGGTACCCGCCGATCAGGCCGAGGAGGACGGCCGCACCGGCGAGCCCGCGGTTCCCGCTGGTGACGGCGCCCACCGCGCAGACCGCGGCGGTGACCAGGTAGCACGTGCCGGCGATGCGGCGGCGGTGCGTGCCCGGGAACTGGTACGGCCCGACCAGCGCGGTGACGTCGAGGTCCTCGGGGAGCGCGTCGTGCTCCCTGCCGGCGTCGGGTCCCTCGGCCACGTCGGCGAACCTAGCCGTCGCGACGCTTCGCCACCTCAGGGTGCGACTCAGGGTGCGACTCAGGGTGCGACCCAGGGTGCGACCCAGGGTGCCGGCGCGCTCAGTGCTCCCAGGCCGCCCGGATGCGGGCCAGGGTGTCGGGCAGCGCCTCGGGGAGCACGCGGGTCTCGGCGACCGTCGTCATGAAGTTGGTGTCGGCGTCCCAGCGGGGCACCACGTGCACGTGGAGGTGGCCCGGGACGCCCGCACCGGCCGCCGCACCCAGGTTGATGCCCACGTTCACGCCGTCGGGCCGGTAGGCCCGCTTCACGGCGGCCGTCGTCCACTGCACGAGTCCCATCACCTCGGCGGCCTCGTCGGGGGTCAGGTGCTCGAGGTTCCCCTCGTGCCGGTCGACCACCACCATGACGTGCCCGCTCGTGTACGGGTAGGCGTTGCAGACCACGAACGCCTGCGCGCCGCGGGCGATCACCAGGGCGTCGTCGTCGTCGGGCGCGGCGGCGAGCGCGCACATCACGCAGTCGACCGCCTCGCCGTGCCCTCCGACGTAGGCGGCCCGCCACCCGGCCCAGAGTCGCTCGATCGCCACGGTTGCCTCCGGCGTTCAGCGGCGTTCAGCGGCGCCCGGCGAGCGCCCGGTCGAGCTCCCGCACGAACTCGTCGAGGGACACCCCGCGCTCGGGCCGCTCCTCCCCCCGGCGGTTCACCCCGACCGTGCCGCCGGTGACGTCGTCGTCGCCCACGACCAGCACGTACGGCACCTTCTCCACCTTGGCCCGGCGGACACGCGCGCCCAGGGTGTCGGCACTGGCGTCGTGCACCTCGACCCGGACGCCGCTGCCGCGGAGCCGGGCCGCGACCTCGTGGGCGTAGGCATCGTGCCGGTCGGCCACCGCGAGGACCGCGACCTGGACCGGGGCGAGCCACGCCGGGAACGCACCGGCGTAGTGCTCCAGCAGGATCGCGAAGAACCGCTCGATCGATCCGAACAGGGCGCGGTGGATCATGATCGGACGGTGGCGCTCGTTGTCGGCACCGACGTAGTGCAGGTCGAACCGCTGGGGCAGCTGGAAGTCGACCTGGATCGTCGAGACCTGCCACGTGCGCCCGATCGCGTCACGGGCCTGGACCGAGATCTTCGGACCGTAGAACGCACCCCCGCCCTCGTCGAGCACCAGCTCCAGCCCGGCGCCCTCGGCGACCGACCGGAGCGCCGCCGTGGCCTCGTCCCACTCCTCGTCGGTGCCGACGGCCTTGCCCTCGGGTCGGGTGGACAGCTCGAGGTAGAAGTCGTCGAGGCCGTAGTCGGAGAGCAGGTCGAGCACGAAGCGGAGGATCGACCGGAGCTCGGCGTCCATCTGGTCCTTGGTGCAGAAGATGTGCGCGTCGTCTTGGGTCAGGCCCCGTACCCGGGTCAGGCCGTGCACCACGCCGGAGCGCTCGTAGCGGTACACGGTGCCGAACTCGAAGAACCGCAGCGGCAGCTCGCGGTACGACCGCAAGCGGCTCCGGTAGATCAGGATGTGGAACGGGCAGTTCATCGGCTTGAGGTAGTAGGTGTCGCCCTCGCCGCCGTCGCCCTCGTGCAGGTGCATGGGCGGGAACATGCCGTCGGCGAACCAGTCCAGGTGCCCCGACGTCTCGAACAGGTTCGCCTTGGTGATGTGGGGTGAGTTGACGAAGGAGTACCCGGCCTCCTCGTGACGCCGCCGGGAGTAGTCCTCCATCACCGTGCGGACCAACGCTCCCTTCGGGTGGAACACGGGCAGGCCCGAGCCGATCTCCTCGGGGAACGAGAACAGGTCGAGCTCCTGGCCGAGGCGCCGGTGGTCGCGCCGCTCGGCCTCGGCCAGCCGGTGGAGGTGGGCCTCGAGCGCCTCGCGCGACTCCCACGCGGTCCCGTAGATGCGCTGCAGCTGGGGCCCGTGCTCGTCGCCCCGCCAGTACGCGCCGGCCACCCGCATGAGGGCGAAGGCCCCGAGCCGGCCGGTGTGCGGGACGTGGGGCCCCCGGCACAGGTCGACGAACTCGGACCCGTCGGCGCGGGGGTTGCGGTAGAGCGAGACCACCGACCCCTCGCCCACCTCGGACGCGTCGACCTTCTCGATGATGTCGAGCTTGTAGGGCTGGTCGGCGAAGACCGCCGTGCCGGTGTCGCGGTCGACCTCCTCGCGCACGAAGGGCTGGTCGGCGGCCACGATCTCGTGCATCCGGGCTGCGATCCGCTCGAGGTCGGCCTCGGTGAAGTGGGCCCCGCCCGGGAGCTCGAAGTCGTAGTAGAAGCCGTCGGCGATGGCCGGCCCGATCGCGTAGCGGGCCCCCGGGAACAGGTCGGTGACCGCCTGGGCCAGCACGTGGGCGGTCGAGTGGCGCAGCACCTCGCGCCCGGCGTCGCTCGCGGGCACCACGATCTCGAGCACCACGTCGCCGGGGAGGGGCCGGCCCAGGTCCCACCACTCGCCGTCGACCCGGGCGGCCACGGCGTCGCGGGCGAGCCGGCGCCCGATGGCCGCGGCCACCTCGGCCGGGGTCGCGCCGGGATCGACGGTGCGGGTCGACCCGTCGGGCAGCGTGATGGTCAGGGCCACGGGCGGACGGTACCAGCGGCGGTCGGGCCCTCCGGGGGTGCGCGCCGGATCGGCGGCCGGACCCGCGACCGGGTCGGCCGCCGGGTCAGTGGCCGGTGAGCGGGCGGCGGAGATCGACGCCGACGAGCGCGGCGAGGTCGCACAGCCCGTCGGCCGCGCCCGGGTCGGCACCGCCGGAGAGGATCGCGCTGGCCAGGTCGTCGAGCGCCTCGAGTGCCCGGGGGGCGTCGAGGTCGTCGTCGAGCGCGCGCCGGACGCGGTCGGCGAAGGGCCGCGGATCGGGTCCGGTGCCGGCCCCGACCGCGGCGTGGAGCCGGCGGAGCAGCGCGGTCCCCTCGTCGAGGTCGGTGTCGTACCACTCGAAGCCGGCCCGGTAGTGGTGGCGCATGAGCGCGAGACGGATCGCCCGGGGGTCGGCCACCGTGAGCAGGTCGCTCACGAACACGAGGTTGCCGAGCGACTTGCTCATCTTCTCGCCCTCGTACGAGACCATGGCCGAGTGCATCCAGTGGTTGCAGAAGCGCGCGCCGGTCACGCTCTCGCTCTGGGCCACCTCGCACTCGTGATGGGGGAAGATCAGATCGGTCCCACCGCCGTGCAGGTCGAGGGTCGGACCGAGGTTCTCGATCGCCATCACCGAGCACTCCACGTGCCACCCGGGTCGTCCCACGCCGAACGGACCCCGCCAGGCGGGCTCGTCGGGCAGCGACGGCTGCCACAGCACGAAGTCCAGCGGATCCCGCCGGTGCGGGTCGTCGGGCTTGCCGCCGCGCGCCCGGGCGAGGCGGACCATGTGGTCGGCCGGGTAGTGCGACAGCTCGCCGAAGCGGGGGAAGGTCGACACGTCGAAGTACACGGTGCCGTGGGTGAGGTACGCATGACCGGCGTCGAGGAGCCGGTTCACCATGTCGATGATCCCCGGGATCGCCTCGGTGGCGCGGGGCTCGGCCACGGGCGGACGCATCTCGAGGGCGGCCATGTCGGAGTGGAACCGGGCGAGCTCGCGGTCGGCGAGCTCGAGGTACGGCACTCCGAGCTCACGCGCCTTGGGCAGGATCGAGTCGTCGACGTCGGTCACGTTGCGGACCATGCGCACCTCGTGCCCGAGGTCCTCGAGCCGCCGGATGAGCAGGTCGTACGCGAGGTAGGTCGCGGCGTGTCCGAGGTGGGTGGAGTCGTAGGGGGTGATCCCGCACACGTACATGCGGACGACCGGACCCGGCTCGAACGGGACCACCTGACGGCGGGCGGTGTCGAACAGGCGCACCGTCGTCACGCCGTGCGCCCCTCGAGGCCGAGCAGGCGCAGCGTCCCCTTGCCCGAGTGCCGGAGGTTGCAGGTGAGGAGCGTGGCCGCGAACGCCTCGATGCCGATCGCGTTGACCAGCGAACCGCCGTCGAAGGCCCGCAGCACGGGGATCCCGGCCACGAGCGCGAGCACGACGTCGCGGGCGGCGTCGTCGTCACCGCAGACGATGACGTCGCTCTCGATCGCCTGGTCGAGCGCGGCGAACGCCGCGGCGGGCACGTGCTGGAAGGCGGCCACGACCCGGGCCTCCGGCGCCGCGGCCTGCATCCCCTCGCTGAGCGATCGACCCTCGGGCAGCACCGGGCGGAACTCGCGCCCGACCTTCTCGAGGCCGTTGGCCATCGCGATCACGACCTTGCCCGCGAGGGCCGGCGCGAACGCGGCCACGGTGTCGACGGCCCCCTCCCAGGTGGTGGCGACGACGACGAGCCCGGCGTCCGCCGCGTCGGCGTTGCTCCCGGCCGTCAGTCCGGCGACCCGGTCGCCCCACCGGTCCCGCAGGTCACCCACCACGGCGTCGGCCCGGCTCGGGTCGCGCGACCCGGCGACCACGTCGTGACCGCCCGCCGCCAGCCGGGCGGCCAGCCCCCGACCCGCCGGTCCCGTCGCCCCCAGAACTCCGATGTGCACCCGGGCAGTCTGGCAGACGGCCCGATCAGGCGATGCAGTCGGCCCCGAGCAGGATCCGCAGCTCGGCGAAGAGGCCCCCGGTGGGCTCCACGCAGAACTCGTCGCCGAGGCGGAGCACGGTGACCTTCTCCGCCCCTTCCAGCTGGACGAACACCTGGCTCTCGCCCGGGTGGTCGAGGAGCAGGGCCTTGAGCCGGGTGATGCGGTCCTCGCTGAGCGCCCCCGGCTTCGTGCGCAGGCGGACCGGCGGACCGCCGTCGAGCACCAGGTCGGGGCGGGTGATCTCCATCGCGATCATCTTGGGGGCGTCGTCACGGGTGTCGAGGCGACCCTTGACGCAGACGATGGCGTCGTCCTCGAGGGCGTGACCGTGGTCCGTCATGGCCCGCGGGAAGACCATCACCTCCATGGCCGCCGACAGGTCCTCGAGCACGAACGTCGCCATGAGGTCACCGCGCTTGGTGTACTTGCGAGCGAGACCGGTGACGATGCCGCCGACCACCCGGATCTCGCCCTCCCGGGCCTCCTTGCACTCGGTCAGCGTGGCGTCGGTGTAGCGCCGCAGGGCGCGTTCGGCCCCCATGAGGGGATGGTCGGAGACGTAGAGGCCGAGCATCTCCTTCTCGAACGCGAGGCGCAGCGACTTGGGGAACTCCGAGTCGGGGATCGGGGTCCGCTGGGGCGTGAGCGCCTCGGCGGCCGAGTCGCCCGCCGCCGAGAACAGGTCGAACTGCCCCTCGGCCTCCTTGCTGCGACGGGCCAGGACCTCCCCCACGATCGCCTCGAACGCGAGCGCGAGGCCCTGGCGGGGGTGCCCGAGCGAGTCGAAGGCCCCCGCCTTGACCAGCGACTCCACCGTGCGCTTGTTGAGGGCCTGGGGGTCGACCCGCTCGCAGTAGTCGTAGAAGTCGGTGAAGGGGCCGCCCTCCTCGCGTGCCGCCACCACGAGCGCGACCACGCCCTCGCCGACGTTGCGGACCGCCGACATGCCGAAGCGGATGGCGTCGCCGTGGACCGAGAAGTCCGACACCGACTCGTTGATGTCGGGGACGAGCACGGCGATGCCCATCTGGCGGCACTCGTTGAGGAAGACTGCGGTCTGGTCCTTGTTCGACTTCACGCTCGTGAGGAGCGCGGCGAGGTACTCGACCGGGTGGTTCGCCTTGAGGTAGGCGGTCTGGTAGGCGAGGTAGCCGTACCCGACCGAGTGCGACTTGTTGAACGAGTAGTCGGCGAACGGCTCGATCGTGTCGAAGATCTGCTCGCCGAACTCGCGCCCGTACCCCTGCTCGGCGCAGCCCTCGACGAAGCGCGTCCGCTCCTTGGCGATGACCTCGCGGATCTTCTTGCCCGTGGCCTTGCGGAGGTTGTCGGCCTCCTCCAGGGAGTAGCCCGCCAGCCGCTGCGCGACCCGCATGAGCTGCTCCTGGTAGATCATCAGCCCGTAGGTCGGGCCGAGGATCTCCTCGAGGTCCGGGTGCGGATAGGTGACCGGCGCCCGTCCGTTCTTGCGGTCGGCGTAGGCCGTGTGCCAGTTCTGGGCCATCGGGCCCGGCCGGTAGAGCGCCACGAGCGCGGCCACGTCCTCGAACTGGGTCGGGTTCAGGGCCCGCAGCAGCGAGCGGACCGGGCCGCCTTCCAGCTGGAACACGCCCACCGTGTCACCCCGGCGCAGGAGCTCGAACGTCTTGGGGTCGTCGAGCGGCACGGCGTCGACGTCGGGGCGCCGGCCGGTGCTGCGCTCGACCAGGTCGCAGGTGATCTCGATGACGTCGAGGTTGCGCAGGCCGAGGAAGTCCATCTTGAGGAGGCCCAGCTCCTCGACCGCGTGCATCTCGTACTGCGTCACCATCGGCGCGTCGGCCAGCTCGCCGCCCGGCTCGGGCTTGCGCTGGATCGGCAGGTACTCGGTGAGGGGCTCCCGGGAGATCACCACCGCGGCGGCGTGGATGCCGTCCTGACGCCGCAGCCCCTCGAGCCCCCGGGCGACGTCGACGACCCGCTTCACGTCGGGATCGGCCCCGTAGAGGTCGCGCAGCTCGGCGGCCATCTTGTAGCCGTCCTCGTGGCCCCGGATCTCCTCGAGGCACGCCCGCAGCGGGGTGTCCCGGCCCATGATCAGCGGCGGCATCAGCTTGGCGACCTTGTCGCCCACCACGTACGGGTAGCCGAGCACCCGGGCGGCGTCGCGGACCGCGGCCCGGGCCTTGATCGTCGAGAAGGTGATGATCTGCGCGACGTGGTCGTCGCCGTAGCGCTGCGCGGCGTAGCGGATCATCTCGGCGCGGTAGCGCGAGTCGAAGTCCATGTCGATGTCGGGCATCTGCTTGCGGCCCGGGTTGAGGAACCGCTCGAACAGCAGGTCGTAGCGGATCGGGTCGATGTCGACGATCCCCAGGCAGAAGGCGACGCACGACCCGGCCGCGCTCCCCCGGCCCGGCCCGACCCGGATGCCCCGCTCGCGGGCGTAGCGCACCAGGTCCCAGACCACGAGGAAGTACGCGGAGAAGCCCATCGCGCCGATCACGCCGAGCTCGTAGTCGATGCGCTCGGTGACGTGCGGTGCCGGCGTGGCCCCGTACCGGACCCGGGCACCCTCGAGCACGAGCTCGCGCAGGTACGAGTCCTCGTCGTGCCCGGCCGGCGTGGGGAAGGACGGGAGCACGGCGTTGTCGAACGGGATCTCCAGGTCGGCGCGCTCCGCGATCCACAGCGTGTTGTCGCAGGCGTCCTCGTGGTCGCGGAACAGATGGCGCATCTCGTCCGCGGTCTTCAGGTAGAACTCCTCGGCGTCGAACTTGAAGCGGTTCGGGTCGTCGAGGGTCGAGCCCGTCTGCACGCAGAGCAGGGCGGCGTGCGACTCGGCGTCGTCGCGATGGGTGTAGTGGCTGTCGTTGGTGGCGAGCAGCGGGGCGCCGACGGCCCGGGCGATGAGGAGCAGGTCGCGGTTCACCCGGTGCTGCTCGGGGAGACCGTGGTCCTGCATCTCGATGAAGAAGTTGTCGCGCCCCATGACCTCCTGGAAGCGGGCCGCGGTCTCGAGGGCCCCGGTGTAGTCGTCACGGAGCAGGCGCTGGCAGACGGCCGACCCCAGGCAGCCCGAGGTCGCGACGAGCCCATCGTGGTGACGCTCGAGCAGCTCGAAGTCGGCGCGGGGCTTGTAGTAGTAGCCGTCGAGGTACGCGCCCGACGAGATCTTGATCAGGTTCCGGTAGCCGGTGTGGTCGAGGGCGAGCAGGGTGAGGTGGTAGATCTCGTGCTCGGAGCGACAGGGCCGCTCGAAGCGGCTGGTGTCGACGAAGTACGCCTCCATCCCGACGACCGGCTTCACCCCCGCGTCGCGCGCCGCCCGGTAGAAGTCGAGGACGCCGTACATGTTGCCGTGGTCGGTGATCCCGACCGCCGGCTGCCCGTCGGCGGCCGCCTTGGCCACCACGTCCTGGATCCGCGCCGCGCCGTCGAGCATCGAGTACTCGGTGTGGAGATGCAGGTGGACGAACGAGCTGCTCACGCGCCGACAGTGCCCCCGGGCTGCCCCGAACCGTTCCGCGGGTGAATGACACCCGTGTGATTCATCGACCCTACACCCCGCCGGTCGGGCCGCCCCGGCCGGCCAGGCACGGCACCAGCATCTCCGCCGGGGTGAGCGAGCCGTGGGCCGACACCAGGTTCGCCTCCCGGGGCAGGGCCGGGTCGACGAAGGCGACGCCGTCGTGGGCGGCGAGCACGACGTCGCCCAGGCGCCGCCGGGTCGCCGGACCGGGGGTCGGCCCCAGCCAGCCCTCGTCGAGGAGCTGCTCGTGCCCGAAGACCCACGCCTCCCGCCCGAAGGCGTCGCGGGCCGCCTCGAGCAGGGCCGCTCCTCCGCCCCGGGGCGCGTGCAGGTACCGGAAGCGGGCGTCGCCCGAGCCGAACGCGACCAGGTCGCCGACGTCGCCCAGCGTTCGCCACCCGTCGCGGGGGACGTGACTCTGCCCGTGGTCGGCGGTCACGACGAGCGCGACGTCGCCGGGCAGCGCGTCGAGGACGTCGCCCACCAGCCGGTCCGCGGCCCGGAGCTCGGCGGCGTAGTAGCCGTCGTGGAGCCCGTGGGCGTGCGCCACCTCGTCGACGCCCGGGTAGTAGGCGTACACGAACCGATCGTCGCCGCGGCTCAGGCGGCGGAGGTGCTCGACCAGGGTCGACGTCGCCCGGTAGCCGACGTAGCGCGCGTCGCGCAGGTGCACCTGGGTGAACCCCGAGCCCCGGTGGGCCGACGCGCCCACCACCACGACCGGCCGACCGAGGAAGGGTGGATGGCGCTGCACGACGAAGGGGTCGGGCGGACGCTTGCGGTGGGCGTACTGCGACGCCAGGACGTTGCAGACGTCGCCGTCGAGCGCGATGCGGAACCCGATCACCCCGTGGACCGACGGGGCGAGACCGGTGGTGATCGAGGTGAGCGCGGCGGCGGTGGTCGACGGCGCGACGGTCGTGACCGGGCCCCCCGTCAGCGCGGCCAGGCGGGGCGTGCGCACCGGGTCGACCGCGTCCCACCCGAGCCCGTCGAGCACCAGCAGCACCACGGCCCGGGCCCCGGCGACCGGGGCGGGCATCCAGGCGGGCTGCTCACCCCGCAGGAGGGCGGGCACGATCCCGGTGACGCAGGCCCCCCCGTGATCGGGACGGACCGGGCCCGGGCCCGGGCCCGGGGCTGCGGAACGGGAGGGGGCCGGGGTCGGCGGCGGGGCCGGGGGCGGGGTCGGATCGGCCACCGCGGGAAGGCTAACGGGGCCGGGTCGCCCGGGCTGCGGTGGGCGTGCGACCATGGTCCCACCATGAAGGTGTCGACCCGGGGCGACTACGCCGCCCGCGCGCTGCTGTCGCTCGCCCTCCACGGCGACGAGCGACCCACCTCGGTGAAGGAGATCGCCGAGCGGACCGGGCTGCCCCAGCCCTACCTGGAGCAGATCCTGCTCGCGGTCAAGGGCGCCGGGCTGGTGCGCTCGAAGCGCGGCGTGGGCGGCGGCTACGTGCTCGCGCGCCCGCCGGCCGAGATCACGCTCGCCGACATCCTCGCCGCCGTCGACGGCCCCCTGACGACGTTGATGGACGCCCACGACCACTGCGAGGGGCACTGCGTCCTCCAGGAGGTGTGGGTGGGCGTCTCCGAGGCGATGCGCCATCACCTCGAGGGCTTCACGCTCGCCCACCTCGTGGAGCGCACCCGCATCGGGCACCCGCCCGGGACCTGAGCCGACCGGCACCGGCGGCCGGCGCCCGGGACGGCGCCGCGCGACAGGGGTCAGGGGTCATGGGTCAGGGGTCAGGGGTCGCGCGTCAGGCGTCGGGCGTCGGGGTCGGCGCCCGGAGCCGGTCGAGGACCTCGGCCAGCTCCGGGGGCAGGGGCTCGGTGAACTCGAGCGACGCGCCGGTCACCGGATGCGTGAACGCGAGCCGGGCCGCGTGGAGGAACGGGCGGTCCAGCCGCAGACCGGGGCGGTGCCCGCCGTAGGTCGCGTCCCCCACCACCGGGTGCCCCACCGCGCCGAGGTGCACCCGGATCTGGTGGGTCCGACCGGTCTCGAGGCGGCAGTCGAGCCGCGCGGTCTCCGGCGCGACGAACCACTCCTGGACCTCGTAGGCCGTGCGCGCCCCCTTGCCCTCGCGCCGGACCGCCATCCGGGTGCGTCGACTCGTCGAGCGACCGATCGGCGCGTCGATCACCCCGCGTGCGTGCTGGGGATGCCCCCACACCAGGGCCACGTACTCGCGCCGCACCGTCCGTCGGGCCAGCGCGTCGACGAGGCCGACGTACGCCGCCTCGGACCGGGCCACCACCATCAGGCCGCTGGTGTCACGGTCGAGGCGGTGCACGATCCCCGGACGCTGCGGGTCGCCGACCGCGGCGAGCCCGGGGTCCAGGGCGAGCAGGCCGTGCACGAGCGTGCCGTGCGCGTGGCCGGCGCCGGGATGGACCACGAGCCCCGCCGGCTTGGCCACCACGAAGACGTCGGGGTCGGCGTGGCGCACCTCCACCGGGACCGACTCGGCGACCGGGGGCCCGGCCACGACGGGGCTCCCGGTCACGAACACCCGCTGGCCGGCCCGGACCCGCAGGCTCTTCTGGGCCGGGCGGCCGTCGATCTCCACGCCGCCCGCCGCCACCACCGCCTGCACCTCGGCGCGGCTCCAGCCCGTCTCCATCGCGACCACCCGGTCGAGGCGCTCGCCCGCGAGCGCCTCGGGCACGGTCCAGTCGCGGTCGGGCCCCGGGCGGGGATCCGGTTCATCCACCGTCGCGGACCTCCCCGGCCGAGCCAGCCGGCGACGCGGCCGTCCCCTCCGTCGGCGCCCGGTCGGCGTCGCCGCGCAGCACCGCGAGCACCAGGAGGACGGCGCCGACCGTGATCGCGGCATCGGCCACGTTGAAGGTCGGGAACGACCCCACGACCACGAAGTCCACGACCGCGCCCCGCAGGAAGCCGGGTCGGCGGGTCAGTCGGTCGACGAGGTTGCCGAGGGCGCCGCCGAGGACGAGCGCGAGCGCGAGGAGCGTCAACGGGTGCCGGGTCCGCACGACGGCGCGCACCAGCAGGGCCGTGAGGACGACGGCCACCAGCGCGAGCACGGGCGTGAACCCCTGCAGCAGGCTGAACGCGCCGCCCGGGTTGCGGGTGAGCCGCAGCCCCACGTCGTCGCCGAGCACCCACAGCGGGCCGCGCGCGAGGCGGTTCACGGCCCAGGCCTTGGTGCACTGGTCGAGGACGACGACCCCGACGACGACGGCGGCGACCCACGCCCCGGGGCGGGGGCGGGCCGGGCCGGGGGCCTCAGCGCCGTCGCTCGGCACGCGCCTTGCAGTCGACGCACACGTCGGCCCAGGGGATCGCCTCGAGGCGCTCGATCGGGATCTTGCGCCCCGCGTAGGAGCACACGCCGTAGGTGCCCTTCTTCATGCGGACGAGGGCGGCGTCGATGGCGTCGACCATCTGGCGGGCCTGGGCCGACAGGAGGAGGTCCCGCTCCCGCTCGACCGCGATGGTGTCGCCCTCGCCCGACTCTTCGTCGAACTGGGTGTCGCCGTGCTCGCGGTTGCGCGCGAGCTCCTCGGCCTCGGCGACGAGCTCCTCGGCCTGGTGGACCAGGCGGGCCTTCTCCTCGAGCAGCTTGGCCTTGAGCCGGTCCTTGGTGCGCGGCGCCAGGCCGGGCGGGCTCGGGAGCACCTCGAACCCCGACAGACGACAGGTGACGGTCTTCTTGCGCGGTGCCGCCTTGGCCGGGGTCGCGGCCTTGGCCGGGGTCGCGGCCTTCGTCGCGGGCGCGGCCTTCGTCGCAGGCGCGGCCTTCTTCGCAGGCGCCGCCTTCTTGGCCGGGGGCGCGGCCTTCTTCGCGGGCGCGGCCTTCTTCGCGGGGGTGGCCTTCTTCGCGGGCGCGGCCTTCTTCGCGGGCGCGGCCTTCTTCGCGGGCGCCGCCTGCTTGGCCGGGGCGGCCTTCTTGGCCGGCGTCGCCTTCGACGCGGGTCCCTTCTTCACCGGAGCCATCGGCCTGCCTTCCCGTCCTCGGACGCCGTCCCGGCCGCGTCACCGGAGCGCGCTCCGGCCGGGCGAGACCGAGCATGGTACCGGTCCTCGACGCCCCACCGTCGGGATGCCACCGGCGGGCGACCGGCTGCCGGACGGGTGCGCCGGTCGGTCGCGGGCCCGGCCCGGGGGCGCCCGGGGTCCCGCCGGTACGCTACGGCCGATGTTCACCCCGGTGGAGCGCGCCCTGGACCTGCCGGTCCTCGAGGCGGCCGTCCTGGAGCGCTGGGCCCGGGACGACACCTTCGCCGAGAGCCTCCGGCGCCGGGCCGGCTCGCCGGCCTGGGTGTTCTACGAGGGCCCGCCCACCGCCAACGGGCGCCCCGGGATCCACCACGTCTGGGCCCGACTGTTCAAGGACCTCTACCCCCGGTTCCACACGATGCGGGGCCGCTACGTCGCCCGCAAGGCGGGCTGGGACTGTCACGGCCTCCCGGTCGAGGTCGAGGTGGAGAAGGAGCTGGGCTTCTCGGGCAAGGAGCAGATCGAGGCCTACGGCATCGCCGCCTTCAACGCGAAGTGCCGGGAGTCGGTGCAGCGTTACGTCTCGGACTTCGAGGCCCTCACCCACCGCATCGGCATGTGGCTCGACACCGAGCACGCCTACTGGACCATGTCGAACGAGTTCGTGGAGAGCGTGTGGTGGCAGTTCGCCCGCATGTGGGCCGCCGACGACATCCACGAGGGCTTCAAGGTGGTGCCGTACTGCGCCCGGTGCGGGACGGCGCTGTCGAGCCACGAGCTCGGTCAGCCCGGCGCGTACCGCGACGTCACCGAGGAGTCGGTGTACGTGCGCTTCCCGGTCGTCGACGCCGACGTCGATCTCCTCGTCTGGACCACCACGCCGTGGACGCTGCCCGCCAACACCGCCGTCGCCGTCGGTCCCGACCTCGACTACGTCCGGGTCGCCCGCCCCGGCCGGCGCGACGTGGTGATGGCGGCGGGGCGGGTCGAGGCCGTGCTCGGACCCGATGCCGTGGTCGTGGGCCCGGTGCCCGCGGCCGACCTGGTGGGCCTGCGCTACGAGCGCCCCTTCGACCTCCTCCCGCCCGACCCCACCACCGGTGACCACTTCCGCGTGGTGGCCGACCCCTTCGTCACCGCCGACGACGGCTCCGGCCTCGTCCACCTCGCCCCCGCCTTCGGCGAGGTCGACCGCGAGGTCGCGGCCCGGGAGGGCATCGGCGTGCTCAACCCGGTCGGGCCCGACGGCGCGTTCACCACGGTCATGCCGGCGCCGTTCGCGGGCACGTTCGTCAAGGACGCCGACCCCGACCTCATCGCTGCGCTCGACGCCGCCGGCCGGCTCGAGGCGGTCACCCCGTACGAGCACTCGTACCCGCACTGCTGGCGGTGCAGCACCGCGCTCATCTACTGGGCCAAGCCCACGTGGTTCGCCCGCACGGCCCGCCACCGCGACGACCTCATTCGCGAGAACGACGGGATCGGCTGGCACCCCGAGCACATCCGCACGGGTCGCTTCGGCGACTGGCTCGCCAACAACGTCGACTGGGCACTGTCGCGGGATCGCTTCTGGGGCACCCCGATCCCCGTGTGGCGCTGCGGCACCTGTCGGCACGACACGTGCGTCGGCTCGGTCGCCGAGCTCGCCGCACTCGCCGGGCGCGACCTCACCGACCTCGACCTCCACCGCCCGGCGGTCGACGAGGTGGTCATCGCCTGCCCCGCCTGCGGCGACCCGGCCCACCGGGTGGAGCCGGTCCTCGACGCCTGGTTCGACTCGGGGGCGATGCCCGCCGCGCAGTTCCACTACCCGTTCGCCGGGGACGACGCGCTCGACGGGCGCTTCCCCGCCGACTTCATCTGCGAGGCGATCGACCAGACCCGCGGGTGGTTCTACTCGCTGCTCGCCGTGAACACCCTCGTGTTCGGGCAGACGCCGTACCGCAACGTGGTGTGCCTCGCCCACGTGGTCGACCAGGACGGCCAGAAGATGTCGAAGTCCAAGGGCAACGTCATCGACCCGTGGAGCGTCCTCGACACCCGCGGCGCCGACGCCCTGCGCTGGTACTTCTTCTCGGCGGGCTCCCCCTGGACCCCGCGGCGCGTCTTCGTCGACGGCATCGACGAGTCGACCCGACGGTTCCTGCTCACCCTCTGGAACACCTACTCGTTCTTCGTCACCTACGCGAACCTCGACGGCTGGCGCCCCGGCGCCGACGTCGCGCCGTCGCCCCACGTGCTCGACCGGTGGATCCGGTCGCGCACCCACGCCACGGTCGCGGAGGTCACCGACGCGCTCGAGGGCTTCGACGCGCTCCGGGGCGCCCAGGCGCTCGAGCGGCTCGTCGACGACCTGTCGAACTGGTACGTCCGGCGGTCCCGGCCCCGCTTCTGGAAGGCCGCCGATCCGGCCGCCCACGCCACCCTCCACGAGACCCTGCGCACGGTGGTGCTGCTCCTCGCTCCGTTCTGCCCGTTCGTGGCCGACGAGATCTGGTCGAACCTCGTGCCCGACGCCGGGAGCGTGCACCTGGCCGACTGGCCCACCGCCGACCCCGCCGCCGTCGACCCGGGGCTCGAGGCCGAGATGGCCGCCGCCCGCCAGGTCGTGACCCTCGGCCGGGCCGCCCGGACCGAGGCCCGGATCCGGGTCCGCCAGCCCCTGCCGCGCGCCCACGTGCTGCACCCGGGCGTCACCTGGTCGGCGGCGGTGATCCACGAGATCGCCGACGAGCTCAACGTCAAGACGGTGGAGGCGGTCACCGACCTCGACGGCCTGCTCGAGTACGCGGTCGTCCCCAACTTCCGCGCCCTCGGTCCCCGCCTCGGCGCGCGGCTCCCGGCGGTGCGGACCCGGCTCGCGGCCGTCGACGGCGGCGAGATCCGCCGGGCCTTCGCGGCGACCGGCTCGTTCACCCTCGACGTCGACGGCGACGCCGTCGTGCTCGGTCCCGACGACGTGGAGATCCGGGCCGCGACCCACGACGCCCTCGCGGTGGTCCAGGACGGCACCGTCGCAGTGGCGCTCGACACCGAGGTCGACGACGACCTCCGCCGCGAGGGGCTCGCCCGCGAGCTCGTCCGGGCGATCAACGACCTGCGCAAGGAGCGGGGGCTCGAGCTGGCCGACCGCATCCGGGTCGCGCTGCACGCGACCGGTGACCTGGCCGAGGCGGCGCGTCGCCACGGGGACTGGATCGCCGGCGAGGTCCTCGCGGTCGGGTGGACCGTCGCCGAGGAGGAGCCTGCCGCCGGATCGTCGTCCCTCAGCGTGGACGGCGCCGTCGTGGGCGTGGACCTGGTCGTCGAGGCCGACCGGGCCTGAGGCCCGACCGGGTCAGCCCCGGGTGCACCCGGTCGTCCCGGCGCCAGGGCGGGCCCGGCGGCCCGTCGGGATCAGCGCTTGCGCCGGAAGAGCCGCCGCTGGTCGTCGTCGTCGTCGCCGAAGTCGCCGCCCGCCCCGAGGGGCTCGTCGTCGCGCACGGCATCGCGCAGGGAGGCGAAGAACGCGTCGTCGTCGAGCGACTCCGGCTCCGACCCCCAGTCCGATCCGGACGGGGTCGGCTCGGGCGGGGCGCTCCACGCATCGGCCGGCGGTGCGGGGGCGTCCCAGCCGCCGGCGTCGGGCGCGCTCCACGAGGACTCGGCCGGGGTGTCCCAGGTGGCCGGTGCCTCCGCCACCGGGAGGGCGGCGGTCGGCTCCGGCGCCGGGGGCTCGGGCAGGGCGGCCGGCTCGGCCGGGGGCGCCACCGGGATCATGCCGCCCGACTGCAGCAGCGGGCGGGACGGCTGACGGTCCGAGACCGCGGCCGACGCGTTCAGGTGGACCAGCTCGGCCTCGATCGCGCGGCGGATCCGCTCCCGGTACTCGGTGACGAACCGCTCCAGCGCGTCCACGTCGGCGCTGAGCGCGTCGCGGGTCGAGGTGAGCTGCACGATCTCGGTCTCGATCCGCCGCCGCTCGGTCTCGGCGATCCGGCGTGCCGTCGACTCGGCCTCGGCCACCATCGCCTGGGCGCGCGACTCCGCCTCACCGGTGACCTGGGCCGCCCGGGCCTGGGCCTCGGCCACCGCCTCGTCGGCGGCGCGCTGGGCGAGGATCAGCGTGCGCTGGATGACGTCGCCGGAGCCCGTCGGCCCCGCCGGCACCGGTACCGGGGCCGGCGCCGGCGCGGGCGCCGGAGCGGGTGCCGGGGTGGGCTCGCGTCGGGTGGCGGCCGGGGCCGACGCCAGACGCTCCTGCAGGACCCGGATCTGGTGCTCGAGGTGCTCGATCGTCGAGGCGGCGCGCTCGAGGAGATCGTCGACGTCGTCCCGGTGGTAGCCGCGGAACGACTCGCGGATCTCGATGTCGCGCAGTTCCTGGGGGGTGATGTCCATGGTCCGCCATGCTATCGACGGCACTCCCGGCCGGGCGCGATCCCCGGGTCCACCCGTCTCAGCAGATGGCGCCGCGCACCAGGAACAGGCCGAACACCAGGACCAGGAACGAGATGTCGACCATCCCCACCGGGGGGATGACCCGACGCAGCGGCGCCACCGCCCACTCGGTGATGTCGACCGCGAACCGGTTGACCTGGCTCAGGAAGGTGCCGGGCTCGAGCGGGAACCACGACAGGACGGCCCGGACCATGAGCACCACGATGAAGATCGTGATCGCCGCGCAGAGGATCTCGGTCACGGATCAGCCGTGGAAGAGCCCGCGGGCCTGGAGGCGCTCCTTCTCCTCCTGGGACACCTCGACGTCGGAGGGGGTCAGGAGGAAGACCTGGTCGGCGACCCGGGACATCGATCCGCCCACGGCGTAGGCGAGCCCGCTCGAGAAGTCGATCAGGCGGCGCTGGAGGTCACGGGCGACGCCCTGGAGGTTGAGGATGACCGGCTGGCCCACCTTCAGGCGGTCGCCGATCTCCTGGGCGTCGTTGAACCCGTGGGGCTCCACGATGTGGACCCGTGCGCTCCCCATGCCGGCCCGCAGCCCCATGGTCGACCCCGACGACATCGTGACCCCCGAGGGCGTCGAGTCCCGGGGGATCGTGCGCACGGTGGGCTCCGAAGCCGGGTAGGCCTCCGGGGCCGGGCGCAGCGACCGCACGTCCGTCGGACGCTCGGGCTCGGGCGCGCGCTCCGGGCCGCGCTCGTACCCGGGACCGGCCGTCCGGGCGTAGGGATCCCCGGGTTCGGCGAGGCCGTCGTGCTCGTCGGGCGGATAGCCGTCGTACCCGTACTGCTCGTACTGGTACTCGTCGTCGTCCTGGAGGCCCAGGTAGACCATCGCCCGCTTCATGAACGATGCCACGGGGCCAGGCTACCCGGACCCCCGCTCGCCGAGCAGGACCCGTCCGAGCCGCACCACCGTGGCCCCCTCCTCGACGGCGGCCTCGAAGTCGTCGCTCATGCCCATCGACAGCTCGGGGAGGCCCAGGGCCGCGCCGGTGCGGGCCAGGGTGGCGAACCACGGGCGGGGGTCGTCGCCCCGGGGCGGGACGGCCATCAGCCCCCGGACCCGGAGCCCGGCCCCGGTGGCCTCGTCCACGAGCCCGGCCACCGCCTCGGGCGCGCACCCCGACTTCTGGGGCTCCCGGGCCAGGTTGACCTCCACGAGCACCGCCGCGCCCGGGGCGTGCTCGGCGAGCACGGGCACGAGCGCCGGGCGGTCCAGGGTGTGCCACCACGCGACGAAGGGGGCCAGCGCCCGGACCTTGTTGCGCTGGAGGTGGCCGATGAAGTGCCACGTGGCGTCGGGCCGCCCCGGGGCCTTGGCCAGCAATTCCTGGGCCCGGTTCTCCCCGAGGTCGGCGCAGCCCGCCGCCACCAGGGCGGCCAGGCGCTCGGCCGGCACCGTCTTGGTCGCGGCGACGATCCGCACCGCGGCAGGGTCGCGTCCGGCCCGCTCGGCCGCGGCCGCGACCCGGGCCCGGACCGCGGCCCAGCGGGCCGCGACGGGATCGGCGGGCGGGGTCACGGTCCGTCCCGGACCACGATCAGGGCCTGACGGCCGGTCGTGCCGTCCCGGCGGTGCGAGAACCAGCGCCCGACGTCGCCCACGGTGTCCCAGCCCGGGTCCCCGACGTCGTCCACCCCGGCCTCGGCGAGGGCCCGGGCCAGGGCTGCACCCACGTCGAGCGCGGGCCGGCCGGCGCCGGTCCGCCCCGCCACCGTCGGTCCGAAGCGCTGCACCATCGCGGCGAGGTCGTCCGGACCGAACTCGTAGTGGGCCGGGCGCACGCAGGCGCCGACCCGGGCCCGGACCGGGCCCGCCCCGGTCCGGCGCAGCGCGGCCACGGCCGCCTCGACCACGCCGGCGAGCAGCCCCCGCCACCCGGCGTGGACCACGCCCACGGCCCGGTCGTCGGCGAGCACCACGGGGGCGCAGTCGGCCGTCAGCACCACCAGCGGGACGCCGACCACGGCGGTGACCGCGGCGTCGGCCCGGGGCGGGCGCGACCCGGGGGCGGGCGGGCCCGCGACCGTCACGACCCCGGCGCCGTGCACCTGCTCGAGGAACCACCACCCGGCCGGGTCGGGCAGCCCGGCGGCCCGGGCCACCCGGATCCGGTTCTCCGCCACCGCTGCCGGGTCGTCGCCGACGTGGGTGGCGAGGTTGGCCGAGGCGTACGGCGCGACCGAGACCCCGCCGGAGCGCTCGGTCCACAGGACGCGGGCGTCCCCGAGGCGCTCCTCGATCACGGGACGCGCATCCCGCCCGGGGCCTGGCACCGGGATCGCGTCGGGTGGACCGGGCTCAGCGCAGGAAGTCGGGGACGTCGAAGTCGTCGTCGTCCCGGCCGCCACCCGACCCGACCGGGCCGTCGCCCACGTCCAGATCGACGTCGCGGTCGCGGTCGCGGTCGCGGTCCCGTTCGCTGCGGGCGGGGCGCGCGGGCTCGGTCCGGCGCTCCGGTCGACCGGTCGCCCGGTCGCGGAGGAACGTGGCCGGCTCCCGACGCTCGACCCCGGCCGACCCGCGCTCCCCGTCGAAGCGGTCGAACCCCGCCGCGATCACCGTGATGCGGACCTCGTCGCCCATGGCGTCGTCGATGACGGCCCCGAAGATGATGTTGGCGTCGGGGTGCGCGGTCTCGCGCACGATCTCGGCCGCCTCGTTGACCTCGAACAGGCCGAGGTCCGACGGGCCCGCCACGCTCAGCAGGAGCCCCCGGGCCCCCTCGAGGCTGGCCTCGAGCAGCGGGCTCGAGATCGCGCCCCGAGCGGCGTTGACGGCCCGGTTGTCGCCGGTCGCGTGCCCGATCCCCATGAGGGCCGAGCCGGCGTTCTGCATGATCATCCGCACGTCGGCGAAGTCGGTGTTGATCAGGCCCGGGGTGGTGATGAGATCGGTGATGCCCTGCACACCGTGCAGCAGCACGTCGTCGGCCATGCGGAACGCGGTCAGCATCGTCGTGCGGTCGTCGGCGACGTCGAGCAGCCGGTCGTTCGGGATCACGATCAGGGTGTCGACCTTCTCGCGCAGGGTCTGGATGCCGGCGTCGCCCTGCACCGCCCGCCGCCGCCCCTCGAACCCGAACGGTCGCGTCACGATCGCGATCGTGAGCGCGCCGAGGCCCCGGGCGATCTCCGCCACGATCGGGGCGGCCCCGGTCCCGGTGCCGCCCCCCTCGCCCGCGGTGATGAACACCATGTCGGCGCCGCGGAGCACCTCCTCGATCTCGTCGCGGTGGTCCTCGGCGGCCTGGCGCCCGACCTCCGGGTCGGAGCCGGCGCCGAGGCCCCGGGTCAGCTGGCGGCCGATGTCGAGCTTGACGTCGGCGTCGCTCATCAGCAGCGCCTGGGCGTCGGTGTTGACCGAGATGAACTCGCACCCCTTGAGGCCCGACTCGATCATGCGGTTGATGGCGTTGCCGCCGCCGCCGCCGACGCCGACCACCTTGATGACGGCCAGGTAGTTCTGCGGCTCGCCCAGCATCATCCGTTCCCTTCGTCGTCCCGTCGCCCGGGCCGTCCTCTTGCCCGTCCCCCTACCCGTCCCCCTGCTCGGCGGGTCGGATCCGGTCTGTCCATTCTTCCCGTCCCGGGACGCCTCCGGGTGGACCCACGCCCTCCCGGACCGGGGTCCCGCGTCCCGCTCACCCGCTGACCGGGGCGGCCGGGACGCTGACGTCGACGTAGCGGGCCTGGGCCGCGGCGGGCGACGCGAGGACGGCGGCGGCGACGCGGGCCTTGGCCCCGACCCGGTCGACGGTCCCGAAGCGCAGCTGGGGACCCCCTCGCACCTGAGCCACGTAGCCGGTGTCGGTCCGCTCCACCGTGGCGATGCGGCCTCGGAGCTCGGCACCCATGGCCGCGGCCACGGCGCCCAGCGCGCCGGGCCGGATCCGCCCGCCGAGCGGCGCCGGCCGGGCGACGCCGAGCAGCTCGGGGATCCCGGCGGGCGGCGTCTCGGGCCGGGCGACGACCTGCCCGGTGCCGTCGACCACGAGCACCCGCTCCCCCACCCGGGCCCATCCCACCGGGACCCGGGGCACGATCCGGATCCGCACCGTGCCCGGGAGCCGCCGCTCGACCGTCACGCCCGCGATCCACGGCTCGGCCTCCAGACGGGACTCCACCCGGCCGGGGACGACGCCGAGCAGCGGGGACCCGCGTGTGACGCCCGACGCCCGCACGACCGCCGCCACCCGGTCGGGGGTGGTGCCCTCGACCGTGACCGTCTCGACGTCGAGCAGCGGCGAGAACGCCAGGCCGACCGCGAGGCCCACGACCAGGACCGCCACCAGGAGGAACCGGAGCCCGAGGCGGCGGCGCGGCTCGGGCTCCGCCGACCGCGCCGCGTCGGTCACGACGCCCGCGCCGTGTCGGTCACGGCGACCGGTCCCCGGGGAACCCGAGCATCACCAGCTCGGGCTCGAGCAGCACCCCGGTGGCCTCGTGGACCCGGGTCCGGACCCGGCGCACGAGCTCGAAGACGTCGGCGGCGGAGGCCCCCGGCTCGGCCTGGAAGAAGTTGGCGTGCTTCTCCGACACCACCGCGCCGCCGACCCGCAGGCCCTTGCAGCCACTGGCGTCGATGAGCCGACCGGCGGCGTCGCCGGGTGGGTTGCGGAACACCGAGCCGCCGTTGGCACCTCCGGGCTGGTGCTCCCGGCGCCACCGCACGACCTCCTCGACGCGCGCCGCGCAGACCTCGGGGGCCTCGGGCTCCGCCCGGAACGTGGCCGCGACCACGATGTCGTCGGGTCCGATCGCCGATCCCCGGTACCGCAGTGCGAGGTCCCCGACCCCCCGGCGTCGGATGCCCGCGGCCGGGTCGGCGAGATCCTGGACCCAGGCCTCGAGCAGGACGTCGCGGGTCTCGCGGCCGTGGCCGCCTGCGTTCATGCGCACCGCGCCCCCGACCGACCCGGGGATGCCCACGAAGAACTCGAGCCCGCCGGCGCCGACGGCCGCGCACCGCCGAGCCAGCACCGGCAGGGCCACGGCGCCTCCCGCGCGGACCTCGCGGCGGTCGGCGGCGACGTCGACCTGCTCGAACTCGCCCTCGAGCAGCAGGCCCACCCCGGGGAAGCCGGCGTCGGCCACGAGGAGGTTGGAGCCCCGCCCGAGCACGACCCGCGGGACGGGGTGCGCGTCGAGCACCGCCGCCACCCGGGCCAGGGCCTCGGCGTCGGTCACCCGCACCAGGACGCCCACGGGCCCGCCGAGGCGGTAGGTCCCGAGCCCCGCCGCCGGGACCGCACGGGATACCGCGCCCGGCACCGTCGCCTCGAGCGCGGCGGCGACCGCCTCGAGCCCGTCCCCGGGCGCGCTCAGGGCGTCGCCCCTTCCGGGTCGAGCCCGAGCCAGACGTCGGGCACGGTGGTGAGATCCCCGGCGCCGAGCGTCAGGACCACGTCGCCCGGCCGGGCGAGTCGGGGCACCACCGACACGACGTCGGCCCGGTGCGGGAGGTAGACGACCGACGCGGCCGGGTGCGCGTCGAGCACGGCCCGGACCAGCAGGCGCCCGGTCACGCCGGGGCGCGGCGTCTCGCCCGCCCCGTAGACGTCGGTCAGCACGACCAGGTCGGCGTCGGTGAACGCGTCGGCGAAGTCGCGCCAGAGGCTGTCGGTGCGCGAGTACCGGTGCGGCTGGAACACCGCGATCACCCGGTCCCACCCGCCCGCACGCGCCGTGCGCAGGGCTGCCTGCACCTCCGAGGGGAGGTGCGCGTAGTCGTCGATCAGGGTGACGCCGTCGTGCTCGCCCCGGAACTCGAAGCGCCGCGCGACGCCCCCGAAGCCGGCCAGCGCACGGGCGATGTCGGCGAACCCGACCCCGAGCTCGGTCGCCACCGCGACCGCGGCCACCGCGTTGGTGGCGTTGTGCACGCCGGGCACCGGCAACGAGAACGTGCCCAACGGCGCGCCGTCGCGGGTCAGCTCGACCTCGCTGCCGTGACGCCCGCCGTCGCAGCGCACGATCCGGTAATGGGCCTCCGGCGCGAACCCGTAGGTCCGGGCGTCGACCCGCGCCGCGATCGCGGCGGCATTGGGCTCGTCGGCGCAGACGACCCGGGGCCCGGGCACCGCGGCGAGGAACCGGGCGAACGCGTCGACGAGCGCGGGGAACGATCCGTAGTGGTCGAGGTGGTCGGCCTCGACGTTGGTGACGATCGCCGCCTCGACCGGGAGCTCGAGGAACGTGCCGTCGCTCTCGTCGGCCTCCACCACCATCCACTCGCCGTCGTCGTACGCGGCGTTGGTCCCGACCTCGTTGACGTCGCCGCCGATGAGGAACGTGGGCCGCCAGCCCGCGCCGCGCAGCACCAGCGCCAGCATCGACGACGTGGTGGTCTTGCCGTGGCTGCCCGCGACGGCGATGCCCCGTCGGGTCGCCACCAGTGCCCGCAGCGCCTCCGCCCGACGCAGCACCGGGATCCCGTGCGCCCCGGCCGCGACGATCTCGGGGTTCGTGGCCGGGATCGCGGTGGAGATCACGACGGCGTCGGCGTCGGCGGGGACGTTGGCGGCGTCGTGTCCGACACGCGCGTCGATCCCGGCGGCCCGCAGGCGCGCGATCGCGCGTGAGTCCTTCAGGTCGGAGCCCGTGACGGTGTGGCCCATGCGGGCCAGGACGCCCGCGATCGCGCTCATGCCCGCGCCGCCGACGCCCACGATGTGGACCCGCCGCGGCGCGGACAGGTCGAGCCGGTCGTCAGCGGGCACGGGCCGCCTCCTCGACCAGGTCGGCGACCGCAGCGGCGGCGTCGGGGCGGGCCAGGGCCCGGGCCGCCCGGCGCATCGCGTCGAGCCGGTCGGGTGCAGCGAGGAGCGCGTCGAGCTCGGCGGCGAGCCGGGCGCCGTCGCAGCGGTCGTCGGGCACCAGCACGGCCGCGCCGGCCGCTGCGAGGGCCCGGCCGTTCGCGCCCTGGTGGTCGCTCGGGGCACCGGGCAGCGGGACGACCACGGCCGGCGTCGCTGCGACCGCCAGCTCGGCCACGGTCACGGCCCCGGCGCGGGTGACGACCACGTCGGCACGTCGGTAGAACCCGGCCATGTCCTCTTCGTACTCCACCAGCTCGTAGTTCAGGGCATCGGTCCCCGGCGGGCGCCGTTCCCACTCCTCCACGCACCGTTGGTAGTCGCGTCGGCCGGTCACGTGGCGGATCGTGCACCCGGCCCGGTCCCGCCAGCGTCGGGCCAGGTCCAGGGTGGCGTCGTTGACCCGGCGGGCCCCGAGGCTGCCGCCGAACACCCCCACCACTCGCTCGGCGGGCTGCTCGCCCGGCCGCTCGCCGGGCTGCTCGCCGACCTGCGTGCCCGGCTGCTCGCCCGGCTGCTCGCCCGGCTGCTCGCCGACCTGCGTGCCCGGCTGCTCGCCCGGCTGCTCGCCGACCGCCACCCCGGACGCCGCGTCGGGCCGGGTGCCGGTCACGATGGCGGCCCGCACCGGGTTGCCGGTCAGCCGTGCCCCCCGCAGCGCGGTGTCGGGGAGGGAGACCGCCGCCCGGGCCCCGAGGGCCACCGCCAGCCGGTTCACGACCCCGGGCGCGGCGTTCTGCTCGTGCACCACCGTCGGGATCCGCAGCACCCGGGCGGCCAGCAGCGCCGGTGCCGCCGCGTACCCGCCCACCCCGACCACGACGGCCGGGCGCAGCCGGCGCACGAGGGCGAAGGCGCGCACCACCGCCACGGCGGTGTCGGCGGCGGTCCGGAGGTTCTGGGCGATCGCCCGGGGCCGGAGGCTGCGGAGCAGCCCACGGCCGGGCAGCAGGTCGATCGCGAAGCCCGCCGCGGGCACCGCGTCGGCCTCGAGCCCCCGCGCGGACCCGAGGAACCGGATCGTCGCGGGCAGGTGCCCCCGGCGCACGAGCTCGTCGGCGATCGCCAGGGCCGGGTAGACGTGGCCGCCGGTCCCGCCCCCGGTGACCACCGCGAAGGTCCGGTCGCCGGGCGGGCTGCTCACCGGCGCCGGGCCGTGGTCGAAGCCCCCGCCGCGCTCCGACCGATGTTGACCACGATCCCGGCGGCGAGCATGGTCATGACGAGCGACGATCCCCCGAACGACACGAACGGCAACGGGATCCCCGACACCGGGATCACCCCGGTGACGCCGCCGATGTTGATCGCGGCCTGGGCCGCGACCCAGACCGCGATCCCGGTCGCGCAGAGCATGCCGAAGCGGTCCGAGGCCCGCATCGCGATGGTGACGGCGAGTCCGGCGAAGGCCACGAACAGCACCAGCACGAGGATGCAGCCGATGAGGCCGAGCTCCTCGCCGATGATCGAGAACACGAAGTCGGTGTGCGCGTTGGGCAGGAAGTGCCACTTGGCCCGGCCCGCCCCCAGCCCTACTCCGGTGATGCCCCCGGAGCCCAGGGCGATGAAGGACTGCACGATCTGGTAGCCGGTGTTCGACGTGTCCCCACCGGCCTGGAGGTACGTGAGGACGCGGGCCCGCCGGTAGGGCTCGGCGACCGCCGCAGCCATCAGGGTCCCGACACCCACCAGCGCGAGCACCCCGAGGTGGTGGAGGCGGACGCCCCCGACCACCAGGATCGAGGCGGTGATGAGCACGAGGACGACCGTGGTGTCGAGGTCGGGCTCGAGGTAGACGAGCCCGCAGAGCGAGACCGCCACCATGAGGACCGGCTTCAGCACCGACCGCCAGTCGCCCACGGCGTCGGCGCGCCGGTCGAGCAGGTCGGCGGCGAAGCACACCAGCGCGAGCTTCGCGAGCTCCGAGGGCTGGAACCCGAACCAGCCGACGCCGAGCCAGCGGCGCGAGCCACCGGCCACGATGCCGATCCCGGGCACGAGGACCACGGTGCACACGAACGCCGCCAGGCCGGTGATCCAGACCGTCCAGCGCTGCCAGACGTGGTAGTCGAGGCGGGACGCGACCACGAACGCGAGACCGCCCACCGTGGTCCACATGAGCTGACGCTCGAACACCCGCCACGCCGACCCGTACACCTCGATCGACACCACCGACGACGCCGACAGGACCATCACGAGGCCGATCAGGTTCAGCACCACGACCACGGCCACCAGGAACGGGACCGGACCGAGGGCGCCGCCCCCGGCGGGGGCCGACCACCCGGGCGCCCGCCGGGTCGGCGACGACGCGGTCGGACGGCTCACGACCGGGCCTCCACGAGCGCCGAGACCGCGCGGGCGAAGTCCCGACCGCGCTCCGCGTACGAGCCGTACCAGTCGAAGGACGCGCACGCCGGTGACAGGAGCACGACGTCGCCGACCGCCGCGTGGTCGACCGCAGCCCGCACCGCGGCCTCCATCGAGTCGGCCTCGCTGACCGGCACGAGCCCCCGGAACGCCGCCGCGATCTCCGCGGAGGCATCGCCGATGGCGACCACCGCCGCGAGGCGGTCGGCACCGCTCCGCAGGGCGGTGAGGTCGAGGCCCTTGTTGCGCCCCCCGGCGATGAGCACCACCCGGGGGAACGATCGGATCGCCGCCAATGCCGCATGCACGTTGGTGGCCTTGGAGTCGTCGATCATCGGCACACCGTCGATCTCGGCGACCACCCGCATGCGGTGGTCGCCCTTCTCGAAGTCGCGGAGCGCCGCGCCGCCCTGCACCGGGTCCACGCCGGCGGCGGCGGCGAGCGCCGAGGCCGCGAGCGCGTTGGCGAGGTCGTGCGGGGCCGGGTCGCGCAGTGCGGCGACGGGCACGATCTCCCGGTCGTCGTCGGTCACGAGCACCGCACCGTCGGCGCCATCGCCGATGCGGTACCCGGTGTCGGCGGTGGGTGCGACCGAGAAGGTGACCAGCCGACCGGGGGTCGTGGCGGCCAGGGCCGCGACCTCGGGGTCGTCGGCCGAGGCCACCAGCACGTCGCCCGGCCCCTGGTGGGCGAAGATCCGGGCCTTGGCCTCGCCGTAGGCGGTGAAGGTGCCGTGCCAGTCCAGGTGGTCGGCGGCCAGGTTCAGGAAGCCGGCCACCCGCGGCCGGAAGGCCGCCGTGGTCCCCGCGAGCTGGAAGGACGACACCTCGGCCACCACGACCGGGTCGGTGCCGCCGACGGCTTCGTCGAGCAGCGGCGCGCCGATGTTGCCGGCGGCGCTCGCGGCGACCCCGCCGGCCCGGCACACCGCCACGGTCAGCTCGGTCACGGTGGTCTTGCCGTTGGTGCCGGTGATCGCGACCAGGGTGCGACCGCGGGCGGCGAGGATCTCCGCGGCGAGGTCGACCTCGGACCGGCGCGGCACCCCGGCGGTGGCCGCCGCCCGCAGGAACGGGTGGTGGGCGGGCACACCCGGGCTCGGCACGACGAGATCGGCGCCCGCGAGCAGCGCCCCGGCCTCGGCACCGGTCGGGACCGCCGTCACCGCGACCCCGAGCGCGTCGGCGACGGCCCGGCGCTCGGGCGTCACCGAGCCCGGTCGGTCGTCGACGACCACGGCCCGGTGCCCGGCGGCCGCCGCCCACCGCAGCACCGCGTCGCCGGTGACCCCGAGCCCGACGACGACCACGCGCCACGGCGCGCCGGTCGTCACTCGATCACCCCGGGGATGCGGATGAAGTCGGCGTAGAAGAGACCGAGCCCGAGGGCGACGCACGCGCCGGCGAAGAGCCAGAGCCGCACGATGACGGTCGTCTCCGGCCAGCCCCCGACCTCGAAGTGGTGATGGATCGGAGCCATGCGCAGGACCCGCCGGCCGAACCCGCGGAACGAGACGATCTGGGCGATGACGCTGAGCGTCTCGGCGACGTACAGCCCGCCGAGGATCGGCAGGAGGAGCATCGTCCCGCCCAGGAGCGCGAGGCCGGCCATGGCGCCGCCGATCGCGAGCGACCCGGTGTCCCCCATGAAGATCTGGGCCGGCGCGGCGTTCCACCAGAGGAAACCCCCGCACGCGCCCGCCATCGCCGCCGCGACCACGGCGAGGTCGATGGCGAGCGCCGCCTCGATGCCGTAGATGTCGGGGTGGCGGAACTGCCAGAAGCCGATGATCGTGAACGCGAAGAACACCAGGGTGGCCGAGCCCGCGGCGAGCCCGTCCATGCCGTCGGTGAGGTTGACCGCGTTCGAGGTGCCGTACACGATCAGGACCGCGATCACGAACCAGCCGACGTTGGTGATGTCGGCGAGCTCGGGCCGCGTGTACGACAGACGGGTCGGGACGTGGACCCACTCGATCGCGAGGTACGCGAACACCACGGCGACCGCGAGCTGGCCCGCCGTCTTGCCCCGCTTGCGCAGGCCGAGGTTCCGGCCACGTCGGATCCCGAGGTAGTCGTCGACGAAGCCCACGGCGGCCAGGCCGAGGATGAGGCCGATCATGAGGATCCCGGTGCGGGCGAACTTCAGGTCCTCGGCACGGACGTGCGCGACCAGGTACCCGATCACCGCGCCGCCGACGAGCGCGATGCCACCCATGGTCGGCGTGCCCGCCTTGGCCACGTGCGGATGGGCGAAGGGCCCGTCGTCACGGATCTGCTGCCCGATCCCCCGCGCCCGCAGCATCCGGATCAGGAACGGCGTGGCGGCGAGGGTCGCGGCGAACGCGACCGAGGCGGCCATCAGGACGGCGATCACGACCGGGACTCCCCCACCGGTGCGGCCCTGCGGTCGTCGGCCGGAGCGCCGGCCCGATCGCGGGCCGGAGCGTCGGCCCGATCGCCGGCCGGATCGCCGGCCCGGTCCTGCGCCAGGGCCTCGGCCACCACCTCGAGCCCGACCGCTCGGCTCGCCTTCACCAGCACGACGTCGCCCGGCGCGATCCGACCCTGCAGCGCGGCGAGGGCGGCGTCACGGTCGGCGACGTGCAGCACCGTGACTCCCGCCCGCTCGGCCGCCGCCGCGGTCGCCGCGCTGTGCGGGCCCACGGCCACGAGGAGGTGGACGCCGGTCGCGCCCACCGCCGTCCCGACCCCGGCGTGCGCGGACTCCGCGTGCTCGCCCAGCTCGAGCATGTCGCCGAGCACCGCGACGCGCCGGCCGGAGGCCGGGAGGCCGGCGAGGGCGTCGAGCGCGGCGTGGGTGGACTCCGGGTTGGCGTTGTAGGCGTCGTTGAGCACCACCACGCCCCCGGGTGAGGTCGCCAGGTGCATCCGCCACGCCGCAGTCTCGGCTCTGGCCAGGCCCGCGGTCACGTCGGCGGGCGTGGCCCCGAGCACCAGCGCGACGGTGGCCGCCATCGCGGCGTTCTGGGCCTGGTGCGCACCCCGGACCGCGAGCGCCACCGCGAGGACGCCCCACGGCGTCTCCAGGGTGAACCGGGACCGCAGGTCGTCGCCCACCACGAGGTCGCGCAGGCGCACGTCGGCGTCGGGGCCCGTCCCGACGGTCAGGATGCGAGCCCCGGTCCGCGCCGCGAGCGCGGGGGCGGTGGGGTCGTCGGCGTTGAGCACCGCGGTGCCGTCGGTCGGGAGCGCCTCGACCAGCTCGCCCTTGGTCGCGAGGATCCCCGCGGGCCCACCCAGGAACTCGGCGTGGGAGAGGCCGATGCGGGTCACGACGCCGATGCGGGGCCGGGCGATCGCGCACAGCTCGGCGATGTTGCCGGGGAACCGGCATCCCATCTCGGCGACCACGACGTCGGCACCGGGCGGCGCGTGGAGGAGCGTGAGCGGGAGGCCGGCCTCGTTGTTGAACGACCCGATGCTGGCGTGCACGGTGCGTGCCGCGCCGAGGGCGGCGGCGGTGAGGTCCTTGGTCGAGGTCTTGCCGACGCTCCCGGTGATCCCCACGACGGTGAGATCGGTCCGCGCCGCGCGCGCGTGGGCGGCGGCCCGCCCGAGCGCGGCCAACGGGTCGTCGACGACGACGAGCGCCATCCCCGCCGGGTGCTCGGTGGCCCGCGCGACGAGCGCCACCCGCGCCCCCCGGGCGAAGGCGTCGCCGACGAAGTCATGGCCGTCACGCGCTCCCTGCAACGCGACGAACGCCGCGCCGGGCTCGAGGATGCGGCTGTCGATCGCGTACCCGGTCACGGGTGCGTCGGGGTCGCCCACGACCACCCCGCCGACCGCGGCGGCCAACCCGGCGGCGGTGGTGGTCACGTCCGGCCCTCCAGGAGCGCCCCCACCACGACCCGGTCGTCGAAGGCGACCGTCACGCCGCCCGCGGTCTGGCCGGTCTCGTGGCCCTTGCCCGCCACGAGCACGACGTCGCCGGGCGCGGCCCAGTCCAGCGCCGCCGCGATTGCCGCCCGGCGGTCGAGCACGATCACGGGCTCGGCGCCGGCGGCGCTGACCCCGGCGGCGGCCGCGGCCGCGATCGCGGCCGGGTCCTCGGAGCGGGGGTTGTCCGAGGTCACGAGCACGAGGTCGGCCGCGGCCGCGGCCGCGCCCATCGGTCCCCGCTTGTCACGGTCGCGGTCACCCCCGCACCCGAAGACGACGGCGAGGCGCCCCGACCCGGCCAGCGCCCGCGCCGACGCCACCGCCTGGGTGAGCGCGTCGGGCGTGTGGGCGTAGTCGACCAGCACGGTGAAGGGCAGGTCCGCCCCCACCCGCTCGAAGCGCCCGGGCACCGGCGGCGCCGCCGCCAGGCCCGCCGCCACCACGTCGAGGGGCACGTCGACGGCACGGGCGGTGGCCGCCGCGGCGAGGGCGTTCCACACGTTGTGCGGCCCCGGCAGCGGGAGCACCACCGCGGTGCGCTCGCCGGCCCGGCGGTCGTGGAGCACGAACTCGGTCGCCGTCGCTCGGACCGCGACGTCGGTCGCGACGACGTCGGCGGCACGGTCGGCGCGTGCGTAGGTGACGACGGGGACGCCGGCCGCCGCGGCCCGGCGCGCGATCTCACGACCGTGGACGTCGTCGACGTTGGTCACGGCGGTGCCGCAGCGCTCGGGGTCGAACAGCCGCGCCTTGGCCTCGAAGTACGCCTCCATGGTGCCGTGGAAGTCGAGGTGGTCACGCGAGAGGTTGGTGAAGCACGCCGCCGTGAACCAGGTGCCGTCGACCCGGTGCTGGGCGAGGCCGTGGGACGACACCTCCATCGCGACCGTGGTGACCCCGTCGGCCCGCATCCGGACGAGGAGCGCCTGGAGGTCGGGCGCCTCCGGCGTGGTGACCCCGGTGGCGACGACGGCACCACCGCTGCGTGCGCCGGTCGTGCCGATGATCCCGGCGCGCTCACCCCCCGCGCCGACCACGGCCTGCAACAGGTAGGTGGTCGTGGTCTTGCCGTTGGTCCCGGTCACCCCCAGGCAGCGCAGCGCGCGCGACGGATCACCCGCCGCGCGGGCCGCCATCGGGCCGAGCGCCACGCGCACGGCCGGCACCTGCGCCTCGACCACCCCGAGCCCGAGCGGGCGCTCGACCAGCAGGGCCACCGCCCCGGCCGCGACCGCAGCCGGCGCGAACGTGTGGCCGTCGACCCGCTCCCCCGGGATGCAGGCGAAGCACGCGCCCGGCCCGACCCGGCGGCTGTCGGACTCGACCGCGCGCACGTCGACGGCCGGATCGCCCGTGATCGTCAGCGGGGCGATCCCGTCGAGCAGGTCGAGGAGGAGCACGCCGGCCGAGCCTTCCGTCACGGGAGCGGCCTCAGGGTACCGGTGGAGCCGGGGACCCGTTCGACGGCCAGGGCGTGCTGCATGACGCGGGAGAACACCGGTGCGGCCGCCGAGCCCCCCGAGTGCAGACCGGCCTCGTCGAGCACGACGATCGCGGCGAGGCGGGGCGATTCGACCGGCGCGAACCCGGCGAACGAGACGACGTACTTGTAGGGCGGACGCTCGTAGGGCGGCTTGCGGGCGGTGCCGGTCTTGCCCCCGACCGTGTAGCCGGGCACGGCGGCCCGGAACCCGGTCCCGGACTGGACCACCGTGGCGAGCATCTCGCGCAGCTGGGCGGCGGTGGTGCTCGAGACCACCCGGCGCCCCACACCGGTCGGCAGCTCGGCGCGGTGCCCGTCGGCGTCGATGGTCGCCGCGATGAGGCGGGGCGGGCGGGCCACGCCGTCGTTGGCGAGGGTCGCGTAGACCTCGAGCATCTGCAGGGCGGTGACGGCGAGGCCGTTGCCGATCGGGATCGACGCCAGGCTGGTGTCGTTGTACTGGCTGAACGGCAGCAGGATCCCCGGCGCCTCACCGGGGAACCCGATCCCCGTCGTCGCGCCGAAGCCGAAGTTGCGCAGCGCGGCGTCGAGCCGGGCGCCCCCGAGCTTGCGCGCGGTCAGGATCGTCCCCACGTTGGACGACACCCGGAGGACGTCGGTGATCGACAGCACCGGCCCGTGCGGCTCCACGTCGGCGAACTCGGTGCCGTCGACGGTGATCGCGCTCGGCACCGCGAGCTCGGTCTCGGGCGTGACCAGGCCCGCCTCGAGCGCGGCCGCCATCGTCACCACCTTGTTGGTGGATCCGGGCTCGAACACGTCGGTCACCGGTCGGTTGCGCTGGGTCGACGGCGCCGGGCGGGCCGTCTCGGTCGCGGTCTCCCCGTCGACGGTGGCCATGGCCAGGACGTCGCCGGTGCGGACGTCGATCACGATGGCCATCCCGCCCTTGGCGTCGGTGCTCGCGACCTGCTCGACCAGCGCCCGCTCGGTCTCCCACTGGATCGACCGGTCGAGCGTGAGCACGAGGTCCACACCACGGCGCGCGTCGGTCACGGTGCGGGCGGTGCCGGGGAGCTCGGTGCCGGTCGGGTCGCGCTCCACGGCGAGGCGACCCGGTCGCCCGGCCAGCGTCCCCTCGAGCGCCTGCTCCACCCCGCTGAGGCCGTTGTTGTCGAGGCCCACGAAGCCGAGCACCGGCGCGGCGAGCTCACCGGCCGGGTAGTAGCGCTTCGGCTCGGACAGGAATCCAACGCCGGGGAGCCGCAGCGCACGCACGGCGTCGGCCACGTCGGGCTCGACCTTGCGGGCCACGTAGGCGAAGGCCGAGTTCGGCTGCGCGAGCTTGACCCGGAGGGCGATCTCGTCGACCCCGACGATCGGCGCGAGCCGGGCGGCGTACTCCGCGGGCGAGCGGACCACCCGAGGATCGGCGTAGATGGTCGGGCGCTCGATCGAGAGCGCGAGGTCGTACCCGTTTCGGTCGAAGATCGCACCCCGTTCGGCGGCGACGGGGACGGTCTGGCGGCGCTGCCCCTCGCCCATCGCGGCAAGACGGGCGCCGTCGCGGGTCTGGAGGTCGGCGACGCGGACGGTCAGGACGCTGAAGACGACCGCGACCGCGACGAGGATCGCGATCAGCCGCCGCCGGGCGCTGCCGGCCGCCGGGCGCCAGGCCGTCGGCGACCCGGGACGCCCCGGTCCGGCCGGCGCGGCCGGCGCG
>CAIUKV010000206.1 GCA_903899845.1 uncultured Actinomycetes bacterium
GCGGCCTCGCTCGGGCAGATCGACGCGCCGGGCGCCCGCTCGGCGAGGAGGCGCTCGATCGCCGCCTCGAGGTCCCGGTCCACCGGGCGCAGGCCCCGGCGCCGACAGGCGTCGGAGCAGTGCCGCACCTCGTTCCAGGACCGCGCCCACTTCCGGCGCCACTGCATCGTCCGCCCGCAGACGGCGCAGACCTTCTCCGGCGGATCGGGCACGGGGCCGACGCTACCGATCGGCGGTGGCGACGCGGACCGCTACCGGCGGCTGACCACGATCACCTGGTCGCCCGGGTTCCAGTGGACGGCCGAGCGCTTGGGCGGGTTCACCACCAGCCCGTCGCCGAGGCTGGTGACCCCCGGCGCGACCACCGCGGCCCGGTAGCCGATCACCACGTCGCCGACCGCGAGGCCGAGGCGCACCAGGTCGCCGAACGTCTCGGGCCGCTCCCCCGAGACCGCCGCGGCCGGCGCCTGGAGGCTGATCTCGGCGCCCTCGGCGTCGAGCAGGTCGGTGAACACCGCGTCGAGCTCGGGGTTCTCCGAGAGCTGGGCGATCATGAGGCTGGTGAGCCGGTCGCTCACGAGGAACCCGTCGGCGCCAGACGCCCGGGCCAGCGGCACGTCACGGGGGTCGAGCAGCTCGGCCACCACCGTGGTCGCGCCGGGTGCGCCGTGCAACGCCATCGCGTGGCGCAGCTGCAGCAGGGCCATCAGCACCTCGGCGTCGGCGTCGGTGGCCGAGAGCCGGTCTCGGTACGAGACCAGCAGCACGTGGTCGGGGGCCCTTCCGCTCCACATGTCGACCACGGCGTCGGTGTCGTGGTGGTGCAGCGCGCGCGTCGTGACGGTGAGCCGGTCGAGCGCGGCAAGGTCCTCGGGCGCAGGGAGGTCGCAGTGCCGGGGGTCGGCCGCGATCAGCACGGTCGATCCCGGCGCCACGTACTCCGCCAGCTCACGCAGGATGATCGGGCCGATCTCGCTCCACCCCGAGAACAGGAAGTGCTCGGGTGCCCGCTCGGCCAGCGCCGGGGGCGGCGTCACCGCAGGCAGCGCCACCGCATCGGGGACGCCGGTCAGCGTGAAGGTGGAGTCGTCCTCGGCGACCCCCACGAGCTGGTCGTCGGGACCCACGACGGTGCTCGGGTCGGGGGCGAGCTCGACCGTGCCGTCGGCCCGGCGCAGGCCCAGCACCGCGACGCCGTCGAACGCGAGGACGGCCTGGGCGAACGTCGCCCCGACCAGCTCGGGCACGGCCCGGAAGTAGATCTCCCCGCCGCCGAAGTCGAACAGCTCCTCGTACACCGCGCTCAGGTGCTCCTGCCGGCACGCCTGGGCCGCGAGCCGCCCGACCACGTCGTCGCTCACGATCGTGGTGATGCGGCCGTGGGTCACCCGGCGCAGCGCAGCGGCGCTGTGCTCCTCGTGGCACTGCACGACGATGCGCAGGTGCTCGAGCTCCGGGTCGAAGGTCATCAGCGCGAGCACGGTGCGGATCGCCCGGGAGTCGCTGCGGGTCTCCTCGTCGGCGAGCACGATCACCGACTTCGTCGCGGCCGGGTTGACCATGGCCAGGTCGACCACGTCGGAGCCGTCGCCGGTCCGGCACACGATCCGGGTCGTGCGGGGATCGGGGACCCGGGTGCGCACGGCCAGGTCCACCGTCGCCTTCTCCACCGGGCTGAGGATCACCACGCACGCATCACGCTCGGACGCGTTGGCCTCGACCAGCTCGGCCACGATCGTCGGGAGGACCGTCGTGCAGCCGACGATCAGCGTGTGATCGGTCTCGGTGACGAGCCCCCGGCCCTCGCGCAGGCTCGCGAGCTTCTGGTCGAGCCCGGTGGCGATCAGGCCGATGAGGGTCGACACCACGAAGATGCCCGCGACCGTCACCAGGAGCGACACGAGCCGGAAGTCCCAGCCCGCGTCGCCGCCCATCGTGCCCGGGTCGAGCGTGCGCAGCAGGCTGGCCCAGAACGCCTCGAGGAAGTCGCCCCGGCGGTCGTCGGTGACCGCGGTGTCGAGCAGCGCGAGCGCGGTGGCGGCCAGCAGCACCACGGCGAGCGTGACTCCCGCCAGCCAGACCATGAGCGGCGCGGTGCCCCGGGCGAACGTCTCGTCGATGCGGTAGCGGACGCGGGCCCGCCACGGGAACCTCGGCTGCTCGTCGCGCCGGGGCGCGCGACGCGGGACGCGGCCGGGGGTGCGCCGGGGAGCCGTCGTGCCGGTCACGTCCGGAGCCTAGGCCCGCCCCGCGGGACCGCGCCGGGAGCACCCGGGCCCCGGTTGGTACCCTCCGACTCGGCTCGGATGCCAGCCGCACAGCATCCCGACGTGACCGCATCCGTCGCCCGCGACACCCCCCGGTGCCACGGGCCGCCGCTGACCGGCGGCGGTCCGGTGGAATCCCGGTGGAAGTCCGGCGGCGGATGCACGAGCAACGGGAGGTCGGCATGACGGTCGACGAGCAGCAGGTCCGACGGTCGCTGGAGGAGCAGCTCGGCATGGACGAGGCGGCGTTTCTGATGGACCGTCCGGTGGGAGGCTGGTCGGCGCTCGTGACCGATCGCTCCCTCGGGCTGCACCTGGCCGTGGTGACCGAGCGGCTCCAACGGGTCGAGGAGCTCCTCGACGCTCGGATCGAGGTGCTGCGCCACGAGATGACCGCCCACGTGGAGCGAGGGTTCCGGCGCCAGACCTGGGCCCTGCTCGGGGTCACCGTCAGCGGATTCGCCGCCGTGCTCGGCGCGCTGGCGGCCCTGACGGGAACGGGCTGACCAGCCCCGGCCGCTCGTGGCCGGGCCCCGGATGGGGCATGATCTCCCCGTGGCCCCGACCGTCCGCCCCCTGTCCAACGCGCTCGGCGCCGAGGTGACCGGCATCGACCTCACCACGGTGACCCCGGACGACGTCGCCGAGGTGCGGGCCCTGCTGCTCGAGCATCTCGTCTGCTTCTTCCCCGAGCAGCGCCTGACCCGGGACGCCCACGTCGCGCTCGGCCGGGCCTTCGGCGACCTCGAGGTCAACCCCAACCTCCCCGGTCCCGAGGGTGGGCCGCGCGAGATGGTCGAGCTGCGGGCCAGCCAGGGCGGGATCGCCGACGAGTGGCACACCGACGTGACCTTCCTGCCCAGCCCGTCGGTCATGTCGATCATGCACATGGTGGAGTGCCCGCCGATCGGCGGCGACACCATGTGGTCGAACCAGTACCTCGCCTACGAGGACCTCAGCCCGCCGCTGCGCGAGATGCTCGAGGGACTGAGCGCGCTCCACGACGCCGAGCCCCACGGCAAGCCCGACATGAAGGCCCACCACCCGGTCGTGCGGGTCCACCCCGAGACCGGCCGGCGGTCGCTCTTCGTCAACACCCAGTTCACCCGGCGCATCGTCGAGGTCAGCCACGCCGAGAGCGAGGCGCTCCTCGCCTTCCTCAAGGCCTGGTCGATCCAGGACCGGTTCTGCGTCCGCTACGCGTGGACGCCCGGGGCCGTGGCCATCTGGGACAACCGGGTGACCCAGCACCACGTCGTCAACGACTTCTCGGGTGAGCGGATCATCCAGCGCGTGACCGTGCTCGGGGACGTCCCCACCGGCGAGGCCCCCCGCTGGGACCCCTACGCCCCGAGCCGGCGGGGTTCGGTCGCCCGCCACGACACGGTGCTCGCCCGGGACCTGCGCGCCGCCGCGACCCTGGACTGACCTCGCCGGGCCCCGGCCCGGTTCGACCCGCCCCGGTTCGACGCGCCGCGCGTGCATCCCGAGTCCGGGTGCGACAAGATGACGCCACCGCCCGGAGCCGTCCGGGTCGTCATCCCAGGGGGTCCCATGGGCCGCTACCTCGTCATCTCGTCCGACACCCACGCGGGCCCGAACTCGCCGGTGTACCGGGACTACCTCGACCCGAAGTACCGGGCCGCCTTCGACGAGGAGCTCGCCGAGCGCCAGGCCCTCATCGACAAGCGCCGCGAGAGCGCCGAGGCCTCCCCGTTCGTCGGCGACGACGAGTTCAAGGAGGAGTGGTTCGGCGTCGACGACGAGGGCAACAGCCTCCACGAGATCGGCCTGCGCGGTGGGTGGGACGCCGTCACCCGCGACACCGAGCTCGACAACGACGGCGTCGCTGCCGAGGTGGTGTTCCCCGGTCCTGACGCCGCCACCGGCACGATGGGCGCGCCGTTCGGCGCCGGGTTCATCCCCGTCGCCACCCGTGACGACGACCACCTCCTCGCCGGCGCCCGCGCCTACAACCGCTGGGCCGCCGAGCTGTGTGCCGCCAGCCCGGGCCGTCGCGCCGGGCTGATCGTCGCCCCGATCGTCGGCGACCTCGACGGCGCGGTCGCCGAGATCCGGCGCGCCCACGCCGAGGGTCTCACCGGCGGCATCATCATCCCGCCGCGCTGGGGTGACCACGAGTCCTACACCAGCTACCGCTACGACCCGGTGTGGGCGACCTGCGAGGAGCTGTCGCTGCCGGTCCACTGCCACTCCGGTCCTGCACCCCAGGAGGAGTACGGCGAGGTGCCGGGCTGGATGAGCGTCTACGGCTACGAGACGATCTTCTACACCGCCCGTCCGCTGTGGTTCATGCTGCTCACCGGCGTGTTCGAGCGGTACCCGAGGCTCAAGATGGCGGTCACCGAGGCCGGCTGCTACTGGGTCTCCGACCTGCTGTGGCGCGCCGACATGATGGCGATGCGCGAGCACGGCATGCGCAAGATGGTCGGCACCCGGGGCACCCTCACGATGCTGCCGAGCGAGTACTTCGATCGCAACATCAAGATCGGCGCGTCGAACACCCGTCGGCGCGAGCTGGGCCGCCGGTACGAGATCGGCGTGGACAACATCATGTGGGGCAACGACTTCCCCCACCCCGAGGGCACCTGGCCGTACACGCGGGAGTTCCTGAAGTCGCGCTTCTGGGACATCCCCGTCGACGAGACCGCGCGGATCCTCGGTCTCAACCACGTCGACTTCTACGGCTTCGACGTCGACCTGCTCCAGCCCATCGCCGACCGGGTCGGCCCCACCCCCGAGGACCTCGGCCAGGACGACGCGGTGTCGGTGCCGAAGTGGGCGCCGTTCAAGGAGGCCGGCCGGCCCTGGCTGACCGGGCTCGAGGCCGGCGCCTCGCTCACCGACACCTGATCCGACCCTGCCGCGTCGGCCGGACCCGCCGGCCCCACCGGACCCGCCGGCCCCACCGGCCCCGTCCCGCACCCAGGAGCGCGAGCATGGCCCAGAACCGCTGGATCCAGGACCCCCGCCACGGCCACGGCGCCGACGTGGTGCCGTTCCCGGCCAACCCCCGGCTCGAGGTCGTGTACCTCACCGATCCCGAGGTCCACGCCGCCGTGCTGCCGCCCCCGCTCACCCCACCGGCCGAGCCCCGGGTGCGGGTGCACTTCACCCGCATCGAGATCGACGGCCACGTGCACGAGATCGTCGGGTCGGTGAACCTCGACGCGAGGTTCGGCGACCGCCTCGGCCAGTTCTGCGCGGTGATGCCGATCGACCTCGAGACCGCGGTGAGCCCGAGCCGCGAGACCTACGGCGAGCCGAAGAAGCTCGCCGACATGGTCTTCGACCGTGACGGCGACCGGATCCGGGCCAGCGTCACCCGCCAGGGCGTCACCATCATCGAGGTGCTCGCCGAGGTGACCGGCGAGCAGCCCGTGCCGGCGCCGTACGAGGTGCTGCAGTACTGGTACAAGTTCCTGCCCGCGGTCTCGGGCGAGGGCTTCGACGCCGGACCGTTCCTGGTCACGCTGCACCAGACGGTCAAGGCCGAGAGCTGCGAGAAGGTCGAGGGCACGCTCGTGCTGCGGGACCTGCCCGGCACCCCGGTCGCCGACCTGCCCGTGCTCGAGCTCGAGTCGATGCGGCTGATGCGGGTGCAGACCGACTACCACCACGTGCTCGAGGATGTGGTCGTCGACCCGGTCCGCTACGCGCGCCACGTGAGCGTGCAGTACTCGTAGCCACTTGCGCGCGGGGTGTCCCACCCCGTTCCTATCGTCGTCGGCGTGGGCTGGTCGCTCGACGTCATCCGTCCGCTCGCCGGCGAGTCGGTGCACGACGCCGTCGCGCGTGTGTACGCGGGTGGGTTCGTCATGGAGCTCCACGACGACGCCACGCTGGTGTCGCGAGTTCCGGGTCGGCGTCGGGACCACACCCGTCCCACCACCGTCGAGCGGGCCGAGATGCTCGAGACGATCCAACGCCTCGACGACCTCGGGCTCGACCCGGAGGTGCGCGAGGAGCACCGGGCCCGGCGCCGGCGCTGGCCGTACTGGTACGTGCTGGTGTCGGAGCCGGCGTCGATGCAGATCGACGTGTTCGTCGACAGCGCCGAGCTGAGCGTCCTGCCCGACCGGGATCCCGACCGGGCCGAGGTCGAGTGGGCCCTGTGGTGGCGGGTGCTGCGGGACTTCGGCCGCCGGGGGTACTTCACCCACGACTCGAGCGGTGGCGAGATCCAGACCATCCCCGTCTCGTACTCCGCTGCGCGGGCCCGGGAGTACTTCCGCATCCTCTAGATCCTCCGCACCGGCTGGCCCGGCTGGCCCGGCCGGCCCGGGCCCGGGGATTTCCCCTTGCCGGAGCGGGGTTGTGCCGGTACTATCGAACGTATGTTCGATGCCGAACCCGCCCCCGGCGAGTGCGCACCCTCCATCGCCCGTGCGGTGGCGGACGCGGTCGCCGACCTGGTCCCCGGCGACGGGGCCGACTACGGCCTCCTGGTCGACGCCATGCGGTGCCGGCCCACCGACTGGCTGGCCGAGCGCCGGGCGGTGCTGGTGCGGGCCCAGCGGCGGCTCCACCTCGAGGCGCTGGCGGTCATGTGCGTGCTCGACGAGCGCGGCGCGGTCGACGACACGCTGGCCCGGGCCGACGGGGTGTCGGTGCGTACGGTCCGCGAGACCGTGGCCACCGCCCGGGCGCTCGAGGACCTGCCCGAGATCGCGGCGGCGGCCGCCGCGGGCGCGCTCTCCGAGGCGCAGCTGACCCAGGTGGTGCGCGTCGCCGACCCGACCGACCCCGGGGCCGACGCGCGCTGGGCGGCCGAGGCGCCGTCGTGGTCGCCCGCCGATCTCGCGCACCAGGCCCGCATCCGCACCACTCCGACCGCCGAGGAGGGTCGGGCCCGTCGCGCCGCGCGCGCCCTCGGCTTCTGGTGGCGTCAGGACTCGGGCATGCTCGACGGCCGGTTCTCGCTGCCCGACGTCGACGGTGCGCTGGTCGCGTCGGTGCTCGACGAGATGATCGACCGCATGCGTCCGGCGAAGGGGCAACCGTGGGAGACCCGGGCCCGGCGCGGGGCCGATGCGCTGGTGGAGCTCGCCCGGAACTACGCCGACGTCAATGCGGTGAGCCGGCCCACCCCGCACATCGTGGTGCAGGTCCCGCTCGAGGGACCGGCGATGCTGGCCGGGGTGCCGCTGCCCGACGGGCTGGTCGAGTCGCTGCGCGCTTCGGCCGGCGTCGAGGCGGTGGCGGTGGACCGCACGGGCACACCGGTCGCCACGGCCCGCACCACCCGCACCCTGTCGCCGAAGCGGCTGCGGGCCGTGCGCCTGCGCGACGGCAAGTGCCGGGTCCCGGGCTGTGACCGTCGGACCGGACTCGAGGCCCACCACCTGTGGCCGGCCAGCTGGGGTGGATCCGACGAGATCCACAACCTCGCCCTGGTCTGCACCGGCGGGAGCACCGACCACCACGCGCAGCTGGTCCCCCAGGGTCCCTGGCTGCTCGCCGGCAACCCGAACCACCCCAACGGCCTCGCCCTGGTGCACCGGAGGGAGGTGGCCGAGCTCACCGCCCGGGCGGCCCGGTCGAAGCCCGGCGAGTCCCGGGATCCCCCCGATGGACCGCCTCCGTGAGCCGGGCCCCGCTCAGGCCGGGGCGCGGGTGACGTCGAGGCCGCCGGCGAGGGTGCGGGCGATCTCGTAGTCCTCGGTGAGGATCTGCAGCACGCGGGCCACGCCGTCGGCACCGCCGACGGTGAGACCCCACGCGGCCGGCCGGCCGATGCCCACTGCGGTCGCGCCGAGCGCGAGGGCGACGAGCACGTCGCTGCCGTGGCGCACACCGCCGTCGACGATCACCGGGACCGTGCCGCCGACCGCAGCGACGACCTCGGGCAGCGCGTCGATCGCCGCGGGCGCGCCGTCGAGCTGGCGACCACCGTGGTTCGACACGATCACCGCGGCGGCCCCGTGGGCCACGGCCGCGCGGGCGTCCGCGGCGGTCAGCACTCCCTTGGCCAGCCACGGGATGCCGGCGGCGTCACCGACCTCGGCGACCATCTCCCAGGTCCAGCCCACCGCTCCGGCGGTGCGTTCGGCGTAGTCCTCGGGGCCGTAGTTGGCACTGGCCAGCGCGAGCGCCGACGGGGGGTCGGGATCCTCGAGCGTGCGCTCGCGCCAGCCGGGCCGGGGCGTGTCGACGGTGATGCACAGCGCCCGGTAGCCCGCGGCGGCGGCGCGCCGGGCGGTCCGGGCGACCACGCCCATCGGGCCGAGCGCCGAGACCTGGAACGCCCACGCGCCCTCGGGCGACGCCGCGTGCACGTCCTCGAGCGTGTACCCCGAGCTCGACGACGCGATCGCCACGGTGTCCGCGGCGGCGGCACCCTGCACCACGGCGCGGTGGCCGTCGGGGTGGAACAGCCGGTCGAGGCCGAACGGGGCCACGAGCAGGGGCGTGGCGAGCCGGGTGCCGAGCAGCTCGGTGGCGGTGTCGATCCGGGCGGCACCGGTCAGCACGGTCGGGCGGATCACGTAGCGGTCGAACGCGGCCTCGTTGGCCCGTAGGGTGCGCTCGGCGCCCGCGCCACCCTCGAGGTAGGCGAGCGCGCCCGGGGTCAGGTGGGCGTGGGCCGCCCGGCGGTACGCGGTCAGCGTCGCCGGCGCCGCCCCCGTCCCGGCGGGCTGCGGGCGCGCCGCCGACCCGGACCGTGCGTGCGCCGACGGCCCGGAGGACACCGCCGTGGGATGGGAGTCGCCCGACACGCACCCGGGTCTACTACGCCGCCGGTCGCCGCCGCCGGGGATCGCCTCGCCCGGGGGCGGGCGGTGCCCGCCCCCGGGCATCGGGTCAGGGGGCGTCGGGCGCGACCTCGTGGCGCAGGGGCTCGCCCGCGCGGTAGCGGCGCAGGTTGTCGGCGAAGAGGTCGGCGCCGCGGGCGAAGCGGCCGTGGCCCCCCGACGACGAGTGCGGGGTGACGACCACCTTCGGGTGGGACCACAGGGGAGAGTCGGCGGGCAGCGGCTCGGTGGCGGTCACGTCGAGCACGGCGAAGTCGGGACGCCCGGCGTCGAGCGCGCCGAGCAGCGCGGCCTCGTCGACCACGGAGCCCCGGGCCACGTTGACGAGCACCGCGTCGGGACGCATGGCGGCGAGGAACGCCGCGTCGACGAGGTGCTCGGTGGCGGGGCCGCCGGGGAGCGCGCACACCACCACGTCGACGTCACCGAGGCGCCCGGCCACCGCGTCGGGGCCGATCATCTCGTCGACCGGCTCGGCGCCGGTGGGCGTGCGCCGCACCCCGATCACCGTCGCGCCGAGGGCCCGGGCCCGTTCGGCCACCGCCGCGCCGATCGCCCCCACGCCGATCACCAGCCACGCGCTGCCCGCCACCTCGCGCCACTCGTGGTGCTCCCAACGGTGGGCGGCCTGCCCGGCCCGCCACCGGTCGGCCCGCTGGAACCGGTCGAGCACGGCCCGCAGCACGTACTCGGCGATGGGCACGTTGTTGACGTGCGCGGTGCACAGGCGCACGCCGCGCGCGAGGAGCCGCCGGAAGGTCACGCCGTCGGTGCCCGCCCCGGCCGACTGCACGAAGCGCAGGGCCTCCGAGGCCAGGAGCGCATCGGTGAACGCGGTGTCATCGCCCCGCAGCACGTCGACCGACAGCCAGGCCGCCTCCGGCGGGTCGCCGGGGATCGCGCCGAGACCGGAATCGAACGCCACCAGGTCGACGCCCGGCACGGCCGCACCGATGCGGTCGCCCCACTGGGCGAGCGCCGTGGCCGACACCTGCACCCGCACCGGCCGCCCGCCGGTCGGCGCGTCCGGCGCGTCCGGCGGTGGAGCGCCGCTCATGCGGAGCCGCTCATGCCGGGCCGCTCACGCGCCGCGATCACGCAGGCGGTCACGCCGGACCGGTCACGCGGAGGCGAGCACCCGCAGCCGGACCGGGAGGCCCGAGAACCGGGGCATGCCGGTGAGCGGGTCGCAGTCGGCGTCGTCGGAGGTCAGCGCGTTCACGTTGGGGCCGGTGGTGCCGTCGAAGCCGTGGGGGACGCTGACCGTCCCGGCCCGGATGCCGTCGTGGACCTCGGCCCGGGCCGTGGTCGCACCGTGCGCGCTCGTGATCTCGACCGTCGCCCCGTCGGCGATGCCGAGGCGCGTCGCGTCGTCGGGGTGCACGAGCAGGGTGGGGTGGGGCGCGAGCGCGGCCTGGTCGCCCACGTCTCGCAGCGTGGTGTTCATCTGGCGGACCAGGCGGCGGTTCACCAGCACCAGCGTGTCGGGGTCGGCGGGGGCGTCGGCGCGCTCGGCCGCCCAGTCCGCGAACTGGGCCACCACCGGGGCGGGGGCGAGGTCGAGGCGGCGGGGCAGGTTGTCGGGGATCAGCCAGCCCGGCGCGGGCGCATCGGCGGCGACCACCCCGTGCGGCGCCGCCTTGACCTCGGCCCAGGGGAGCCGGGCCTCGGCGGTGAGCAGGTCGAGCACGTCGTCGTCGGTGAACCCGTCGGGCAGCCGGTCGGCCAGAGCCGCATTGCCGAGCACGGGCACGCCCATGCGCGCGCTCAGCTGCGCGAACACCCACGACGTCGGCTTGCGGTCCGCGCCCGGGGGGACCAACGCAGGCGTGTACTGCATGTACACGACCGGGTGGAACATCGCGGTGTTGGCGTCGGCCCGCTCCATCTGCCCGGTGACCGGCAGCACGACGGTGGCCAGGTCGGTGGTCTCGGTGTGGCGGATGTCGCACACGATCAGCAGCTCGAGCGCGGCGAGGGCCCGGCGGATCTTGTCGGTGTCGGGGAACACCAGCGCCGGATTGCCACCCATCACGAAGAGGGCCCGGACGTTGCCGGCCAGGATCTCGTCGGCCAGCGCGGCGGTGGGCAGCCCGCCGTAGCACGGGGGGATGTCGGGCCGGGTCCGGGCCCGGGCCCCCGAGTCGGTGGCGGCGGGGAGGGGGGTGTCCTCGCGCCGGCGCAGGAAGCCGGGGTTGAACATGGTGCCGCCGGGGCGGTCGAGGCTGCCGGTGACCGCGCACAGCGCCCAGCCCAGCCACTCGGTGACGTTGGCCGCCGGGTTCATCGACGCGCCGGTGCCGCTGGCGAAGCCGATGCGGGTGCCGCGGACCACGGCGTCGCGCGCCGCGACCAGCGTGGCCTCGGGCACGTCGCAGCACGCGGCCGTGTGCGCGAGCGTGTAGGGCGCGACCAGCGTGCGCACGGTCTCGACCGTGTCGAGGTCGGCACACGCCTCCAGGTAGGCGACGTCGGGCCCGGCCGCCAGCGCCTCGCGCACCAGGAAGGCGAGGAACGCCGGGTCGCTGCCCGGACGCAGGGGCACGTGCACGTCGGCGAGGCGGGCGGTCTCGGTGCGGCGGGGGTCGGCGACGACGATGGTCCCGCGGGCCTTCACCGCCCGCAGCGTGACCACCGGGTCGGGGACGATGTTGGCGTGCCCGTGGCTGACCAGCGGGTTCTGCCCCACGAACAGCAGGCAGTCGGTCGTGTGCACGTCGGGGGTCGACCACGGCAGCGTGGCCCCCGCGATCAGCTCGGGCACGTAGACCTTGTTGGGGCCGTCGATCGTGATGGCGCTGTAGATCTGGTCGGAGCCGAGCGCCCGGAAGAACGGATCGCTCACCATCGCGCCGGGGAAGTCGAAGCCCCAGCCGCTGGCCCGGTACGCAGCCACCGCGTTCGGGCCCGACTCGGCGATGACGCGACGCAGCCCGTCGGCGACGTGGTCGAGCGCGTGCTCCCAGTCCGCGGTCGTGCGCCCCCCGGGGTCGCCCGGGCGCCCGAGGAGCGGGGCGTCGAGCCGGGCCGGGTGGTGGTGCAGGTCGCCCGAGGCCCGGCCCTTCGAGCAGGTGTAGCCCCGCGACACCGGGTTGTCGGGATCGCCGGTCACCGCGACCACGCGGTCGCCCTCCACGGTGACGAGCAGCCCGCAGAACGCCGGGCACAGTCGGCAGAACGAGGGGGTGGTCACCGCCATCGCGGCACCGTAGCCCAGGGGTCGCGCGCCGGTCCCCGCTTCCCGGTCCCCGCTCCCCGGTGGCGGGCCCGGGTCCCGGCGCGGGCGGCTCCGGTCAGTCGTCGTCGGCGTCGGGTGCCCGGAAGCGCCGGACGAGCCCCCGGGCGGTGTCGAGCCCGCCGACGGGACGGAACGCGTCCGACTCGGCGGTGAGCTCCTCGGCCTCGGTGTCGGTGAGGTCGAGGTCGGCGGCCGCCGCGTTGTGCCGGAGCTGCGCGACCGAGCTCGCGCCCGGGATCGCGACCACGTGGGGTCGGCGGACGAGCCAGGCCAGCGCGACCTGGGCCGGGGTGGCGTCGTGGGCGGCGGCGACCCGACGCAGGGTCGCGAGCAGCGGCGCGGCCCGGGCGAGGTTCTCGGGCAGGCAGAGCGGGTTGCGCCGACGTGCCGTCCCCGGGGGCGGGTGCTCGGCCGAGTACTTCCCGCCCAGCACCCCCATCTCGAGCGGGCTGTACGCGATGACGATGCGGTCGTTGGCCTGGGCGTACCCGACGTTGCCGCGATCGGGCCTGCGCCACAGCAGGGAGTAGTGGACCTGGTTCGACAGCACCGGCCGGTCGAGGGCCGCGTCGGCCCGGGCCCAGCGGTCGGGTCCGAAGTTCGACACGCCCACGTGGGCGACCACGCCCTCGTCGAGCAGGCGGCGCATCCCGTCGAGCTGTGGGGCGAGCGGGAAGGCGGGGTTGGGCCAGTGGATCTGGTAGAGGTCGATGGTGTCGACGCCGAGGCGCAGCGCCGACTGGCGACCGTGGTCGACCACCCGGGCCGAGGTCGGGGCGGCCGGGGTGAACTTGGTCGCCACGAACGCCTCGGCCCGCCGGGCACCGAGCGCGCGGCCGACGATCGCCTCCGAGGCGCCGCGGGCGTAGGCCTCGGCGGTGTCGATCAGGGTGATCCCGAGGTCGAGCGCGGTGCGCACCAGCTCGAGCGCGGTGGTCTCGCCGTACTCGCGCCCGTAGCCCCAGTCCTTCGACCCGAACTGCCAGCAGCCGAGCCCGATCGCCGACACCCGGGTCCCGCCCGCCTCCACGTACCGCATCTCCGCGCCTCCCGTGTCCGCCGCGGCGCCCGGGCCGACCCGGGGCTCGACGTCGGCCCAGGGATAGGTTACGGCCGATGCCCCGGCGCCCCGACGCGACGTTCCTCGCCGAGCGCGGGTCGGTGTGGCGCTTCCTGGCCGCCCAGTCGTGCTCGTCGATCGGGGCGATCGCGCTCACCACCGTGCTGGGCATCCAGGTCTTCGCCCTCACCCGCAGCGAGTTCGCGCTCGGGATGCTCGGCCTGGTCGAGTTCCTGCCGTCGCTGCTGCTGGTGCTGCTCACCGGCACGCTGGCCGACCGGATCGACCGCCGGCGCATGGCCAGCGTCGCGCTGGTGGTCGAGACCATCGCGGCCGGCGGCCTCGCCTGGTACGCGACCACCGACCCCACGTCGGCCACGCCGATCTTCTTCCTGGTGCTGCTGTTCGGCACCGCCCGGGCGTTCGCCGCCCCGGCCGTACGGTCCATGCCCGCCGACCTCGTGCCCCACGCCAACCTCCCGTGGCTGACCGTGCGCTACTCGGGGACGTGGCAGCTCTCGGCGATCGTCGGCCCGGTGCTCGGCGGCTTCCTCTACGCCGCCGATCCGGCGTTGCCGTTCGTCGCGGTGGCGGTGCTGTTCGGGACCGCGGCGTTCGGCATCACCACGGTGCGCTACGCCCGTCACGTGCGCGAGCGCACGGCGGTGACCGCCCTGGCCGAGCCGCTCGACGCGATCGAGCCCGCCGAGCTCGAGGGGCTCGAGGCCGCTGCCGCGTCCGGCGCGCCGGGGGCACGTCCGAACCGGCTGAAGGAGGCGCTCGAGGGCTTCCGGTTCATCCGCCGCGAGCCGGTGCTCCTCGGCGCCATCAGCCTCGACCTGATGGCCGTCCTGTTCGGCGGGGCGATCGCCCTGCTCCCGGCGCTCGCCGACGAGCGCCTCGGCGTCGATGCGGTGGGCCTCGGCTGGCTGCGGGCCGCGACCGGCATCGGCGCGGCCCTGATGACGGTCACGCTGGCCGTCCGCCCGCTCGGGCGCCGGATCGGGGTGGTCCTGCTCGGCGCGGTGGCGGTCTTCGGGATCGGGACGGTCGTGCTCGGCGCCACCACGAGCTTCACGGTCGCCTTCGTCGCCCTGGCCGTGCTCTCGGCCGCCGACGCGATCAGCGTCTTCGTCCGGGCCACGCTCGTGCCCTTGCTCACCCCCGACGAGATGCGGGGCCGGGTCCTCGCGATGGAGATGGTGTTCATCGGCGCGTCGAACGAGCTCGGGGCGTTCGAGTCCGGGGTCACCGGCCAGATCTTCGGGCCCGCCCTCGCGGTGGTGATCGGCGGGGTCGCTTCGGTCGCCACCGCGGTGGCGTGGTGGTTCGGCTTCCCCGCCCTGCGCCGGACCGACCGCTTCCCCCGGATGGCCCTGCGCTCGAGCGTCGCGACCGGCCCCGCGGCGGGCCCCGATCCGCCGGCCCCGACCCCCGCTGCGCCGCCTGGGCCGGGGGTTTCCAGGCCATCTGACGAGGTGTAGGGTGACACGCATGTCAGACACGCAGAAGCCCGAGATCCCCAAGATCATCAGCGTCGACGACCACGTCGTCGAGCCGGCCCACGTCTGGCAGACGTGGCTCCCGCAGAAGCACCGGGAGAAGGGACCGCGCATCGTCCGCGAGCGCTTCGGGAAGATGACGCTCATCAAGGGCGCCAAGTACGACATGCCGCTCGACCCGGACGGCGCCTGGGGCGACGCCTGGGTGTACGAGGACGAGATCATCTACGTGCACAAGAGCCACGTGGCGATCCCCCTGTCGGCCACCCCCGGTGGCGACAAGTCGAAGTTCGACCGCTCCCACATGAAGATGGAGGCGATGACGTACGACGACATGCGCCCCGGTTGCTACGACCGCGACGCGCGCATCAAGGAGTTCGAGGAGAACTGGGTCGACGGCTCGCTGCCGTTCCCGACCATGCCCCGCTTCTGCGGCCAGACCTTCTACGAGGCCAAGGACAAGGAGCTCGCGCTGGCCTGCGTCGAGGCCTACAACAACTGGATGGTCGAGGAGTGGTGCGGGGCCGGGGTCAACATCCCGCTGACCATCATCCCGCTCTGGGACGCCGACCTCGCCGCCGCCGAGGTGCTGCGCAACGCCGAGCGCAACGTGCACGCCGTCTGCTTCAGCGAGCTGCCCACCGCCCTCGGCCTGCCCAGCATCCACTCCGGCTACTGGGACCCGTTCTTCCAGGCCTGCAACGACACCGACACCGTGATCTGCATGCACGTCGGCTCGTCGTCGACCAACCCGACCGGCTCGCCCGACGCCCCCCGGGGTGCGAGCGCCAGCATCGCGTTCAACAACCCGATGACCTCGCTCGGTGAGTACATGTGGGGGGTGCTGCCCCGCTTCGACAAGCTGCGCATCGCCTACTCCGAGGCCCAGGTCGGCTGGATCCCCTACGCCATCGAGCGCTCGGACTACGTCTGGGACCACCACGACGGCTGGATGTCGAACAAGGAGCGCATGCCGGTCAAGCCCTCGACCTACTACTACGGTCGGGTGTTCGGCTGCTTCACCTCCGACTACCACGGCATGAAGAGCCTCGACGAGATCGGTGTCGACCAGGTCTGCTTCGAGACCGACTACCCGCACACCGACACCTCGTGGCCCCACACCAAGGAAGAGGTCAGCCGGATGTGCGAAGGCCTCTCCGAGGAGATGATCTACAAGGTCGTCCGGGGCAACGCCATCAACATGCTCAGCCTCGACCGGGACTGAGTCCCGGTCGGACGGTCCGCCGGACCCCGCCCCGATCGGATCCCGCCTCGATGGGTGATCGACTCGCCGGCAAGGTGGCGGTGGTCACCGGTGGCGGCAACGGGCTGGGTCGCGCCACCGCGCTGCGCTTCGCCGAGGAGGGCGCCGCGGTCGTGGTCGCCGACCTGCTCGACGGCGCCGGTGAGGAGACGGTCCGGCTGATCGAGTCGGCGGGGGGTCGGGCGACGTTCGTGTCGGTCGACGTCACCAGCCGGGCCGAGAACGACCGGATGGCCCGGACCGCGCTCGAGGTCTACGACGGCCTGCACGTGGTCGTGACCGCGGCGGGCGTCGCAACCGGCGAGTACGTGTCCGGCGACCTCGAGGGCGCCCAGAAGGCGATGCAGGCGCGCTTCGAGCCCGACCCGGCGCGCGGGTTCGTCGACCTGGACATGGACGACTGGCAGTCGGTGCTCGACATCAACCTCACCGGCACGCTGAAGTCGCTCCAGGCCTGCGTCGGCGCCATGCTCGACCACGGCGGCGCGGCCGGGGGGAGCCTCATCACCATCGCGTCGATCGGGGCCAAGCACCCCGACGCCGGCTCCCTGCAGTACGGCGCGTCGAAGGCCGGGGTCTGGTGGATCACGAAGAAGCTCGCCCGCGACCTCGTGGGCAAGGGGATCCGGGTCAACTCGATCGGCCCCGGCTTCATCGAGACCAACATGACGGCGATCATGCAGTTCATGCCCCAGGCGCGGCTCGACCACATCCTCGGCCAGATCCCGATGGGCCGCATGGGCACGCCGCTCGAGATCGCCAACGCCGCGCTGTTCCTCGCCTCGGACGAGGCGAGCTACTTCACCGGCGAGATCCTCCACCCCGACGGCGGCTTCTTCACCGACTGACCCCCCGGTCCCTTGTTTGGACGTTTCCGGGGCCTATGGCCCCAGGAAACGTCCAAACAAAGCGGGTGAACGCCCCCCACCAACCACCGACTACCAGCTCCACGCGTACCGCTCGTCGGGCCAGTAGACGACGCCGGCCTCGGCGAGGCGGTGGGCGTCGGCGCCCCGGCCCATCTCGTCGAGGATCTCGAGGGTGTGCTCGCCCACCCGGGGCGGCGGGCCGAACACCCGGGCCGGAGTGGCCGAGAAGTTGATCAGCTCGCCGAACTGGCGCATGCGGCCGACGATCGGGTGGTCGTACTGCACCACGAGGCCGAGCCGCTCGGCGTCGGCGTCGTAGAGCGGCCGGTGCCCGCCCTCGGTCTGGATCGGGACCTCGTTGGGGACGCCGGCGTCGTCGAGCGCGCGCGACCAGTTGATCGCGGTGCGGGTGCGGAACGCGACCTCGAGCTGCCCGACCACCGTGGAGCGGTCGGCGTCGTCGGGCACGCCGAGCGCGGCGACCAGGGCCTGCCACTGCTCGGGGGCGCAGCGCCGCGACCTGGATCCACCAGTCCTGGGTCTCGTAGAGCCGGTACTCGGGGGCGAAGCCGTGCTGGCCGACGTCGGTCTTGGGCCGGGCCGACGGGGTGCCGTCGGCCCGCAGCAGCACGTCGGAGGCGTGCCAGGCGCCCCCGTCCATCAGCGACGTCCAGAGCTCCTGGCCCTCGCCGGTGCGGTCGCGGTGCACGATCGCCGCGAGCACCCCGACGACCGACAGCATCGCGTTGGCGGCGTCGCACATCCCGAACCGGTAGTACAGCGGCGGGTGGCCGTGCTGCACGCCTCCGACCTCGTACTCGAGCCCGGCCGACGCCTGGTAGAGCGGGTCGAGGCCGCCGAACTCCGACAGCGGGCCCTCGAGCCCGTACGCGTAGGTGTTGCAGTAGATGACGTCGGGATTGACCGCCCGGCACGCCTCGTAGTCGAGCCCGAGGCGGGCGGCGGTGCCCTTGGTCATGTTGTGGTGCACGACGTCGGCCCGGGCGATCAGCTCCTTGGCGAGGGCGAGACCCTCGGGGTCCTTGAGGTTGATCGCGATGTCGCGCTTGCCCCGCTGGCACCCGAAGAACGGCGCGCCACCGAGGCGCATGCCGTCGCCGGTGACCGGCTCGACCTTGATGACGTCCATGCCGAGGTCACCGAGGATCATCGGCCCGAACGGACCGGCGAGGTACTGCCCGAAGTCGAGCAGCGTCAGTCCCGCGAGCGGCCCGCGGGGCTCGCCCGGCGTGGCGAGCGGATCGACGCGCACGGTGGCGTCGCCCATCGAGCGGATCGGGGTCGCGACCCGCGGCGGCGCATCCGACGCGACGGTGATCGCGGCGATCTCGTCGGCCGCCAGCCCGACCGATCCCCACACCTCGGCGTTGTGCTCACCGCAGCGGGGCTGCCCGCCGGTGATCGCGCCGGGGGTGCCGAGCAGGTGGACGGGCACCCCGAGCTGGGTGGTGGGGCCGAGGTCGGGGTCGTCGACGGTGACCACCATCTGGTTCGCGATCAGCTGGGGGTGGCGGAACTGGTCCTCGGGCTCGACGATGGCCTCGGCCGCATGGTTGTTGGCGACCAGGGTGGCGACGAGCTCGTCGCGGGTCCAGGTCCGGAACGCCTCGCGCTGGCGGTTGGCCACGATGGTGTGGGCCTGGATCGGGGTGAGCCCGGCGAACGTCTCGGGCGGCAGCGGCTCGAGCCCGAGGATCTCGTCGATCGACGCCTTGGGCGTCAGCCCGCTCATCACGCTGAGGTGGATCCACCCGTCGGCGACCTCGAAGATCATCGGCTGGTGCACGCCGGGCGGGTCGGTCTTCGACATCATCCCGTAGTACGCCGAGTCGCCGGCGGCGGTGTCCTGCCACAGCTGGGTCGTGTACAACCAGGCGCCCTGGAGCAGGCTGGTCTGGACGTGCTGGCCCTCACCGGTGGTGGCGCGGGCGTGCAGGGCGGCGAGGATGCCCGAGGCGACCAGCCAGATCATCCCGCTGCTCGGCATGGGCATGGGCAGGAAGATCGGGCCGGCCCGCCATCCCGGCTGCTCCCACTGCTGGCCGCTCGCGGCCTGGATCAGCGCGTCGTAGCCGGGTCGGTGCTGGGCCCGGTGCCCGACCGGGTAGCCCGGCACCGAGCAGGTGATCAGCCGGGGGTTCGCCGCCCGCAGGGTGACGTGGTCGATGCCGAGGCGCTCGGTGACCCCGGGCCGGAACGAGTCGACGACGACGTCGGCGGTCCGGGCGAGCGCGCCGAACGCGGCCCGTCCCGCGTCGGACTTCAGGTCCACGGTGACCGAGCGCCGGGACCGGGTCCAGACCTTGTAGCCCTCGTAGTGGCGGAACGGGTCGCCGCCGGGGGGCTCCACCTTGATCACGTCGGCACCCTGCTCGGCGAGCAGCAGGATGCCGAGGGCGGCGGTCCCCGAGGTCAGGTCGAGGACGCGGATTCCGTCGAGTGCTCCGGCCATGGGCCTCGTTCTACTACGCGAACCGGACCGGGATCTCCACGACGTCGCGGGGGGACCCGTCCTTGGGGGAGTCCCAGAAGACCCGCACCGTCCCGGTGGCGTCGCCCCGGGGGTCGACGGCGACCCGGGTCGAGAACGTGCCCCAGGTGCCCGTGCCCGCGGTGGCGGTGGTGAAGGTGTCGGCCAGCACCCGGCCGCTCGCGCCGAGGACGGTGATCCGGACGGTCGCCTCGAACACGTTGGCCTCGCCGGCGACGGTGATCGGACTCGACACCCGCTCGCCAGGACCGGGGCGCTCCACGAACACGAGGGGCTCGAGGTCCCGGAAGTCGGCGCGGGTCAGCGGCGGACCGTCGGTGCCGAACCGCACCGCCCGCACCGTCGGGAACTGCGTCAGCGTGAACACGATCTGGGCGGTGGCCCAACGCAGGGTGGTGTCGTTGTAGCCGCGGCCGAACCCGGGGTCGAGGACCACCGTCGCCGTCCCGTCGGCGATCGAGATCGCGGTCACCGCGGTGGGCGCACCGGCGCTGCTCGCGTAGCCGAGGGCCTGCTCCGTCGGGGTGGGCCCGGCGAGGAGCTGCTCGAGCGCGGCCCGGGCCACCGCCGCGGTCGGTGCCACCCGCCGGTGGGCCGTGGCCAGGCGGGGGGTGCCGCCCACCTGCGGGCCGACCCCGGTCAGGAACGTCACCTGCAGGTCGACGCCCGGGGCGTCGGGGGCGACGGTGCCCGGGGGCGCGGTGGCCCCGGTCGTCCCGGGGCCGGCGGCCGTGGTCGTCGGCGCACCGCCGCCCGTGGCGGTGCGCATCCGGTCGGATCCTCCGCCGCAGGCCGGGAGGCTCAGGGCGGCGACCAGCGCGACGGCCGCCACCGCGACCGGGGCGGTGGGCGGACGCCGGCGGGTCACCGACCGAGTATGCCGGTCGGGGCGTCGGTCGGGGCGTCGGTCGGGGCGTCGGTTGGGGCGGTGGGTGTGGCCGGCGTCCAGCACCGTGGTCGCGGCGACGGCGCCAGTGGCCAGGACGGCCACGGCGGCGACCGTGGTGGCCAGGGTCGTGGTGAGGGGGGTGCGCATCGGGACTCCGGGAACGGGCTCGTCCGGCCGCTCGGCCGGATCCACCACGGACACGCCCGGGCCGCCACCCGGGTTTGGCCCGGCTGGGCCGGGCTCGGGATCGCCGCCCCGGGACCGGGTGGCCTAGGGTCGGCCCGGGAGGCGGTGTGGGGCGGATTCCCTACAAGTGGATCGTCGCGATCGTGTTCGTGGCGGGGACGTTCATGGACATCCTCGACACCACGAGCGTCAACGTCGCGCTCCCGACCCTCGGTCGGGAGTTCGGGGTGTCGGTCGCCGACATCGAGTGGGTCGTCCTGGGGTATCTCCTGTCGCTCGCGGTGTGGATCCCGGCGTCGGGTTGGATCGGGGACCGCTTCGGGACCAAGCGCATCTACCTGTTCGCGCTGGTCATGTTCACGGGCTCGTCGATGCTCTGTGGGGTGGCGACGAGCCTCGACCAGCTGATCGCGTTCCGCATCCTCCAGGGGGTGGGTGGGGGGATGCTCGTCCCCGTCGGCACCGCGATGCTGTTCCGCGCGTTCCCCCCGATCGAGCGGGCCAAGGCGTCGACCGTCCTCATCGTCCCGACGGTGCTGGCCCCCGCGCTCGGGCCGGTGATCGGCGGGTGGCTCGTCACCGAGTACTCGTGGCGGTGGATCTTCTACCTGAACGTGCCGGTCGGCATCGCGACCTTCCTGGTCGGGCTGTTCGGGCTGAAGGAGCACCGCGAGCCCACGGCCGGTCGGTTCGACCTGCTCGGCTTCCTGCTGTCCGGGGGTGGGCTGGCCGCGATCCTGTTCGCCCTGTCCCGGGGGCCGTCCGACGGGTGGGGGGCGCCGGTGGTCGCGATCCCGCTCGTGGCCGGAGTCCTCGCGTTCGCGCTGCTCATCTACGTCGAGACCCACGTCCCCGAGCCGATGCTCGCGATGCGCCTGTTCGCCGAGCGCATGTTCCGCAACGCCAACATCGTCACCGCGCTGGCGTTCGGCAGCTTCGCCGGTCTGCTCTTCATCCTCCCGCTCTTCCTCCAGACCCTGCTCGGCCTGAGCGCGCTGCAGTCCGGCCTCGCCACCTTCCCTCAAGCGGTCGGGATGATCCTGGCCAGCCAGGTCGCGGGTCGGCTCTACCACCGCATCGGACCCCGGCGGCTCGTCATCGGCGGCCTCGTCGCGCTCACGATCGCGACGATCCCGCTCACCGGCGTGGGCTTCGACACCAGCCTCTGGACGATCCGCGGGATCATGTTCCTCCGGGGCATCGCGATGGCGTTCGTGTTCGTCCCGATCCAGGCCTGCAGCTACGCGAACATCGCGCCCCAGGACACCGGTCGGGCCTCGGCGATCTACTCGGCCCAGCGCCAGATCGCGGCGTCGCTCGGCGTGGCGACGCTGGCCACCGTGCTGGCCGAGATGCTCGCCCGCAACGGGGGCCTGGCCGATCCGGCGGGCGCGCTCGACGCGTTCCAGACCACGATCCTCGTGGCCACCGTGCTGATCGTGGTCGCGGTGGCCTCGGCCTTCCTGATCCGCGATCGTGACGCCGCCAGCACCATCCACCGCCTGGCCGAGCGCGAGGACTTCGTCGCCGAGGACCCGATGCCGATCCCCGAGCGGTGAGGAGCCCGACGCCCGCGACCTCCGACGCCCGGGGTAGTGTCCGCCTCTCCCGTATGGCCCGTCGCCCGATCATCCTCATCGCGCTGCTCGTCGGCGGCCTGGCGGTCCTCGGCGGCTGCGGGGGCGCCGATCCCCTCACCGGCACGATCGCGGTCCGGGGCTCGCGCAACGTCCTGCCCATCGTGTCGGCCTATGCCGGTGGGTTCTCCGACGCGCACCCCTACGTCCGCTTCGACGTCACCATGAACGGCACCGGTGTGGGGATCGCAGAGTTCTGCGCCGGGCTGGTCCCGGTCGCCGGGGCCTCGCGCCCGTTGAGCGCCGCCGAGCGGGCCGCGTGCCAAGCGTCGGGCGTACGGTACGCCCGCTTCGTGGTGGGCCGGGACGCGGTGATCCTCTTCACCCGCACCGATCCGCCCGCCACGTGCCTCACCCTGCCTCAGGTCTACGCCGCGTCCGGGGCTCCGAGCACCGGCGTCACGACCTGGGAGGACGTGGCCCGCCGGAGCGGGACCCCGCCCGACGGTTGGCTCACCGGACCGCTCAGCGTCGTGGGCCCGCCCGAGACCTCGGGCACGATGACCGTCTTCGTGGACCTCGCCCTCGCCCCGGTCGCCGAGGTGACCGGTCAGCCTGCGGGTCTCCGGGCCGACTACCGGACCGTGTCGGCGGAGCAGGGGGTGCGCGCGGCGGCCTCCGCCCGCCCGGGATCGCTGGGCGTGGCGGGGTACGCGGTTGCGACCGACTGGCGGGAAGACCTCCGGCTCGCCGCCGTCGACGCCGGCGACGGCTGCGTGAGCCCCACCGCCGAGACCATCGCCGACGGGACGTACCCGTTGAGCCGGTCGCTGGAGGTGCTGGTCAACGTCGAGCAGGCCCGTCGTGACCCGCTGGTGCGCGAGTTCGTCACCGGTCTCCTCGACCCCGCCCGGGCCGCCGAGGTCCGGGCCGCGGGCAGTGTGCCGGTCCGATCCGGTGCCGCGATCCGGAACGGGAAGCGGTGGCGCAGCGTGCTCGACGGGAGCGACCGGTGACCTTCCTCACGTCGCTCTCGGGTGAGGCCCTGCTCCTCGGGGTGGTGCTCGTCGTCCTGGTCATGTCGATCGGTGTCGCCGTCCTGCTCGTGCGTCGGCCCGAGGGTGGCCGTGACCGGGCCGCGACGACCGCTGCGGCGTACATGACCGCGCTGGGCAGCCTGTTCGCGATCGTGACCGGGTTCCTGATCAACAGCGAGTACGCGACGCTGCGCAGCGCCCAGCAGGTGGTCGCGGCCGAGGCGGCCAGCATCAGCCAGCTGGCCTACGCCAGTGCCGCCCTGCCCCCACCCGACGCCGAGATCGTCCAGGGGCAGCTGGCCGACTACGTGGATTCGGTCGCCACGGTGGAGTGGTACCTCCTGTCCGAGAACCGGCCCCAGGCGTCGCCGGCGTTCGCGCAGCTCGCGGTGCTCCAGGAGGCCCTCGTCCGGGTGTCGACCCGGGACTACCCGTCGCCGGAGGCGGTGAGGTCGATGGGCGACGCGCTCCGGACGATGACCCAGATGCGCCGTGAGCGCGTCGCCATCGCCGCCCAGGGGCTGCCGGTGGCGCTGTTCGCCCTGAGCGTCATCGCCGGGATCGCCCTGATCGTCAACGCGGTGATCGTCGCCGCCCGCTACGGGAGCCGGTACGTGGTGATCGCGACGGGGATCATCCTGATGGTCGCCCTCGGTCTCGCGGCGATCCTCGCCATCAGCGCGCCCTTCCGCGGCCCGTTCACCGCATCCCCCGAACCCCTCCGTGAGTTGGCGGCCGAGCTGCGCAATGCCGCCTACCTCCCGTGGGTGCGGTGATGGGCGGCGCCGGGCGGGTCCGGCACCCGCGTGCGCACCGGCTTCTCGCCGCCGGGCTGGTCGCGACGGCGGCCCTTCTCGGGATCGTCCCGGTGCCCGGGGCGGGTGCCCCAGACGCCGGTGCGGCGGTCGAACGCGGCGACCCGGCGGGAGACCGTTCCGCCGCCGAGACCCGATGCCGGCGGAAGCCGAGTCGCTGCCTGCGTATCGGCGTGGGTGAGCCCATCGTGATCGGGACGCTGCTCGACCAGACTCAGCCTCTCGGGCGGGAACCCTTGGTGTCGGTGCAGCTTGCGGTCGACTACCTCGACGGAGCGTTCGACGGGGTCGACGGGTCGCTGCTCGGGCATCCGGTCGTCCTGATCAACGGGAACGAGGGTTGTGATCGCAACGTGTCGCGTCTCGCCCAGGAGGAGTTGCTGAGCGAGCCGGCGCTCGTCGCCGTCGTGGGGACCACGTGCTCCTCCGCAGCGCTCGGGCAGGCCGACGTGGCGTTCAGCGCGGCCCGGATCCCGATCGTGTCACCGTCGAACACGGCGCCGGCGCTGACCGACCCCGAGACCCACGAGCGCTATTACTTCCGGGTCGCGTGGAACGACACGATCCAGGGTGCGGTCATGGCCAACTTCGCCGCGTTCCGCGGCTGGCCCGGACTCACCGTGATCGCCCAGCCGGACGACCCGTACTCGAGCCAGTTGGCCGAGGCGGTCGCCGCTCAGGCCCGGCGCCGCCAGGTGGGGGTCCGGACCGTGCCGTGGGTCGCCGGTGAGACTGCGACTGCGATCGCCGCCGCAGCCACCGATCCCCGGCCGATCGTCCTCACGCTGCTCCCGCCCCAGTGCCGTGACGTCGCTGCCGCGATCCGCCGGGACCCGGCGCTCGCAGGCGTCCCCATCTTGGTGTCCGAGGCCTGTGGCGACACGGCATTCCTCCAGGCTCTCGGCGCCGACCCCGGTGAGGTCTACGCCGCGGTCCCGGACACCCGGGGCGCGAACGAGACGCGGGCGTTCTACACCGAGGCCTTCGTCCCGGCGTTCACGAACCGGGTGGGCACGGGTCCGACGGTGGCGTTCCACGCCCAGGCGTTCGACGCAGCCCAGCTGATCTTCTCGGCGATCCGGCGGGCGGCGGTCGGGCAGCCTGGCGGCGAGCTGCTGATCGAGCGCAAGCGGATGCGCGACGCGCTCCTCCGGATCTCCGGGTATCCAGGGGTCTCTGGGGTGGTGGCCTGCTCGCCGAGCGGTGACTGCGCCGACCAGGTCGCCATCGGCGTCTACCGCGCCCCCGCCTGGCCCGCCGTCGTCGGGACGGGCGCTGTGCCCGTGTTCGGCCAGTCGCTGACCCTGGGTGACCTCGAGTCGAGCTGATCCCCGGATCAGACCCGGGTCGCGCGGACCAGCGTGTCGATCGCGTCCACCGTCCCGGCCTCGGTGCTCACCGGCCGGCGCACCCGATCCGCCTCCACCACGGTGAGGTCCCCGATGACGGCCACCACCGACTCCGGCGTGGTGCACACCGCCGGGTCCTGGGGTCCGCCGTGGCCGTGGGCGATGTTGTCGACGTCGTGCGCGACGATCAGCAGCGTGCCGCCCGGTGCCACCGCATCGGCGGCCCGGCGGTAGGCCGCGGCCCGCGCCTCGGCCGGGAGCTGCAGGTAGCACACGAGCACCAGGTCGAACCCGGGGGGATCGGGAGTCCAGGTGGTGACGTCGGCGACCACCCAGTCGACCTCGAGCCCGCGCTCGGCGGCGAGCACCCGGCCCTTGTCGATCGCCACCGCGGAGAAGTCGACCGCAGTGGCCTCCCAGCCGAGCGAGGCCAGCCACAGGGCGTTGCGGCCCTCGCCGCAGGCGACGTCGAGGGCCCGGCCCGGAGCCGTCCCGGTGACCGCCGCCTCGACGAACCGGTTGGGTCCGGCCGACCACACCAGGGGTGACGCGGCGTACCGGTCGTCCCAGGCCCGGGCGTCCATCAGGCCGCGAACGCCATCGGCGCCTCGCCGGCGACGGTGGTGCGGTGCATCGCGCGCCGGTGCCCGGTGAAGTCGGCCATGGCCATGTGCTGCACGGCCCGGTTGTCCCAGATGGCGAGATCGCCGACCCGCCACCGCCACCGGCAGGTGAAGTCGGTGCGGGTCGAGTGGGCGAACAGGAAGTCGAGCAGCGGCTTCGCCTCGTGGGGCGCGAAGCCGTGGAGGCCGATCGTGTACTGCGCGTTGACGAACAGGGCCGGAGCCCCGGTCTCGCCGTGGGCCCGTACGACGGGGTGGACCCGCGTCTCGTTCGCCGAGTCGTCGGTGCGCACCGCCATCCCGGCGAAGGTGTCGTGCACGGCCTGCATGCGGGGCGAGTACGCGTTGACGGCGCTGTGGACGCCGCGGAGCCCGGAGAGCATCGTCTGCATCCCCGGCGACAGGCGCGCGTACGCGAGCGTCTGGCTGGCCCAGATCGTGTCGCCTCCGTACGGCGGCACCTCGAGCGCGTGCAGGATCGACGCCGACGGCGGCTCGGGGAGGAACGAGAAGTCGGAGTGCCAGAGCCCGCCGAAGGTGTAGCCGTGGTCCTCGCTCGCCTCGCGCACCACCGCGATGACCTCGGGGTTCCCGGGGATCGACTGGACGAACGGCACGGGGCTCGGCGGACCGAGCCGGTGGCTGAACGCGACCTGCTGGTCGGGATCGAGGCACTGGTCGCGCAGCACCACCACCCCGTGGTCGAGCAGGGCCCGACGGATGTGCGCGATCTCGGCGTCGTCGGGGTCGCGGGCGAGGTCGACGCCGTGCACCACGGCACCGCAGGCCCCGGCGATGCGCTCGGTCGTGATCGTCGTGCCCACGGGGCCTCCTCGGTCGGCGGGCCGCGCCGGCCGCGCGCTCAGCGCAGGGTGTAGCCGGCGTCCTTGAGCTCGCGGCAGGACGGGCAGACGGGGTAGCGCGACGGGTCACGGGTGGGGACCCACCGCTTGCCGCACAGGGCCACGATGGCCTCGCCGGTCACGTGGGCCCGCACGATGTCGGCCTTCTTGCAGTAGTGGGCGAAGCGGTCGTGGTCGCCGTCGTCGAGCTCGGGTCGGGCGGGGGCCTCGACCGTCTCGGGCGGCGTGACGACGGCTTGGGCCCGCCCGCGGGCGCCGGTGCGGGCCCATCCATCGGCAGTGGTCTGAGCCCGCCCGAGGGTGACGGTGGCGCGCGACGTCATGGGCCGACACGGTACTCCCGGCGACCGCAGAGGGGCGCCGGTAGCCTCCGCCCCGATGCCCCCGCGACCGCGCCCGGCCCGTGCGCCCCGCCCGGCGCGGCCGACCGCGGCGACCGCCGACGACGACCGGACCCTGACCGTCGGCGAGCTCGGGGCGCTGATCCAGGGGGCGCTCGGCGCCGGGGTCCCCGACGGCGTCTGGGTCCGGGGCGAGATCAGCCGCTTCAAGAAGCCCAACGCCCGGGGCCACACCTACTTCGACCTGGCCGAGAAGGACCCGCACGGCGCGACCCCCGCCGCCGTCATCTCGGTGGCGCTGTTCCAGGGGCGGGCGGCCGCGGTGTTCCGGGCCTGCGCGGCGGCCGGGGTCGAGCTCGCCGACGGCGTGGAGGTCCGGGTCCGGGGGAAGGTCGACTACTACCCGCCGTTCGGCCGGATCCAGATGATCATCGACGCCGTCGACCCGGTGTTCACGATCGGGCAGCTCAGCGCCGACCGCGACCGGGTGCTGCGCCTGCTCGCGGCCGAGGGCCTGCTCGAGGTCAACGGCCGGCGCCCGTTCCCGCGCGTCCCGTTGCGGATCGGGCTCGTCACCTCGGCGGGGAGCGCGGCCGACCACGACTTCTGTGACGAGCTCGACGCCAGCGGCTTCGCGTTCCGGGTCGTGCGGGCCCACGCGCAGGTGCAGGGGGCCGGGGCCGCCACCGAGATCGTCGCCGCCCTCGGACGTCTCGCCGTCCTCGACCTCGACGCCGTCGCCGTGGTCCGCGGGGGAGGCGCGCGCACCGACCTCGCCGCCTTCGACGCCGAGGCGGTGGCCCGCGCGATCGCGGCCGTGCCCGTCCCGGTGGTCACCGGCATCGGTCACGAGATCGACACCACCGTGGCCGACGCCGTGGCCCACACCGCAGCCAAGACCCCGACCGCGGCGGCCGGGGTGTTCGTCGACGCGGTCGGTGGCTTCGCCGACGACCTCGGCCGCCTGGCGCAGCGGGTGACGGGCCGGGCCCGGTCCCTGTGCACGGTGGCGGGCCGTGACCTCGACGCCCGCCGCCGACGGGTGGTCGACCTGGCCCGGGCCGGGACGCGGAGCGCGGACCAGGGGCTGCGCGCCCGGGAGCGGGGCGTCGTGGTGGCGGCCCGGACGGCACTGGCCCGGGGGGCGGAGCGGGTCGACGACCGGGTGGTGCGGGTCGCGCCGGTGGCCCGGCGCGCGCTGCGCGAGGCCCGGCGGGACCTGGCCACGCTGGAGGTCCGCGTCCGGGCGCTGGACCCGCAGCGGGTCCTGGAGCGCGGCTACTCGATCACCCGGGCCGACGACGGCCGGGTCGTCCGGTCACCGGGCGACGTGGTCCCCGGTGCCATGCTGGTCACGGAGGTGCGCGGGGGAACCGTGACGAGCACGGTCGTCGCCACCGCGCCGCGCGACGAGCAGGACGAGCAGGACGAGCAGGACGAGCAGGACGAGCAGGACGAGCAGGACGAGCAGGACGAGCACGACGAGCAGGGGGTCGACGGACGATGACCGCGGCAGCACCGGATCCGGGGGCGATCGGCTACGGCGAGGCGATGGCGGAGCTCGAGGACATCCTCGCCGAGCTCGAGGGGCACGACCTCGACATCGACCTGCTCGCCGACCGGGTCCGGCGGGCGAGCGAGCTGATCACGTCGTGCCGCGACCGGATCACCCGTGCCGAGGCCGACGTCGACGAGATCGTGGCCGACCTCGAGGACCTCGCCACCGACGCCACCGAGTGAGCCGCGGCCCCGGGCCGCCACCGAACCAGCAGCGACGCGCTGTCGGCCCCCGGCTCCGGCCGGGAGATGCCCGGAGTCCGGGCCCCGGTGGGTTAGGGTCCGGGGACCACTCGTGCGCCAGGAGACGACCGCCGGGAGACGACCATGGCACTGGTGCTCGGCGTCGAGATGTCGGCGCTCTCCACCAAGGTCGCGCTACGGGACACCGACGACGGCCGGTTGCTCGTCGCCGGTCAGGCCGCCCACGACGGCGCCCGCCCCGGGCATCGCGAGGACGTCGACCCCCGGCGGTGGTGGCAGGCGATCGTCGACGCGCGCCGCGCCGCCGGCGGGGCGCTCGGGGTCAACGCGCTCGCGGTCGCGGCCCAGTCCGACGGGCTCGTCCTGCTCGACCACGACGGCGGACTGCTGCGCCCGGCCGTGCTCGGCGGTGACGTGGCGATGCAGGTGGACGCCGAGTGGCTGGTGCGCGATCTGGGTGGCCCCTCGACCTGGGTGGGTGCGTGTGGCACGCTCCCGGACCCGACCCACGCGGTGGTGAAGCTGGCGCACCTCCGGTACCACGAGCCCGAGATCTTCGGGCGGCTGGGCATGGTGCTCCTGCCGCACGACTACCTCACCCACCGGATGGTCCGGCGCTTCGTCACCGACCGGGGTGACGCCTCGACCACGGGGTACTGGTCGCCGCGCGAGAACCGGTGGCGCCCCGACGTCCTCCGGGTCGTCGACGACTCGGTCGACTGGGGGCGCTGCCTGCCCGAGGTGCTGGGGCCGCTCGAACCGGCGGGCGACCGGGAGGGTGTGGTGGTCGCGCCGGGCACCGGGTCCCAGCAGGCCGCGGCACTCGGCGTGGGCATGCGCCCCGGCGACGTCGCCCTCGCGCTCGACCGCTCGGGGATCTGCTTCGCGGCGCGCGAACGCCTCACGGAGGACCCGACCGGTCGGGTCGCCGACCGGGCCGACGCCACCGGCCGGTTCCTGCCGACCGTGCGCACGCTGCGGGTCCGCACCGTGATGGAGGTGCTGGCCCAGCAGGTCGGGCTCGACCTCGACTTCCTCGACCAGCGCGCGCTGTCGGCCCCGCCCGGGGCCGGCGGGGTGCGCTGCCACCCCTACCGGGAGTTCGACGACGCCGGCGGCCGCCCCGCGGGTCCGGGCGCGCTCACCGGCCTCGGCCCCGACGTCGGCCCCGAGCACGTGGCCCGGGCGCTGGTGGAGGGCGTGGTGTGCGAGCTGCTCGACGCGCTGGACGCCCTCGACGCCGCCGGGGTGCCCACGGGCGGTCGGCTCTGGGTGATGGGGTCGGCCGCCCGGTCGGCGGCGTTCGGTCGGGTGGTGGCCGACCTGGCCCAGCGCCCGGTGAGCGTGCCCCGCCAGGCCGACGCCGTCTGCCTGGGCGCGGCGATCCAGGCCGCGGCGGTGCTGCACGGGGTCGCTCCCGATGCCGTGGCCGACGCGTGGGGGCTCGGTGCCGCCCGGGAGATCGAGCCCGACCCGCGGGTCGACGGCGCCGCGCTGCGCGCCGCCTACGCCCGGTCGCGCTGAGCCCCGTCGGCACCCGCGAGGCGGGCCCGGCGGGCCCGGTGGAACTCGAGCCCCGAGGTGACGTGACGGAAGAAGGCGTCGTTGTCGCGCGAGAGCCGCGCGTGCACCCGGCGCTCGAGCCCGAGCCGGGTCATCCACGGGTTGAACGCCCAGTAGCGCTCGACGAAGTCCATCTTCGTCCGGGTCTCGCCGAGCGGCGTCAGGGTCACGAAGCCCTCGGCCTTCGACCACAGCGGCTTGCCGATGGCGTCGTACTTCCACGACTCGTACGGTCGCACCTGGGTCACCCACTCCCACGACCGTCCGACCCCGCCCGTGCCCAGCCACTTGGGCACGGGGAAGTGGCAGTGGCGGACGAGCCCCTCGCCGGTGGCGTCGCCCGGGTGGAGGATCTCGATCGTCACCCCGGGGGTCATGGGCTTGTCGGGCCCGTGGTACCAGAACACCTCCCAGATCTGCTCCCGGGTGGCGTCGACCTCGAACTCGTAGTGGTGCTCCTGCATCGGCGCAGGGTAGAGGAGGTGGATCCGGCGCCGCTAGCGTGACGGCGTGGAGGTCGCCGACAGCCTGCTCGATCTGGTGGGGAACACCCCGATGGTCCGGCTCGGTCGCCTACGGGCGAGCGCCGGCCTCGCCTGCGACCTCGTGGCCAAGGTCGAGCTGTTCAATCCCGGTGGTTCCGTCAAGGACCGTCCGGCGATCGCGATGATCGACGCGGCCGAGCGGGCGGGGCTGCTCAAGCCGGGCGGGACGATCGTCGAGCCGACGTCGGGCAACACCGGGGTGGGACTCGCGATCGTGGCCGCCCAGCGCGGGTACCGCTGCATCTTCGTGATGTCCGACAAGATGAGCGACGAGAAGGTCGCGCTGCTCCGGGCCTACGGCGCGGAGGTGGTGGTGTGCCCCACGGCGGTGCCGCCCGAGCACCCCGACTCCTACTACTCGGTCGCCGACCGGCTGACCCGGGAGACGCCCGACGCGTTCCGTCCCGACCAGTACTCCAACCCGCACAACCCGGCCGAGCACGAGCGGTCGACCGGTCCCGAGATCTGGCGCCAGACCGACGGTCGCCTCACCCACTTCGTCGCCGGGATCGGCACCGGGGGCACCATCACCGGGGTGGCCCGCCACCTCAAGGCGCGCAATCCGGCCGTCCAGGTGATCGGGGCCGACCCGGCGGGGTCGGTGTTCTCGGGTGGGACCGGCCGCCCGTACCTGGTCGAGGGGGTCGGTGAGGACTTCTGGCCGACGACCTTCGACCCGAAGGTGATCGACCGGGTGGTCGAGGTCAGCGACGCCGAGTCGTTCGCGGCCGCCCGGCGGGTCACCCGGGAGGAGGGGCTCCTCATCGGGGGCTCGTGCGGCACGGCGGTGCACGCGGCGCTGACCGTGGGGGCCGACCTCGGTCCCGAGCACCTCGTGGTGGTGCTGCTGCCCGACAGCGGTCGCGGCTACCTCTCGAAGATCTACAACGACGAGTGGATGACCCGCTTCGGGTTCCTCCGCTCGGCCGGCCCCACCGCCGGTGACGTGCTCGACGCCAAGCGCGCCGTCGCCGGCTCGGAGCTCCCCGATCTCGTGATCGTCACCAAGACCCAGCCCGCCCGCCGGGCGTTCTCGCTGATGCGGGACCTGGGGGTGTCGCAGGTGGTGGTGGCGGTGACCGACGAGGTGCCGCTCGCGGCCAAGGAGGTGAGCGGCACCCTGTCGGAGCTCGCCCTCATGGACCGCGCGTTCCGCGACCCTGGCATCCTCGACCGGCCGGCGGGGGAGGTCATGGAGCCGCCCATGCCCATGGTCGGGGTCGGGGAGACCGTCACCGACGTGGTCGAGGCCCTCGACCGGGGTCCGTCGGTGCTCGTCCTCGACGGGGGCCATCCGGTCGGGGTGCTCACCCGTCAGGACGTGCTGTCGTTCCTCGTCCGCAAGGCCGGCGCGTGAGCGGGTTCGAGACCCGGGCCATCCACGCCGGGCAGGACCCCGACCCGGTCACCGGGGCCGTGGTGCCGCCGATCTCCCTCGCGACGACGTTCGCCCAGGAGGAGGTCGGGCGCCACCAGGGCTTCGAGTACGCCCGGACCGGAAACCCGACCCGGCGCGCGCTCGAGGAGTGCCTCGCCTCGCTCGAGGAGGCCCGCTCCGGCTTCGCGTTCGCCAGCGGCATGGCCGCCGAGGACGCCGTGCTGCGGCGACTGGTGCCCGGCGACCACGTGGTGATCCCCGACGACGCCTACGGCGGCACGTTCCGGCTGGTGGCCAAGGTCCTCGCGCCGGCGGGGATCACCTGGACCGCGGTCGACCTCACGTCGCCCGAGGCCCTCACCGCGGCGATGCGGCCCGAGACCCGGGTCGTCTGGGTCGAGACCCCCACCAACCCGATGCTGACCGTGGTCGACATCGCCGCGGTCGCCGAGGTGGCCCACGCCCGGGGTGCGACGGTGGTCGTCGACAACACGTTCGCCACCCCGTACCTGCAGCGCCCACTGGCGCTCGGCGCCGACGTGGTGGTCCATTCGAGCACCAAGTACCTCGGCGGCCACTCCGACGTCGTCGGCGGGTTCGTCGCCACCGACGACCCTGCGTGGGCGGAGCACCTGGGCTTCGTCCAGAACGCCGTGGGTGCAGTGCCCTCGCCGTTCGACTGCTACCTCGTGCTCCGGGGCGTGAAGACCCTCGCCGTGCGCATGGACCGTCACTCCGAGAACGCCCGGGCGATCGTCGCGCTGCTCGCCGAGCACCCGGCCGTGGCCCGGGTCTGCTACCCGGGCCTCCCGGCCCACCCCGGCCACGAGGTTGCCCGGCGCCAGATGCGGGACTTCGGGGGGATGGTCAGCTTCGTGGCCGCCGGGGGCGAGGCCGCCGCCCGGACGATCGTGGCCGAGACCCGCCTGTTCACCCTGGCCGAGTCGCTCGGGGCGGTCGAGTCGCTGATCGAGCACCCGGCCGCCATGACCCACCTCTCGGCGGTGGGGTCACCGCTCGCGGTCGACCCGGGGCTGGTCCGGATCTCGGTGGGCATCGAGACCGTCGGCGACCTGGTCGACGACCTCCGGCACGCCCTCGACGTGGGCGTGGCCGCGGGCGCGGGCGCGGGCGCGCGCGAGTCGGGGTGGCGATCGGCGCTCGTGCGGCGCCGGCGCATCTCCGACCGCCGCCGCTGATCGCGGTCGGTCCGGGCCCCGGCCCGGACGGGACTCAGCCCCGCTGGCTGGCGAGGCGGCGCTGCTTGAACTGCGCCTTGATGTAGTCGCGGTTCATGAGCGCGATGAAGTCGATCGAGATCTCCTTCGGGCACGCGGTCTGGCACTCGCCGTGGTTGGTGCAGGAACCGAAGTACCGCTCCATGGTCTGCACCATGTTGGTGACCCGCTCCCAGCGCTCGGGCTGACCCTGGGGGAGCAGGTTGAGGTGCATGATCTTGGCCGCGGTGAAGAGGTTGGCGGCGCCGTTGGGGCAGGCGGCCACGCACGCGCCGCAGCCGATGCACTGGGCGGCGTCCATGGCCGAGTCGGCCACCGCCTTCGGGATGAGGATGAGGTTGCCGTCGGGGGCGCTGCCGGTGGGGGCGGTGATGTAGCCCCCGGACTCCACGATGCGGTCGAAGGCGGAGCGGTCGACCACGAGGTCACGCACGATCGGGAACGCCGCCGCCCGCCACGGCTCGACCGTGATCTTGGCGCCGTCCTGGAACTTGCGCATGTGCAGCTGGCAGGTCGCGGTCCCGAGCTCGGGCCCGTGGGGGCGCCCATTGATCATCATCGAGCACGATCCGCAGATGCCCTCGCGGCAGTCGTGGTCGAAGGCGACGGGCTCCTCGCCCTTGCCGACGAGCCGGTCGTTGAGCACGTCGAAGAGCTCGAGGAACGACATGTCCTCGCTGACCTCGTCGACCTCGTAGGTCTCGAACTTCCCGGTGGCCGTGGGCCCGGGCTGCCGCCACACCGTGAGCGTGACCTTCATCGTCGTCCGCCTCTCCGAGTTCCGCCGTGCTGCTTGTCTGCTGCGCTGCTTGTCTGCGGCGCTACTTGTAGGACCGCTGGGCCAGGTGCACGTTCTCGAACTCGAGCTGCTCCTTGTGCAGCGCCGGGCTCGCGTGGTCTCCCGTGTACTCCCAGGCGGCGACGTACGCGAAGTCGTCGTCGTTCCGGAGCGCCTCGCCGTCCTCGGTCTGGTGCTCGACCCGGAAGTGCCCGCCGCAACTCTCCTCGCGGTGGAGGGCGTCGCGGCACATGAGCTCTCCGAACTCGAGGAAGTCGGCGACCCGGCCGGCCTTCTCGAGCGACTGGTTGAGGGTGTCGCCCTCGCCGAGGATCCGCACGTCGTTCCAGAACTCCTCACGGAGCGCCGGGATCTCGGCGATCGCCTTCTCGAGGCTCTCGGTGCTGCGGGCCATGCCGCAGTTGTCCCAGACGATCTTGCCCAGCTCCCGGTGGAACCAGTCCACGGACCGGGTGCCCCGGATCGACAGGAACCGGGAGATCGTGTCCTCGACCGAACGCTGGGTCTCGGCGAACACCGGGTCGTCGGTGGTCACCGGCTGGCTCCCCAGCTGGGGGGCGAGGTAGTCGCCGATGGTGGCCGGCAGCACGAAGTACCCGTCGGCCAGGCCCTGCATGAGCGCCGAGGCCCCGAGACGGTTGGCCCCGTGGTCGGAGAAGTTGGCCTCGCCGAGCACGTACAGGCCGGGGACGTTGCTCATCAGGTTGTAGTCGACCCAGAGCCCGCCCATGGTGTAGTGGACCGCGGGGTAGATCCGCATCGGCACGACGTAGGGGTCCTCGCCGGTGATGCGCTCGTACATCTGGAAGAGGTTGCCGTAGCGCTCCTCGATGACGTGGCGGCCGAGCCGGTCGATGGCGTCGGCGAAGTCGAGGTACACGCCGTTCTTGAGCGGGCCGACCCCGCGTCCGGCGTCGACCTCGCGCTTGGATGCCCGCGACGCCACGTCGCGGGGCACCAGGTTGCCGAAGGCCGGGTAGCGGCGCTCGAGGTAGTAGTCGCGATCCTCCTCCGGGATCTGCCCGGGCGGACGCTCGTCGCCGAACTCCTTGGGGACCCAGATGCGGCCGTCGTTGCGCAGGGACTCCGACATGAGCGTGAGCTTCGACTGGAACTCGTCGCTGGCCGGGATGCAGGTGGGGTGGATCTGGGTGAAGCAGGGGTTGGCCATGTAGGCGCCCCGCTTGTGGGCCCGCCACGCCGCGGTGACGTTGGACGCCTTGGCGTTGGTGGACAGGTAGAAGACGTTGCCGTAGCCGCCGGTGGCGAGCACCACCGCGTGGGCCGAGTGCGAGGTGATCGCGCCGGTCATCAGGTTGCGGGCCACGATGCCCACGGCCACGCCGTCCTTGACCACCAGGTCGAGCATCTCGCTGCGGTTGTGCAGCTTCACGTTCCCGAGCTGGATCTGGTTCGCGAGGGCCTGGTAGGCGCCGAGGAGGAGCTGCTGGCCGGTCTGACCCCGGGCGTAGAAGGTACGCGACACCTGCGCGCCACCGAACGAGCGGTTGTCGAGCAGGCCGCCGTACTCGCGGGCGAACGGCACGCCCTGGGCCACGCACTGGTCGATGATGTCGACGCTGACCTGGGCGAGCCGGTAGACGTTGGCCTCACGCGCCCGGTAGTCGCCACCCTTGACGGTGTCGTAGAAGAGCCGGTGCACCGAGTCGTCGTCGTTGCGGTAGTTCTTCGCCGCGTTGATGCCGCCCTGGGCCGCGATGCTGTGGGCCCGGCGGGGCGAGTCGTGGAAGGTGTGCACCTCCACCTGGTACCCGAGCTCGGCCAGGCTGGCCGCCGCCGAGGCGCCGGCCAGGCCGGTGCCGACGACGATCACCTTGAACCGCCGCTTGTTGGCCGGGTTCACCAGCTTGACGTCGAACTTGTGGTTGTCCCACTTGTGTGCGATGGGACCGGCAGGGATCTTTGCGTCGAGTGCCATGTCAGTTCACCACTCCCGTCACGACCATCAGGGGCATGCTGACGTTGCCGACGACCACGATCGTGGCGAACCCGATCGCGAACATCCGCCGCCAGTCGTTGAACTTGCCGTTGTTCCATCCGAGGCTCTGGAACATGCTCCAGCCCCCGTGGTACAGGTGCACGCCGAGCGCGAGGTTGGCCACGATGTAGACGATCGCGATCGGCCACCGCTCGAAGCTGTTGATGATGTTCTGGTACACCTCGCCGCTGGTCCACTCGGCGCCGCCGACGCCCCAGGTCAGGTCCATGAGGTGGTAGACGACGAACAGCGCCACGATCACCCCGGTCCAGCGCATCGTGCGGCTGGCGAACGTGGCGGCGGCGTAGTCCCGGGGTGCCTGGTACCGGTCGGGCCGGGCCCGGCGGTTCATGCGGGTCAGCTGGGCCGCCGACACGATGTGGACGACGACGGCACCGAGCAGCACGAAGCGCAGGATCCACAGCAAGCCGGTGCGGGGGAAGATCGGCTCACCGATCTCCTTGAGCCACTCCGCGTAGTGGTTCAGGCTCTTCTCGCCGAAGTACAGCTTGAGGTTGCCGACCATGTGGGCGAAGACGAAGCCCATGAGCATGATCCCGGTCACCGCCATGAGCCACTTCTTGGCCACGGCCGAGCCGTAGAACTCGACGATGAACGGCAGCCGCCGTCCTTCCTTCGGGGCCGGGTGGACCGGCCGCTCCAGGCGGGCCTTGGGCGCCTCGGAGACCTTCGTCATCGCCACTTCCTCTCGTCCCCCCGGACGCCCGTCCGGGGGACCGGCTCCGGATGGGATCCCCGGTCACCGGTGGGTGGGAACTCGGGGGAACGCTACCCCTATGCCCCGGCCCGGGGCGTATTCGGCTGCGGGTAGCGTGCGTCACACGGTCGCCCGTCGGGCCACCGCCCCGGCCCCGGACCGCCGTCCCGGGCCCCCAGCCCAGGAGCGCAGCTGATGCACCGACCCGGAACCCTCGGCGAACTGCGGGAGCAGGGGTGGGTGTCCCGCCCGGTCAAGCAGGAGCTCCGGGAGAACGCCATCCGGCGCATCGCCGCCGGGGAGCCGGTGGTGCAGGGGGTGGTGGGCTACGAGGACACCGTGCTGCCCCAGCTCGAGAACGCGATCCTCGCCGGGCACGACGTGATCCTCCTCGGGGAGCGGGGCCAGGCCAAGACCCGCATGATCCGCGCCCTGGTCGGCCTGCTCGACGAGTGGATGCCGGTGGTGGCCGGGAGCGAGGTCAACGACGACCCGTACCACCCGATCTCGCAGCACGCCCGGGTGCTGGTCGCCGAGCGGGGCGACGAGACCCCGATCGAGTGGGTGCACCGGGACCGGCGGTTCTCGGAGAAGCTCGCGACCCCCGACACCTCGATCGCCGACCTCATCGGCGAGGTCGACCCGATCAAGGTGGCCGAGGGCCGGTACCTCGCCGACGAGCTCACGATCCACTACGGGCTCGTCCCGCGGACCAACCGAGGCATCTTCGCCATCAACGAGCTCCCCGACCTCGCCGAGCGCATCCAGGTGGGTCTGCTCAACGTGCTCGAGGAGCGCGACGTCCAGATCCGGGGCTACAAGATCCGCCTCGACCTCGACCTGCTGCTGATGGCCTCGGCCAACCCCGAGGACTACACGAACCGCGGGCGGATCATCACGCCGCTCAAGGACCGCTTCGGTGCCCAGATCCGCACCCACTACCCGCTCGACGTCGAGCTCGAGATGGACGTCATCGAGCAGGAGGCGCAGCTGGTCCAGGCCGAGGGCCTGCCCGTGCACATCCCCGAGTTCATGACCGAGGTCGTCGCCGCGGTCAGCCAGCAGGCCCGCCGATCCCCGCACGTCAACCAGCGCTCGGGCGTGTCGGTGCGGATGTCGATCGCCAACTACGAGACCCTGGTCGCCAACGCCACCCGGCGCGCGCTGCGCAACGGGGAGGACGAGGTGGTGCCGCGGGTCAGCGACCTCGAGGCGCTCGTGCCGAGCACGGCGGGCAAGGTGGAGTTCGAGACGGTCGACGACGGCCGCGAGGAGCAGATCCTCGACCGCATCGTGAAGGCGGCGGTGCTCGAGACCTTCCGGTCGGCGTGCCGGCCCGAGCAGCTGGTCGACCTCGTCCACGGCTTCGACGACGGGCTCGTGGTGCACACGGGCCCCGACGTGCCCGCTTCCGGCTACGCCACCGTGCTCGACGAGCTCCCCGCGTTCCACGCGGTCCTGGCCGACCTCGAGGTGGGGGAGAGCCCGGCGCAGGTGGCCTCTGCGGTCGAGTTCGTGCTCGAGGGCCTGCACCTGGCGAAGCGGCTCAACAAGGACGCCGCCGGGACCCGGGCCACCTACCGGGGCAAGCCCGCCTGAGCCGGTCGCCCGCCCGGGCGGCGTGGGCTCAGAGCCCCTCGCGGTCGAACACCCCGCAGCCCTGGTTCCAGTAGCGGTTGACCTCGTCGATGGCCCGCTTGGTGCGCGGCGCGTCCTGGAGCCGGGCCCGCGTCGCGTCGTCAGGAGCGTCGCGGAACGCCTCGAGCGCGGCGAGGAACCGGGTGGCCTCGGGCAGGATCGCCGGCGGTGCGGTCGCCACCATGGCCTCGACCCTGACGATCTGACGATCGACGTCGACCTCGTAGCGCTGGGCCTGACGCTCGAGCTCGCGCTCGTACGCGTTGGCGGCGACGCAGAACGCCTTCGGGGCGGTGGGGGCCGCCGCCTCCGACTGACGCCCGTACCAGGAGATCGCCCCGATCACCACGACGGCGAACCCGACCAGGGCCCACGTCCAGCGGCGGGCCCGGCGGCGGGAGGCCCGCTCGGCGGCGTCGTCGGTTCCCGGGAGCATGACCCCATTGTGCCGGTCCCGGGGTCGCGACCGGCACGCCGGGGCGAGCCTCTAGATTCGGTCCGGGCCCGCCCCGGGGCCCGGCCCCGACCGGTCCGCCCGACCCGCCCGACCCGGCGGACCGGGCGGGCTTCGCAGGAGCGTCTGCCGCTTGGCCTCGTCCCCCGACCCCACCGAATCCCCGTCGCCGCGCCGCGGCGACGCGTCGCGCCAGGCCCGCCGGGCCCGCCGGCGCACCCGTGGGATCGTGATCGGCGTGGCGGTCGTCGTCGGCGCGCTCCTCGTGCCGATGGGTGTGTCGTTCGTCGCCGCCCAGACCGACTCGGGGAGCACGGAGTCGCCGTTCCAGCGCACGGTGCAGTGGGTGCGCCACAACGGTGGGAACGGCCTCGTCAACACGGCCGAGCGCTGGTACTACACGACGCTCGGTGCCCCCAAGAAGGGTGGGCGTCCCGGCGCGGTGCGGGCGATCGGGGTCAAGGAGCAGGCCACGCAGGTCCTGACCCCGGTGACCACCGTCCCCCTGCGGGCGATCAGCACGCCACCGCCGAGTGCCCCGGTGCCGTCGCCGGCCGCCATGACCGAGCCGGGTGAAGGCGCCTGGGTCGCGTCCGGGCGCCTCGTCGACGGTCAGCCGGCGGTCTACACCACCTGGGTGCGCCCCGACTCCGTGCGCACCTCGTACTACGTCACCTTGATGTGGATGGACCCGAAGCTGCTCAAGTTCGTCTACGTGCCCGGGACCAAGCAGCCCGGGGGCGGGCCCAACCCGTGGGGGTCGATGATCCCCGAGGACCAGCGCGGTGGCCTGGTGGCCGCGTTCAACTCGGGCTTCCAGATGATCCACGCGCGCGGCGGTGCCTACGTCGCGGGCGAGGAGGTCGTGCCGCTGCGCAACGGCGGGGCCACGCTCGTGGTCAAGAGCGACGGCAGCGCCGACGTCGGCGTCTGGGGCCGGGACTTCCAGATGGGACCCGACATCGTGGCGGCCCGGCAGAACCTCGAGCTGCTCCTCGACAACTACCAGCTCAACCCCGAGCTGCGCGAGAACGACACCTCGGCGTTCGGTGCCACCGTGGGCAACAACGTCTACGTGTGGCGGTCCGGGATCTGCGTGTTGCCCAGCGGCGGGTTGATCTACGCCGCCGGTCCGGCCCAGAGCGTGCTGTCCCTGGCCAAGACGCTCCAGAGCGCCGGGTGCGTCCGGGGCATGCAGCTCGACATCAACCACGACTGGACCACGGGGTACCTGTTCTCCTCGCCCGACCCCAACGTCCCCACCAACGTCGTGGGCGAGAAGCTGCACCCGCAGATGTCGCGTGACGGCACCCGCTACCTCGCGCCGGGCGTGGTCGACTTCTTCGCCCTGTTCGCCGACCCGACCTACCCGACGCCGACGACCACGACGACCACGACCGTGCCGCCCCGGACTCCCGCGACGCGGGGGCGGTGACCCGTCCGCTCAGGCGCGGGCGAACTTGACCCGACGCACGTAGTCCATCGCGATGCGGGTGAAGCCCCGTGCGAGGACGTCGTCGAGGGCGTCGACCATGGTGTCGACCTGCTCCCGGGTCACGACGAGCGGCGGCTCGAGCCGGACCACGTTGCGGTTGTACTCGGTGAAGGCGACCAGGATCCCGTGCTCCTCGAGCAGCAGCGCGCCCACGAGCCCGGCGAGGCCGCCCTTGAGCCGCTCGTCGAAGCGCCCGGCCAGGGCCCGGGTCCCCCGGGGGAGCACCCGGTGCAGGTCGGCGAACTCGACCCCGACCATCAGGCCCCGGCCCCGCACGTCGGTGACGAGGTCGGGGTACTTGGCCCGCAGCGCCTCCAGGCGGGCGATCAGGTGGGCGCCCTGCGCGGCGGCGGTGTCGATGAGGCCCTCGTCGTAGAGGACGTGCAGGGCCTCGATCGCGGTGATGCAGGCCTCGCCCATCCCGCCGAAGGTGGCGGGCCCGTGGATGAGTGCGGTCTTCGGCGACCCGTACGCCTTCAGGAAGACGGGGGCGCGGGCGATGTACGCGCCGATGGCGGTCTTGCCCCCGCCGAGCGACTTGGCCAGCGTGACCACGTCGGGCACGACGTCCTCGTGCTCGAACGCGAAGAACTTCCCGGTGCGGCCGTAGCCGCACTGCACCTCGTCGGCGACCCAGAGCACGCCGTAGCGGTCGCAGAGTCGGCGCACCTCACGGAGGTAGCCCTCGGGGGGTACGACGATCCCGGCACCGCCCTGGATCGTCTCGGCGATGAAGACGCCGATCGAGGGGTCCGTGCGGAACGCCAGCTCGAGCGCGGCGGCGTCGCCGAACGGCACGCGGTGGACGTGGTCGAGGAGCCGGAAGCCGGCCCGGTAGAACTCGGAGTCGGTGACCGAGAGGGCGCCGCGGGTCTTGCCGTGGAACGACTGCTCCACGTAGCACACGGTGGACCGCTCGGGGCCGGCCGCCCGCTCGGCCAGCTTCAGTGCGGCCTCCACCGCCTCCGACCCCGACAGGCACAGGAACACGTAGTCGAGGTCACCGGGGGCGATCCGGGCGAGGTCGTACGACAGCGTCGCCGCGTACTGCGAGAGGAAGGCGATCGCGAGCTCGTGGCGGTGCTCCGCGGCGAAGCGGCGGCGGGCGGCGAGGATGCGCGGGTGGTTGTGCCCGAAGGCCAGGGCCCCGAAGGCACCGAAGAAGTCGAGGATCTTCCGTCCGGACCGGTCGGTGTAGTACATGCCCTCGGCCTGGTCGATCACGATCCGGTCGAAGCCGAGGAGCTTGAGCGTCGCGATCTGCCCCGGGTTCATGTGGGCGGCGGCGAGGCGGTTGACGGCGGCGGAGTCGAGCCCGAGTGCGTCGTCGATGCTCATCAGAGCGGGCTTGGGCGTGCCGACCGGCGCCGGGGTCGGCTCGGTGCGCTGGGGGGTGGGATCGGAGTCCTGCACGAAGCCCTCGCAGACCGCGGGCGGGGACGCACCGGAGGCGTCCGCGGACGCGGCAGCCTACGGCGTGGCCCGGCGCCCGTGTGGACCGTGAGCGGTGCCGTGCGGTTTACTGCTCGCCGTGGTTGACGCAGGCGGGCCCGGGCCCGTGCCGCCCGGATCCGGCGCCGGATCACCCCCGACCTCGTCCCCGGCCACGCCCCCGACCGCGCCTGCGACCTCGCCCCGGGCTCCCTGGCCCGAGCTCGAGCCGTGGCCCGAGCCCCGGCGCGACCGGCCGGCCCCGGTGCCCCCGCGCCGGTCGGGCGGAGTGGGCGCCTACCTCGGGGGGATCGCGATCGGCGCCGTCCTCGGCCCGCTGGTCGTCGGCGGGCTCTGGATGGTCTTCCTCTTCTACGCGGACCGGCTGGCCGGCTTCGACACCGGCAACAACCGCCTCTCGGACATCGTGGTCGGCTCGGTGCTCGCGGCCCCGTTCCTCGGCATGATCGCGGGCGCCCTCGTGGTGCGCGTGCGCCGTCGCCGGGCCTCGGACCGGGCCGCGGCCCGGAACCGGTCCCCGGGCCGCGGTTCGCCGCCCGCTCGGGGCGGCCGCCGCCGGGGCTAGCCTGCGCCGATGCGGCAACGTCGACGGGATCACGGCCGGGATCACGGCCGGGACCGCGGCCGTGATCGAGCCGACCGGGCCTTCCGGTACTCGGCGTGGGACGGCACCCAGCGGGGCTTCGACCTCGACGCCGACGCCCTGCTCGACGAGATGACCGACGACCTGCTGTACCACGGCGACCTGCACGCCGCGATGCGGCGGATGATGCAGGACGGGCTGCGCGACCGCAACGGCGACGAGCTGATGGGCGTCCGCGACATGCTGCGCCGGCTCCGGGAGCGCCGACGCGAGATGCTCGACCGCTACGACCTCGGCGGGGTGTACGAGGACATCGCCGAGCGCCTGCGCGAGATCGTCGACGAGGAGCGCGAGGGCATCGAGCGCCGGATCGACGACGCCGCCCGCGGCGGCGACCCGCGCCAGCAGGAGATCGTGGAGGCCGCCGCCGACCAGCATCGCGATCAGCTCGACCAGCTGCCCCCGGACCTCGCCGGTCGCGTCCAGGAGCTCCAGCAGTACGAGTGGATGGACGACGGCGCCCGCCAGCGGTTCGAGGAGCTCATGGGCGAGCTCAAGGAACAGCTGATGCAGAGCTACTTCAACCAGATGTCCGAGGGCATGCAGAACCTCTCGCCCGAGCAGATGCAGCGGATGAAGGACATGCTCGCCGAGCTGAACCAGATGCTCGAGCAGCGGGCCCAGGGAGGGGAGCCCGACTTCGACGGGTTCATGCAGCGCTACGGGGACTTCTTCCCGGGGAACCCCCGCAGCCTCGACGAGCTGCTCGAGCAGATGGCCCGGTCGATGGCCCAGATGCAGCAGCTGATGAACTCCATGACCCCCGAGCAGCGGGCCCAGCTCCAGGCCCTCGCCGAGTCGCTGCTCGAGGACATGGACCTGCGCTGGCAGATGGACCAGCTGTCCCAGAACCTCCAGCAGGCCTTCCCGCAGCTCCCCTGGGACCGGCAGATGAACTTCCGGGGCGACGACCCCCTGTCGATGTCGGGCATGCCGAGCCTGCTCGACCAGCTCGGCGACATGGACGACCTCGAGCACCTCCTCGGCCAGGCCACCCAGCCCGGGGAGCTCGCCGAGGTCGACCTCGACCGCGCCCGGGAGATGCTCGGCGACGACGCCGCCCGTTCGCTGGAGCGCCTCGCCGAGCTGGCCCGGATGCTGGAGGAGGCGGGGCTCATCGAGACCCGCGAGGGTCGCCTCGAGCTCACCCCGCGGGGTCTGCGGGCGATCGGGCAGAAGGCCTTGGGCGACCTCTACCGCAAGCTCGTGAAGGACCGCACCGGCCGTCACGAGGTCACGGCGGCGGGTACCGGGCACGACCCCGCCTACGAGACCAAGCCCTACGAGTGGGGCGACCCGTTCCGCCTCGACGTCCAGCAGACGGTGAAGAACGCGATCTGGCGCCAGGGGTCGGGGACGCCGGTCCGGCTGACCCCGGCCGACTTCGAGATCGAGCGCACCGAGCTCACCACCCGCAGCGCCACCGTCCTGCTGCTCGACGTCTCGATGTCGATGCCCATGCGGGACAACTTCCTGCCCGCGAAGAAGGTGGCGATGGCGCTCCACGCCCTCATCACCAGCCAGTACCCGCGTGACTACTTCGGACTGGTGAGCTTCGGCCGGGTGGCTCGGGAGGTGGCGCCCGACAAGCTCCCGGAGATGAGCTGGGACTTCGAGTGGGGCACCAACATGCACCACGCCCTCGCGCTCGCCCGCCGGATGCTGCACCGCCAGAGCGGCACCAAGCAGGTGATCATGGTCACCGACGGTGAGCCGACCGCCCACATCACCCCCGACGGGCACGCCTACTTCGACTACCCGCCCTCGCCGGTCACGATCGAGGAGACGCTGAAGGAGGTGATGCGCTGCACCCGGGAGGGGATCCGCATCAACACCTTCATGCTCGACGACGGCTGGAACCTGAAGACGTTCGTCGAGCAGATGTGCCGGATCAACCGGGGGCGCGCCTTCTACACCACCCCCGACACCCTCGGTGACTACGTGCTGGTGGACTTCCTCGAGGGTCGGCGGGCCAACCGCCGCGCGAGCTGACCCGAACGGGTCAGCGGGCGAGCACCCGGTCGTAGACGGCCCGGGTGGCGGCGTCGAAGCACACGAACCGGACCTCGTCGAGGGATCCGGCCGTCGCCCGCACGGTGGCCACCGCGACCTCGGCCGCGTCCTCGAGCGGATAGCCGAAGATGCCGGTCGAGATGGCCGGGAAGGCGACCGAGCGGGCCGCGACCCCGGTCGCGACCTCGATCGCCCGCCGGTAGGCGCGGGCGAGGAGGGCGGGCTCGTCGGCGTGGCCGCCCTGCCACACCGGGCCGACGGCGTGGACGATGAAGCGGGCGGGGAGCCCGAAGCCCGGGGTGACCCGGGCGTCGCCGGTGGGGCAGGGGGCGAGGGGAGCGCAGGCGGCGTCGAGGCCGGGTCCGGCCGCGGCGAAGATCGCGCCGCACACCCCTCCGCCCCGCCGGAGCCCCTCGTTGGCCGCGTTGACCACGGCGTCGACGGCCTGGGCCGTGAGGTCGCCGGTGACCACGGTGAGGCGCGTCACGTCGCCAGGCTAGGTCCCGGGCCGGCTCGAGCCCCGAAATCTTGCCGCGAATAGGAGGAAATGGACACCAAACGGTGGGAAACCGCCCGTCCCACTTGCACTCCGGGCCCTCGACCGATCAGAGTGACACCGTTGTAATTCCACCTGCGTCATTCCGGGCCTTCGGGGCCGGACCGCCCGGTGGCCGGAGGCGCACGACCGTGCGCCCGAGCGGACGAACCCGAGCGGACGTCAACAGAGGGGGAAGCGGGTGCAGGTCTTCGAGATCGTGAAGTACCTCCGGTCGGAGGGCGGCGACGACCGTCGCTGGCAGGAGCGGGCCAACTGCCTGGGCGTGGACCCCGACCTGTTCTTCCCCGAGCGGGGGGCGTCGACCCGGGAGGCCAAGGCCGTCTGCCGGGGGTGCGAGGTCCGTGACGAGTGCCTCGAGTACGCCCTCGACCAGGGTGAGAAGTTCGGCATCTGGGGCGGCCTGTCCGAGCGGGAGCGCCGGCGGGTCCGCCGCCAGCGGGCGATGGAGCGCCGTGGGGTCGCCTCGGCCTGACCCCTCGGGTCAGCCGTCCCGCCCGGCGAGGCGGGACTCGATCGTGCAGCCGGGGTCGAGGCCCGCCCAGGCCCGGAACCCTGCGCTGCACCGCTCCAGGTCGACGCGGCGCAGCAGCCCCACGAGCTCGACCCGCTCCACCCGGCCACCCGCGGCCGCGACGGCGTCGCGCACGGCGGTGCAGGCGGCCTCCACGCCGGTGCGCTCGAGGTCCACCAGGTTCATCGACACCTGGGCCCGGTCGCGCCCCGGCAGGGCGAGCCCGAGGGCGCGCACCCCGGGGAGGCCGCCGTCACGCGCCCGCACGACGGTGGCCACCCGGCGGGCCAGGGCGACGTCGTCCGAGTCGAGCCAGCAGTTCACGGCCGCGAGCGGCGCCCGGGCCCCCACCGCCACCGCCCCGAGGCGCGGATGGGGCCCCGGGCCCCCGAGGTCCGGCGGCCGCCGGGCGAAGGCGTCGCGACGCACCCCCGGCAGGCTGCACCCGTCGGCGGCCGCCCCGTCGTAGAGGAACACCGGGACCCCGGTCTCGCGGTGGATCCAGGCGGCGAAGGCGCGCGCGGCGTCGACGGCGACCGGGGTGGGCTCGTCGAGCGCGACGAAGGGCACGACGTCGAGCGCGCCGAGGCGCGGGTGCACACCGTGGTGCGTCCGCAGGTCGCAGCGCTCGGCCACCGCCCGGGCCAGCGCCTCGGCGGCTCCGAGCGCGTCCCGGGGACCGGGGCCGGCCAGGGTGAGCACCGTCCGGTGGTGGTCGGCGTCGACGTGGCGGTCGAGCAGGGCGTCGCCGCAGGCGTCGGCGAGGGCGGCGACGACGACGGGATCGCGGCCCTCCGACACGTTGGGCACGCACTCCAGCACCGGCCCAGTATGGACCGCGCCCCGTAACCTGCAGCGATGCGCATCGGGCTCGCGCTGCCCCAGTACGACTACTCGGTCCCGGGCGAGGACCCACTGCGCTTCGAGACGATCGAGCGGCACGCGCGCGTCGCCGAGGCCGCCGGCGTCGACTCCCTCTGGCTCAGCGACCACCTGTTCCTCGACCTCGCGAAGTACGGAGGACCCGACCGGCGCTACGGCGCGTACGAGCCGATCGGCACGCTCGCCGCGCTCGCCCGGGCGGTGCCGCGGGTCCGACTGGGCACGCTCGTGCTGCTGGAGGCGCTGCGGCCCGCGGCCGTCCTCGCCACCGCGCTCGCGACCCTCGACCGCATCTCCGGCGGTCGGCTCGACGTTGGCCTGGGGGCGGGCTGGTACGCCCCCGACTACGAGGCCGTCGGCCTGGCCATGCCCCGGCCGGGGGAGCGGGTCGATCGCCTCCGCGAGGCGCTCACGGTGGTCGGCGACCTGCTCGCCGGCGCCACGGTCACGTTCACCGGCCGCGCCCACGCCGCCGCGGGTGCCGTCCTCGACCCGCCGCCCCTGCAGCGGCCGCGACCCCCGCTCTTCGTCGGGGGCAAGGGCGACCGGGTGCTCCGGGCGGCGGTCGACCTCGCCGACGGCTGGAACACCTGCTGGGTCTGGACGCCCGCCGCCTACCGGGAGCGGCTCGACGCGCTCCACCGGGCCTGCGACGCCGCGGGGCGCGACCCGGCGACGGTGTGGCGGTCGCTCGGCCTCTACGCGCTCTGCGGCGAGGACGAGGCCGACCTCGCCCGCCGGTTCGAGCGGCTCCGGGCCGTCTCGCCCCCGGGGGTCCTCGACGTGGATCTCGTCGAGTGGCGGGAGGGCCGCCTGGTCGGCACGCCCGAGCAGATCCGTGAGCAGCTCGCCGGGTGGGCCGACCTCGGCGTCGAGACCGTGATCCTCGGCGTCGGGGCGGTGCCGTTCCAGGTGGGCGCCCTCGACGACGTCGAGTGCCTGCTCGAGGTCTGCGGGCGTGGTCCCGAAGCCCCGGGATAACCTGTGGCCACGCCCATCCGAAGGGATCGCCATGAACCTGGGCCCCACCGAGCTCATCATCGTCCTGCTGATCGTGCTGCTGATCTTCGGCGGGACGAAGCTCCCCAAGCTGGCCCGCTCCATGGGCCAGGCCCAGAAGGAGTTCAAGAAGGGCCTGACCGAGGGCGCCAAGGACGGCGACGAGTCGTCCGAGGCCAAGTAGCCCGGTCCCGCCGCCTGCGTCCGGGGCGGGTGCCCCGGCCCTCCCGGGAACCCGATCGCCCGGTCGGGTCGTTGACGTGGTGACCGACGGTGTCCCCACCTGGGAGGAGGTCGCCCGTGACCACGGGCGCTTCATGTACTCGGTGGCCTACCGCCTGGCCGGAAACGACGAAGACGCCCAGGACCTCGTCCAGGAGGCGCTCCTCCGCGTCCACCGCGGGCTCGAGCGCTACCAGCCGGGGTCCCTCGAAGGTTGGTTGGCCCGGATCGTGACGAACGTGTTCCTCGACGAGGTCCGGCGGCGGCGGCGCCGTCCCGCCGACGCGCTGCCCGACGATCCCGAGCGCGTCCTGCCTGCGTCACCGGCGGCCGACGAGGTGTCGTCGGGGCTCTCCGACGAGATCCAGGCGGCCCTCGCCGCCCTTCCCGAGGAGTTCCGGGTGCCGGTGGTGCTCTGCGACGTCGCCGACCAGTCCTACGAGCAGATCGCCGCAGCGCTCGGCGTCCCGGTCGGGACCGTGCGCTCCCGCCTGCACCGCGGCCGGCGACTGCTGCGCACCATGCTCACCGAGGGGGCCGCATGAGTCGTCCGCCGATCCCGCCGACCGGGTCCGGGTCCGGGTCCCTGGATCCGGACGACACCGTGCTGTCGGCCTACCTCGACGGCGAGTGCACCGACGCCGAGCGGGTCGCCCTCGACGCCCGCCTCGCCGACTCGGCCGACCTCCGCGCCGCGCTCGCCGAGGTGGCCGCCGCTCGCGACGCCGTGCGCGGCCTCCCGCTGCGTGACGCCCCCCCGGGGTTCTTCGAGCGCCTGCTGGCCGAGGGCCTGCCCGAGGCGCCCGCCGCAGGCCCGATGGAGACCCCGGCGCCGGTCCCCGGCCCGGCCCCGGCCCCGAGCCCGGTCGATCTCGCGGCCCGCCGCGCCCGCCGCACGCGACGCTGGACCGCCGTGGGCGGCGCGGCCGCCGCCGCCATGATCGCGGTGGTCGTCGTGGTGCCGCGGCCGGCGTCGGTCACCCCGCCGGTCGCGACGTTCACCGACGCCCACGCGGTGCGCTCGTCGCTGCAGGACGACGTGGTCAGCTCGCTCGTGCCCCTCGGCGTCCGGGCCGGGTTCCGTCCGTGAGCCGCAGGCGACGCGTCGGGACCGCGCTCGGGATCGCGGCGCTGCTCGCGGCCACGTGCGCGGTCGGTGGGCTCCCGGGCGCGTACGCCGACGATGCGGTGACGGTGCTCGAGCGGGCCCGGACCGCGACGGTGCGCGAAGACTTCGCGGGCACCGTGCAGATCGAGTGGCTCGACGACGGGGGCTGGCGCTCGGCCCGGACCAAGGTGACCGGAGCCGGCGGCGCGGTCCAGGTCGGTGAGGGTGCCCGGCAGGCGGGCGGTCGGGCCGAGGACCGCTGGATCGCCGGGGTGACCGGCTGGAAGGTCGGATGGGACGAGCCGGTCGCCCGGGCGGCGCCGTCGCCGGCCACCCGCTGGGACCTGACCATGGCCACCGGGACCCCGGTGGCGGGCCGGGCCACGGTCATGGTCACCGCCAGCGACCCGAAGACCGGTGCCCCCCGGGTGCGGGCCTACTGCGACAAGGCGACCGGGGTGATGCTGCGCCGCGAGATCCTCGACCGCCAGGGCCGGGTGGTCCGGGCGGTCGGCTTCGTGGAGGTGGCCCGGCTCGGCGGGGCCACCGCCGTGCCGCCCACGACGCCCCAGGCCGCCGAGCGCCGGCCGTCGGCGCGGGGTGCCGACCCGACGCCCGACGCCGTGCGGGCCCTCCCGGCCGGCGGCGCGGCGCCCGACCGGGTGACGGGATTCGTGCTCGCCGGACGCTACGAGCGCTCCGACGGCACCGTGCAGCTCTACTACTCCGACGGTCTCTTCGGTGTGTCGGTGTTCCAGCAGGTCGGCGTGCTCGACCCCGGGGGCATGCCGGTGGCCGACGACCGGACGCGGGTCCGCGACACCGCCGCGCTCGGCTACGAGGTGGCGGGCGGGTCGGTGCTGGTGTGGGAGCGCGACGGGGTGACCCGGACGCTCGTGTCCGACGCCACCGTCGCCGACCTGCGCGACTTCGCGGTGGCCTTCGACGACCGCGCTGCCGACGGCCGCGGGCTGGTCGACCGGGTGGCCGACTTCCTCTTCGGTCCCTTCGGCTGGCGCTAGGGGTTACGCCCGGGCCAGCGTGCGACCGACGCCGTCAGTCGTCGGCGTGCCGCTCGGCGACCACCTGCCGGAGCCGGGCGTGGAGCTCGGGGGAGTCGTCGGCGAGCTTGGCGAAGTCGGCGCCGAACATCGCACCCACCACCATCGGCGTGACCGCGGTGACGGTGGCGTTGCGTCGCGTCGACTCGATGATCGCGGTCTCACCGAAGCAGTCGCCGGGCCCGAGCGTTGCGACGACGGCGCCGCCGCGGGTCACCTCGGCCGTGCCCTCGACGATCACGAAGAAGAAGTAGCCCGACGCGCCCTCGCGGGCGAAGCGCTCCCCGGGCTCGGCGGTGCGCGCCTCGAACTTGGCGGCGATCGCCGCGAGGTCGTCGTCGGTGAGTCCCGTGAACAGTTCGACGGGACGCAGGGCGGCGGGATCGACGGACATGGCTCCTCCGGGGTCGGCGCAGGGAGCCTAGGACCCGACCGACGTTCCGTCCGGGTGGTTCACCCGGATGTCACCGTGGACCACCGGATGTTCACCGGAGCGGATCGCCGCAGCCCGCGATGCACGCGCGGCCCGCGGCCCGCCGGGCCGGGTGCGTCACCAGGTGCCGCCGACCTCCGACAGACGCCGCGACCGCAGCATGCGTCGCCGCTCGCGCTCGGAGCAGCCTCCCCACACGCCGTGGTCGATGCGGTGGGTGAGGGCGTACTCGAGGCACTCGGCCCGCACCGGGCACTCGCTGCAGACGCGCTTCGCGACCTCGACCCCGACTCCGTCGGACGGGAAGAACTCGGAGGGATCGAGGGACCGGCAGCGGGCCCGGTCCATCCACGTGGGGGTCACGTGGTCGGCAGGGGAGGCGAAGGACTCGTTCACGCCCTCTCCAACGTCCCTGCCGTCGGGGCGGTTCCCGGACACGAGAGCACCCTACCCCGGGGCTGCGGGGGTGGTCGGTCGGGAACGCGACGGACGCCGGGATCGTTCCTGGTCCTGCAACCTCGTCCCCCGGCGTGCCGCCCCTCCCCCCGGGGCGTGCCCCCACCCGGTGATCGGAGTCCCCGTGCAGCCACCCACCCTCGACCACCCGTTCGATCCCGCCCCGGCCGGCGCATCGGCTCCGCCGGTCCCGCCGGTCCCGCCCGTCCCGCCGGTCGGGGCGGCCCCGGAGGCCGCCACGCACCGGCCCCGGTCGGCGACCGGCCTGCGCCAGTGGCTCGCCGCCGCCGTGGTCGGTGGCCTGGTCGGGGCCCTCGTGGCGTCCGGGGTGTTCGTGGTCGCCGACCGCGACTCCCAGGACGCCACGGTCGTCGGATCCGACGCGCTCGTGCGGCGGCCGTCGCAGGTCATCGCCCCCGCCGCCGGACTCGCCGGGATCATCGCCAAGGTGGAGCCGGCGGTGGTGGCGATCACCGCCCGCTCGGGTGCGGGCACGACCGGCCGCGGCTCGGGCACCGGGTTCGTCATCACGCCCGACGGCTACATCGTCACCAACAGCCACGTGGTCGAGGGTGCGACGCAGATCTCGGTCGCCTTCACCGACGGGTCCGAGAAGCCGGCCGAGCTCGTGGGCCGGGAGCCGGCGGCCGACCTCGCCGTGCTCAAGGTCGCGGGCTCGGACCTCCCCACCGTCGAGCTCGGTGACTCCGACGCGGTGCAGCCCGGCGACGAGGTGGTCGCCATCGGCAACGCGCTCGCCCTCGACGGCGGTCTGAGCATCACCCGCGGCATCGTGTCGGGGCTGCGGCGCACCGTCAGCACCAACACCGGCTCGACCCTGATCGGCATGCTCCAGACCGACGCCGCCATCAACCCGGGCAACTCCGGCGGTCCGCTGGTCGACGCCCAGGGTCGGGTCATCGCGATCAACACCGCGATCGCCAACCCCCAGTCGGCCAACAACGTCGGCTTCGCCATCCCCGTGGCCAACGCCCGCCCGATCATCGACGACCTGCGCCTCGGCCGGCCGGCTGCGTTCCTCGGGGTCTCCACCGTGACGGTCACGCCGGCGGTGGCCCGTGAGCGGGACCTCGCCACCGGCACCGGTGCCCTGGTGACCCGGGTGTCACCGGGCTCGGCGGCGGCGACCGCCGGGCTCCGCGAGGGCGACGTCATCGTCTCGATCGGCGGCGAGCCCGTGAACGAGGCCTCCGACGTCCAGGCGCTCGTGCGTGGGCGCCGCCCGGGCAACACCGTGGAGGTGGGCGTCGCGCGGGGCGGCGAGATGCTCACGCTCCGGGCGACGCTGACCGAGCGGCCGACGGCCTGAGCCCGGCTCGGTGGGTGCGCGGACCCCCGGGCCCCGGCCCGGGGGTCCGCCGCCGCCGACGCACTAGATTGCGCCGATGGCCATCGATCCCGACCAGCTCGAGCAGCTGCCCCCGGTGGGGCACGTGAAGATGGTGTACCTCGGCCCGGTGTCCCCCCACTGGGAGGTGCACGGCGTCTTCGGCGACGGCCGCATGATCGACGAGTTCCGGACCCGGGCCCTGGCCCGCCTCCAGCTCCTCCCGCCCCACGATCCCCAGTTCCGGCGCAACCGCGAGCGGGTCAACCGCGACGCCGAGCGCGAGCGGCTCATCGTGGAGTGGGACCTCGGCTACGAGGAGCCCGAGACCACGAACTGAGGCCGGTCCGCCCGGACGTGCCGGGCGGGCTTCAGCCGATCTCGCCCGCGACCTCGGGCCGGTCGGTCTCGTGGACCGGGTACTCGCCGGTCGCCATGAACACGACCCGCTCGGCGATGGTCACGGCGTGGTCGGCGATCCGCTCGAAGTGCCGGCCGACCAGGGCGATCTGCACGGCCTGCTGGACGGTGCCCTCGTCGGCCGGGGCCAGGGCGAGGACGTAGCGGAACAGGCTCTTGGTGAGCTCGTCCATGGCGTCGTCCATGTCGGCCAGGGCCCGGGCGTACGTGGGGTCGGCGTCGGCGTAGGCGTCGAGGGCGAGGCGGGTCTGGTTGGTGGCCTGCTGGCCCATCTGGTCGACGATGCCCCGGACCTTCGGGTCGAGCGGCGACGGCCAGAGCCGGCGGGTGGCCTTGGCGATGTTGACGCTGAGGTCGGCCGAGCGCTCGAGCTCGTGGGCGATGCGCAGGGTGGCCAGGATCACCCGGAGGTCGGTGGCCATCGGCTGCTGGCGGGCGAGCAGCGCGAAGCACTCGTCCTCGATGTGGTGGGTGAGGTCGTCGATCCCGTCGTCGTTGCGGATGGCCTGCTCGGCCAGCGCGAGGTCACCGTCGAGCAGCGACTGGGTTGCCGCGGCGACGAGCTCGGTGGTGAGCGCGCCCAGGCGGATCACGGCCACCCGCAGGTCGGCCAGGTGCTCGTGGAACGACCGCCGGGTGGGTTCCTCGCCCGCCGTGATGCTCATGAAGTGCTCCTCGAGCTCCCGGTCGGCCGACCGGTCGGGAGCTCCCTCGTGGGGTGTGGATCCGGCACCGTCGAAGGGATCGGGGTTCGGGGTCTCGACCATGGGGCGATCGTGACCGGCCCAGGTGAACGACGGGTGGCCGGGAGTCGGGTTCCCACCATTGTTAGGGCGTTGTTCACCCGGCGTCCACCCCGCGGTCGCGCCCGCGCCAGGCGGGGTGCGTACGGTGCTCGGCGATGCACCGAACCGTGGTGATCCACCGAACCCCCGGGTCCCTGCCCCGTCAGGCGACCCAGAACGAGGAGGCTCTGCCGAGCATGTACCGACGTACCCGAGTGTTCCGACTGGCGGCTGCGACCGCCGTGGCTGCCGGTCTGGCGGTCACCGCCGGGGTCGCCCCCGCCTCCGCCCAGAAGTCCAAGGCCCTGCCGGCCACGACCATCAACGGCTCGGGCGCCACCTTCCCGCAGGGGTTCATCGACCAGTGCCGGGAGACCTTCCGGGAGGTCCAGCCCAACGTGACCGTCAACTACCCGAACCCGGGTGGCGGGTCGGGCAAGGGCCGCACCGAGTTCGCCGACCAGGTGACCCAGTGGGGTGCCTCGGACGCTCCGTACGCAGCGGCCGACCTCTCGAAGATCAAGGGCGGCGCCTTCCTCTACGTGCCGACGGTGACCGCGCCGATCACGGTTTCGTACAACCTGCCGAGCCTCAAGAAGCCGCTCCGGCTGGCGCCGCTGAACGTGGCCAAGCTCTTCCAGGGTGACATCACGAAGTGGAACGACCCGCTGATCGCCGCCGACAACCCGGGCGTGAAGCTCCCCGACACCAAGGTGACGATCGCCCGGCGCTCCGACGGCTCGGGCACGACCGAGAACTTCACCCGCTACCTCAGCTCGGCGGCCGGCTCGGTCTGGAAGCTGGGTGCGGGCTCGACCGTGACCTGGCCGGCCGACGCCCAGGGCGGGAACGGCAACTCCGGCGTGGGTGCGATCGTCAAGGCGACCGAGGGTGCGGTCGGCTACGTCGACTACTCGGACGCCAAGGCCACCGGGCTGAAGTTCGCCGAGGTCCAGAACGCAGCCGGCAACTTCATCCTGCCCAGCCTCCCGGCGGCGACCGCGGCGCTCGAGGGCGTCGCCCTCAACGCCGACGGGCTGTACAACCCGCTGAACTCGCCCAACGCCAAGGCCTACCCGATCTCGGCGCCGACCTTCGTCCTGGTCTACGCCAAGTACCCGGACGCCAACGTGGCCGCGGCGGTCAAGGCGTGGGCCGAGTACCTGGTCGGTCCGTGCCAGCGGCAGGCGAAGCTGGTCGACTACGCCGCGCTGCCGAAGGCCTGGGCCACCCAGACGCGGGAGCGACTCAAGGCCATCTCGTAGTCCCGTCGTCCCTGGCCGGCGGCGTTGCCGTCGGCTCCTGACCCCTGGCGGAGGAGTGGGCTCCCCCCGGCCCGCTCCTCCGCCAGAATCGGGGTGCTCATGACCCAGGTCCTCGATCCCGCGCCGCCCCCGCCGCTGGTGGGTGGCCCGCGGCCGCCCGGCTTCGGGGTCGACCGGGTGTTCCGGGTCCTCGCCCTGCTGGCGGGCCTGTTCGTGCTGGTCGTGCTGGTGTGCATCATCGGGGTGCTGCTCGACAGCTCGCTCGAGTGGCTGCGGTTCGAGGGGTTCGGTTCGCTGTTCTCGCTCGAGTGGGAGCCCGAGAACGCCAAGTTCGGTGCCGGGGCGATGGCGCTGATGACCCTCATCGTCTCCGCCCTCGCACTCGTCATCGCGGTGCCGATCAGCGTCGGCATCGCGTTGTTCGTCACCGAGATCGCCCCGAGGCGGGCTCGCCTCCCCATCGTGTTCGTGATCGACCTGCTCGCCGCGATCCCGTCGGTGGTGTTCGGTCTCTGGATGCTGCGCCAGCTCTCGAAGCCGCTCTCGGGGATCTACGCCGACGTCCATGCGGCCGTGGCCGGGGTCCCGGTCCTCGGTGACCTCCTCGGCGATCCGAGCGCATCGGGGCTCTCGATCATGACCGCCGGCATCGTCGTCGGGATCATGATCACCCCGATCGTCACCGCCATCACCCGTGAGGTCTTCGCCACGTGCCCCCCGGCCCAGAAGGAGGCGAGCCTCGCCCTCGGCGCCACCCGCTGGGAGATGATCCGGGGCGCGGTGTTCCCCCACAGCCGGTCCGGGGTGGTGGCGGCGGTCATCATCGGCTTCGGACGGGCGGTGGGTGAGACCATCGCGGTGGCCCTGGTGATCGGTGCCTCACAGCGGCTCACGGGGAACCTGCTCGCTCCGGGCGACACCTTGGCCAGCGTCGTCGCCAACCAGTTCGGGGAGGCGAGCGGGGTGTGGCGGTCCGCCCTGATCGGCTTCGGACTGGTGCTGCTCGTCATCACGATCGTGATCGGCATCGCTGCCCGCAGCGTCCTGCGCCGGTCCAACCGTCGTCTCGGGATCGTCTGATGGCGGCGCCCACGCTCCCGGCCGACTCGCTGCTCCAGCCCCGCGCGGGCACCGGGCTCCGGCGCTTCAGGAGCGGGTTGGCCTCGGGGCTGATCGTGGGGGCGTTCGTGCTCGCCGCGGTCCCGCTCGTCGCCCTCGTGTACTACATCGCCCGTGAGGGGCTGAAGGTGATGTCGTGGGAGTTCCTCACCACCGACCTCCCCTTCGCGCAGCGCAGCCTCGAAGGCGGGATCTACCCGGCGATCGTCGGCACGGTCGTCATCACCCTCGGTGCGACCCTGATCGCAGTGCCACTCGGGGTGATGGGAGGGATCTACCTGAACGAGTACGGCCGACGCTCCCGGTTCGCCGCGCTGGTCCGGTTCCTGGCCGAGATCCTCACCGGGGTGCCGTCGATCGTGATGGGGTTGTTCATCTACACGTTCTGGGTCCTTCCCCGCGGGGCATCCGGGTTCAGCGCGTTCGCCGGCTCGCTCGCGCTGGGCGCCCTGATGCTCCCCGTCGTGATCCGGACGTCGGAGGAGATGCTCAAGCTGGTGCCCCACGAGCTGCGGGAGGGGAGCCTGGCCCTGGGCAGCCGGAAGTCCCGGACCATCCGCACCGTGGTGCTGCCCCACGCTGCGCCGGGCATCGTCAGCGGGTCGCTGCTCGCGGTGGCCCGGGCCGCCGGGGAGACCGCCCCCCTGCTGTTCGTGATCGGTGCGACCAACCTCGTGAACTGGGACTGGCTCTCCGGGTCGAACACCGCCCTGTCGGTGCAGATCTTCGGGAACGCCTCGGCACCGTTCGTCCCGGCCCAGGAGCGGGCGTTCGGTGCTGCGCTCACCCTGATCCTCATCGTCTTCCTCGCCACCGCCCTCGCCCGGATCGTCACCGTCGTGTACACGCGACGGGTGTCCGGGTCGTGATGACCCCGGAGTCCGACATGACCCCTGCTGCAACCGCCGGCGATACCATCAGTCCCGTGGACCCGACGCCCACTCCGGTGCGGCCGCCCGAGGTCCCCGCCGAGCCGGCGTCGGTGCCCGGCCGGGAGGTCGTCTTCAACCTCTCCGGGGTCGAGATCTTCTACGGCGAGGCGCGGGCGGTGACCGATGTCGACCTCGACATCGCCCGCAACGAGATCTCCGCGTTCATCGGCCCGTCGGGGTGCGGCAAGACGACCGTGCTGCGGTCGCTGAACCGCATGCACGACCTCACGCCCGGGGCGAGGGTCGCCGGGACGATCACGTACCACGGCGAGGACCTCTACGGGCCGAAGGTCGATGCGGCCGAGGTGCGGCGCCGGATCGGGATGGTGTTCCAGAAGCCGAACCCGTTCCCCAAGTCGATCTTCGACAACATCGCCTACGGGCCCCGCATCAACGGTGTGCGCAAGCGCGCCGCCCTCGAGGGGATCGTCGAGCAGGCCCTGACCCGAGCTGCCCTCTGGGGCGAGGTCAAGGACAAGCTCAAGTCGAGCGCGCTGTCGCTCTCGGGGGGCCAGGCCCAACGCCTCTGCATCGCCCGGGCCCTCGCCGTCGACCCGGACGTGCTGCTGATGGACGAGCCGTGTTCGGCCCTCGACCCGATCGCCACGGCCCGGATCGAGGACCTGATGGAGGAGCTGAAGGAGACGCTCACCATCGTCATCGTCACTCACAACATGCAACAGGCGGCGCGGGTCTCCGACCGCACCGCCTTCTACACCGCCGAGCCCGACGAGGCCGGCCGACGGGTGGGCAAGCTGGTCGAGTACGACGCGACGGCCACGATCTTCACCAAGCCCTCCGATCCTCGGACCGAGGGCTACATCACCGGACGGTTCGGCTGAAGCGCTGGCGCGCCGACGACGGCTCCGGCGTCGCGACGCCCGAGAGCTCGGACCTCGCCGCGCGGGCCGGCGAGTGCATCGCGTCGGCACTCGTCGGGGTCGACACCGGGGTGGTCGTGGTCGACGCCGATGGCGCCGAGGTGCTGCGGAGCGCGTCGGCCGAGCGCTTCCGCGACGCCCGCCACGGTGAGGCCGTCGTCCAGGAGGTCATCGAGCGCCTCCTGCGGGGGGCGCGGACCGGCGTGACCGGCACGGAGGAGCTGGCCCTGTTCGGCCCGCCCCGCGAGACCCTCGTCGTCCGGGCGGTGCCGCTGGTCGACGACGACGGCGCCGTCATCGGCGCGGCGGCGTACGTCGACGACGTCACCGAGGTGCGCCGGGTCGAGGCGGTCCGGCGGGACTTCGTCGCCAACGTCAGCCACGAGCTCAAGACCCCGATCGGGGCCATGGGCCTCCTGGCCGAGACCTTCCTCGGCAGCGACGACGGCGAGGTCGCCCGGCGTCTGGCCGAGCAGCTCGTGCGGGAGGCCGATCGGCTGGCCCACATCGTCGACGACCTCCTCGACCTGAGCACGGTCGAGTCCCAGGAGCACCCGAGCCGGGAGATCGTGGCGGTCCGGGTCCTGGTCGAGGAGGCGGTCGGCCGGGTGCGGGCCCTGGCCCGCGCGCGGGCCATCACCCTCGAGGTGGGGGGCGTCACCGACGATCTGGCGGTTGCGTGTGATCCCGGCCAGGTGGTCGGCGCGATCACCAACCTGCTCGACAACGCGGTGAAGTACTCCGACGACGGTGGGGCCGTCGACGTGTGGTGCGAGGTCCTCGACGGCCGGCTCGCCGTGGCCGTGCGCGACGCCGGGATCGGGATCCCGTCGCGTGACCTCGAGCGGATCTTCGAGCGCTTCTATCGTGTCGACAAGGCCCGCAGCCGGGCCACGGGCGGCACCGGCCTCGGCCTCGCCATCGTCCGCCACGTGGCCCAGGCGCACGGTGGCGAGGTCACGGTCGAGTCGATCGAGGGCGAGGGGTCCACGTTCCGGCTCGTCCTGCCCCGACCCGGCGCCGACGCCGCGGCCGCCTGATGCCCGAGCGCCCGACGATCCTGGTGGTCGACGACGAGGAGTCGTACCGCGACGCGCTCACGATCGCGCTCGAGCGCGAGGGGTTCCGGGTCGAGACCGCCGCCGACGGCCCCGAGGCCATCGACCAGTTCGACCGGGCCAACCCCGCCTTGGTCCTGCTCGACGTCATGTTGCCGCGCATGTCGGGGGTGGACGTGTGCCGCGAGCTCCGTTCCCGGTCGCAGGTGCCGATCATCATGGTCACCGCCCGCAACGCCGAGATCGACGCCGTGGTCGGGCTCGAGGTCGGCGCCGACGACTACGTCACCAAGCCGTTCCGGCTGCGCGAGCTCGTCGCCCGAGTCCGCGCCGCGTTGCGCCGGGTGCCCCGCCCCGACGCACCGGCGACGCCGACCGACGAGCAGATCGTGATCGACGACATCCGGGTCGACGTCGCCCGCCACGAGGTGATGGTCCGGGGCGACCTCGTCGCCCTGCCGCTCAAGGAGTTCGAGCTCCTGGAGCTGCTGATGGCCAACGCCGGTCGGGTGCTGACCCGTGACGTGCTCATCGATCGCATCTGGGGCCCGAACTACTTCGGGGACACCAAGACCCTCGACGTGCACGTGAAGCGCCTGCGGGCCAAGATCGAGGACGACCCGTCTCACCCGACGCGGATCGTGACCGTGCGCGGCGTCGGCTACCGCTACGAGCGCCGCGGCTAGGGCCCGCTAGGCCCGGGTCGCGGCCTCGATGGCCGGAGCGGCGCCATCCCCGTCGGCCGGGGTGATGCCACCGAGCACGGTGACCGCGGTGTACCCCTCGAGCACCAGCGCGAGGTCGGAGCCGGGGGGCGGCTCCTCGTCGCGGCCGGTGTACTCGAGCAGCACCTCGCCGGCGCGGGCCTCCGCGCTCCATCGCTCGAGGAACGGCGCCAGCGTCGCCGACCGGACGCCCCGCACCTCGGCCAACGGCCGGTCGGGGACGTTGAGGCTCACGGTCCGGGCCGGGCCCGGGAGCCCGACCGCGAACTCGAGCGCGCCCGGGACGAACGCCGCTGCGGTGGCCCAGTGGGGGTGCTCGCTCCAGGCCACGGAGACCGCGACCCCGGGGATCCCGAGGGTCGCGGCGGTCAGCGCAGCGCCCACGGTGCCCGAGTGCAGGACCAGGTGCCCGTAGTTCAGTCCGGGATTCACGCCCGAGGCGACTGCGTCGGGAGGCGGGCCGAACGGGCCCAGCGCACCGGCGTAGACCGTGGCGGCGGGCGGGGCGTCGAGCGCGTAGACGGGCACGCCCGGCAGGTGCGGCCAGTCCACCTCGGTGCAGGCGATGGGGCCCTTGCGGTGGAGGCGGCCGATCGACGCCCCCGCTCCGCTGCACTCACCCGCCGGGGCGATCACGATGACGTCGTGGCCGGCCGCCACCACGGCCTCGGCCAGGGCCTGGAGGCCGGGGGCACCGACCCCGTCGTCGTTGGTCACGAGCACGCGCACGGCGGCACGCTACCGGGGTCAGGGCCGCGCGGTGGCGGCCACGGCGTAGAGGGCCAGCGTCCAGTGGTCGAGGCCCGGGACCCGCCCGGCGGGGGTCCGGGCGGTGTCGTCGGCCCGGCGGAGGGTGACCAGCGCCTCGGCGTCGTCGCGAGCGAGGAAGGCCGAGCGCTCGTCGGGGTCCATCAGGCCCCCGAGCCGCCGGAGGTGCTCCCGGGCTCCGGGCCCGAGGCGCCTGCGGTAGGACACGTCCACCGTGACGAGGTAGCGGGCTGCGTCCTCGTGCCCGGCGACCAGGTCGGCGACCCGGCCCCCGAGGAGTGGTCTGACCGCCTCGGCGCCAGCCGTCGGGTGGCGTTCGGGACACCGGGGCTCGAGCAGGTTGCCGAGGTCGTGCACGAGGCCGGCGACCTGCAGCTCGAGGTCGCCGGGGGCGAGGGTCTCGAGCACGGCGGCACACCGCAGTCCGTGGGTGAGCAGGTCGGCGTCGTCGGGACGGTGCGGATCGCGCGCGACCCGGCCGGCGTCGAGCAGCTCGAGCAGGCCACCGATGCCGGCGACCCGGCGGGCGGTCGGGGAGGACGTCGGAGTGGGCACCCTCCGATTGTGGCGGGTGGGGCGCGAGTGGTGGAGGGGTGACGCCGAGGGTTCACCCGACCGCAACCGGCTGTCCCCCCGGCGGCGAGTGGGGGTTCACCCCGCCGTGTGACCATGTCGGTGACGACAGCCCCGGCCGAGCACCGGCCCTCCCCCAGGCCCTGTGTGCCGGCGGGTGCGCGCACGGGGGCGGCGGAACCGACCCCGCCCCCGTGCGATCGTCAATCCCGCCTCGCGCTCGCGCGCCGGTGCCGGGTCAGTCCCGTCCGGGGCGCGGCGGCGGGTGGTAGGTCGCGCGCACGATCACCCCGCGCCGGGTGGTGAGCTCCCAGACCGATCCCTTCTCCACCGGGGGGGTGCCGTTGCGCCGCCGGACCTTGACCCCTTCGTCGCGCAGGTACCCGAGCAGGCCCAGCATCACGTCGCCGTGGGTGCACAGGACCGCGTCCTCGTCGCCGATCTTCTCGACCAGGCGCAGCACCTCGTCGAGCCCGGCGCCCTCGGCGAGCGCGTCGGCGAGGTCGACGGGCAGGCGCAGGCGGTTGGCCAGGGGCTCCACCGACTGCCGGCAGCGCACGTAGGGGCTGGCGACGACGCGCGTGATCCCGCGGTCCGCGAGCCGGGGCACGAGCGCGTCGGCCTGGCGGCGTCCGATCTTGGTGAGGGGCCGCTGGTCGTCGTCGCCCGTCCACGCGCTGCGCCGGCCGGCCCGAGTGTGGCGCAGGAGATGGATCGTCACCGGTGTCCTTCGAGTCGTCCCAGCAGGGCGCGGTCGTGCGGGTAGGTCAGGAGTCTGGCAGCCGCCTCGGGGGCACACCACAGGAGGCGGTCGACCTCGTCGTCGGGGGCGGCCGGCGGCTCGGGCCCGGGCGTCATCTGCCAGTAGTGGACCACCTTGGGGCGGTCGCGGTGGTCGCGGTACCGCACGACGCCGAGGTAGGGCCCGAGCGTGACCGTGATCCCGGTCTCCTCGAGGACCTCGCGCCGGGCGGTCTGCTCGGCGGTCTCGCCCGGATCCTGCTTGCCCTTGGGGAAGCTCCAGTCGTCGTAGCGGGGCCGATGGACGACGAGCACCTCGGGCCCCGCCCGACCCGGGCGGGTCAGGATCCCGCCGGCCGCCACGACGCCGGGCTCGCCGGGCTCGCCGGGCTCGCCGCCGGGCGGGCCGCTCACCACGACCGTCGCAGCCGGGGTCGGTTCGCCCCGGCCCAGGCCTCGGGCCACGCGTCCCGAGCGGCTCCGGCCGCGACGCGCTCGAGCGCGGCGAGC
>CAIUKV010000207.1 GCA_903899845.1 uncultured Actinomycetes bacterium
AGGGTGAGGCCGGCGGGGAGGGTGCCGCTGGTGATCGACCAGGTGTAGGGGGTGGTGCCGCCGGTCGCGGTGAGGGTGGCGGTGTAGGCGGTGCCGGTGGTGGCCGCGGGCAGCGACGCGGTCGAGACCGTGAGCGGGGCGACCGTGTTGGGCATGGCGCAGCGGACCGCCGAGCCGTCGGTGACCGAGGCCCGGTTGTACGAGAACTGCGTGCCCCGCGTGCCGTCGGCGTTCTCGGTGCCGATGGTGGCGGATGCGCCCCCGTTGTGGGCCGTCGACGTGCCGACCGTGTCGAGGTACTGGAAGACGACGCCGTCGACGCCCTCGGTGATCACGGCCTGGAAGGTCACGCCCGACCCGGCAGCGCCGTAGAAGGGCACGTTCTCCCAGGTGACCACGAACTGGCGCGCGCCGGCGGTGCCGATGGTCATCCGGCTCACCCGGCCGCCGACGCCGGGGTCGAGGTCGTCCCACCACGGGGCGGCGTAGCTGTTGGGCGCGTTCGCCGACGGGATGGCCTCGTTCTGGTAGGCGGAGACCGGGGTGCCGAACCCGAGGATCCCGTTCGACCCGACGTACACCTGGGTGAACGGCGAACCCAGGAACGGGGCGGTGAACCCGAGGTTCATGAGCACGGTGGAGTCGTCGGTGAGGTTCAGCGCGATCGCGGCGGCCGGATCGATCCAGGCGAAGGTGGTGGCGGCGCAGACGTGGAGGGGCGGCGGCGCGGGGGTGGTCGCCCGGGCGGGGTCGGTCCAGGCGGTCGTGCTCCCGGTGCCGTAGGCGTTCCCGGCCCGGACCCGGAAGCAGAACTCGGTGGACGGGGTGAGCCCCTCGACCGTGGTGCTCGTGGTGTCGGGTCCGACCGTGGCGACCGAGGAGTACGCGCCGCAGCTCCCGCCGACCACGCCGGCCCGCTGCACCTCGTGGTACGACTCGCCGGTCGTGCCGTCGGTCCAGTCCAGGCGGATCCGGGAGTCCGACAGCGCCGTGGCGCCGAGCCCGCTCGGCGCACCGGCGACCGGCGCGGTGGCGGGTCGGCACGCCCCGACGAGGGCGCCGACGTCGAGGCGGCCGCCGGTGGCGGTGATGCCGTCGAGCGACGCCGTCGGCGCCGCGGTGGAGAGGATGGCGGCCCGGATCTGGGGCGCGGTCATGGCCGGGTTCATCGACGCGCAGAGGGCCGCCGCGCCCGAGACGTGCGGCGTGGCCATCGACGTGCCGTTGTACGAGGCGTAGGTGTTGCCGGGGGTGGTCGACTGCACGCCCACTCCGGGGGCGCCGAGGTCGACGCGGGTGGCGCCGTAGCTGGAGAACGACGCCCGCGCGCCGGCGGAGTCGATGGCTGCGACCGCGATCACGCAGTCCCAGCCCCGGGTCGCACCGGCCGCGGTGCGGGTGCACTCGTAGTTCGACGGGTAGTTCGCGGTGACGTCGTTGTTCGAGCTCGAGTTCCCGGCCGCGGCGATGAAGAGGATGCCGGCGTCGCCCCCGCGGTTGATGGCGTCGAGCAGGGCCTGGCTGGCCCCGCCGCCACCCCACGAGTTGCTGGTGGCGACGATGTTGAGCCCGTGGCGGAGCTTGAGCTGGGTGGCGTAGTCGATCGCCCGCACCGCGTCGGACGTGGACCCGCCGCCGGAGCCGAGGAACTTCGCCGAGATCAGGGTGACGTCCCAGTTGACGCCGGCCACGCCGATGCCGTTGCCGCCGACCCCGCCGATCGTGCCCGACACGTGGGTGCCGTGCGCGTCGCCGCCGGCGTCGTACACGGTGCGGTCGTCGTTGTAGAAGTCCCAGCCGTTGACGTCGTCGATGAAGCCGTTCCCGTCGTTGTCGACGCCGTCGACGGGGTCGAACGGGTTGGTCCAGACGTTGCCGGCGAGGTCGGGGTGCGAGACGTCGATCCCCTCGTCGATCACCACGACGTAGACGCTGGACGAGCCGACGTGGCCGGCCGCCCACGCCTCGCCGGCCTGGCTCCCGAACTGGTTCGCCGGGGTCGTCGCGTTGCCGTACATGCCCCACAGGCCACCGGAGGTGTAGACGGGATCGTTGGACGTCGCGGTCGGGGTGAGGATGTAGTTCGGTTCGGCGATGCGGACGTCGGGGTCGGCCCGCAGCGTGGCGACCGCCTGGGCGACCGACTTGGACCCGTCGAGCTTGAGCACCTCGGTGCGGGGGGCGAGGTCCGAGATGGGTGCGGCGTCCACCGCGCCGACGGCGGCCCGGGCCTCGCTGCGGTCGGCGGGGTCGGCCGCGGTTGCGTACTTGACGATGACCTCGCCCTCGACGAACGGCTCCTCGATCAGCACCGGGGGCGGCTCGGTGCTCGGCGGCGCCGGGACCGTCGGCGGGGTGGTGGTGGGCGGGGTGGTGGTCGGCGGGGTGGTCGTGGGCGGGGTGGTCGTGGGCGGGGTGTTGGTGGGCGGGGTGGTCGTGGGCGGGGTGGTCGTGGGCGGGGTGGTCGTCGGCGGCACCGGGTCGGCGACCGCGGGCGCGGCGGCAAGGCCGGTCAGCATGACGGCCAGGAGGCTTGCGAGGGCGGCGCGGCGCAGAGACATGACGGGACGACCTTACCGGAGGTTCCAGGGGGGCTCGGGGGCGGTATCGGCAGGTCGGCGCCGGATCTGAAGCGGTTTCCCGGTGTGGCGGGGGTCCTACGATCTGGGGGTCCGATCCGGGGGTCCGATCCGGGGGTCCGTTCCCGGAGGCCCCGACCGGGGCCCGCCCCCAGCGGACCCGCCGCCCATCCCCATCCGGAGACCGCCCGTGCGCCGTGCCGTCCGCCCTGCCCCACGCCGCCGCGGCGCCCGCGGCGCCCGCCTCGTGTGCCTCCTCGCCGTCGGGGCCGTCGTCGCCCTCCTCGGCGTGACCTCGGCGTGGCCGGCGGGGGCGGCCCCGACCCGGGCCCCCCGGCTGGCCGACCCCGCCCGGACCGGACGGGCCCTGGCCACCGAGTTCCTCACCGTCCTCCAACGGGGTGACGCCCGGGGGCTGGCGGCGATCCTCGCGCCCAACTTCCAGCTGGCCCGGGCCGACGGCACCCACGCCGACCGGGCCCAGTACCTGGCCAACCCGGCCAAGGTGTCGTCGTTCGTCATCAGCGACGACCTCACCGCCCGCCAGGACGGCCGCACCCTGACGGTGCGGTGGGGGGTGCTCATCTCCGAGCAGATCGACGGGGAGGACTTCACGAACGTCGAGGCCCCACGCCTGACGTCGTTCGTGTGGCGGCAGGGCCGCTGGCAGATGATCTCGCACGCGAACTTCAACCCGGCGCGTTGACCCGCCCGGGGCTGCCCCCGCTGCCGGCGCGGGCGGTGCGGTAGCGTCGGCCGTCCGCCGTACCCCGTCCCGGAAAGCACCGATGACCGACCGCCGCACGATCGTCTACACCTTCACCGACGAAGCCCCCGCCCTCGCCACCCGGTCGCTCCTCCCGGTCGTGAACGCCTTCACCCGGGTCGCGGGCGTCGAGGTCGAGCTGCGCGACATCTCGCTCGCCGGACGCGTGCTGGCGGCGATCCCCGAGGCGCTCACCGCCGAGCAGCGCACCACCGACGATCTCGCCGAGCTCGGCCGTCTCGTGACCCGGCCCGAGGCCAACGTCATCAAGCTGCCCAACATCTCGGCGTCCATCCCGCAGCTCAAGGCGACGATCGAGGAGCTCCAGGCGGCGGGGTACGCGGTCCCCGACTACCCCGACGAGCCGTCCACCCCGGCCGACGCCGACGTCAGGGCCCGCTACGACAGGGTCAAGGGCTCGGCGGTCAACCCGGTGCTGCGCGAGGGGAACTCCGACCGGCGGGCGCCGCTGTCGGTGAAGCGCTACGCCCGCAGCCACCCGCACTCGATGGGGAAGTGGGACCCGGCGTCGGCCACGCACGTCGCGACGATGGGGCACGACGACTTCCGCAGCAACGAGCAGTCGGTCACGTTCGCCACCGCCGACGAGCTCCGGGTCGAGCTCGTGGCCGACGACGGCTCGGTCACCGTCCTCAAGGAGCGCATCCCGGTCCAGGCCGGGGAGATCGTCGACGCCACCTTCATGGACGCCGCCGCGCTCGACCGGTTCCTCGCCGACCAGATCGCCGCGGCCAAGGCCCAGGACGTGCTGTTCTCGCTGCACCTCAAGGCCACGATGATGAAGGTGTCGGACCCGATCCTCTTCGGCCACACGGTGCGGGTCTTCTTCGCCGACGCGTTCGCCGCGCACGCCGACGCGCTCGAGCGGGTGGGGGCGAACCCCAACGACGGACTCGCCGACGTGCTGGCCCGGGTGGCCACGCTGCCCGACTCCGAGCGGACCGCGGTCGAGGCGGCGTTCGCCGCCGGCCTCGCCGCCGGCCCCGCGGTCGCGATGGTCGACTCCGACCGGGGGATCACCAACCTGCACGTCCCGAGCGACGTCATCGTCGACGCGTCGATGCCGGCGATGATCCGCGACTCGGGGAAGATGTGGAACGCGGCGGGGGAGCGCCAGGACTGCGTGGCGGTCATCCCCGACTCGTCGTACGCCGGCGTCTACGCCGCGGTGATCGACGACTGCCGTGCGAACGGCGCGTTCGACCCTGCGACCATGGGCTCCGTGCCCAACGTCGGGCTGATGGCCCAGGCCGCCGAGGAGTACGGGTCCCACGACAAGACGTTCGAGATCCCGGCCGCGGGCACCGTGCGGGTGGTCGACCGGTCGGGCGCCACCGTGATGGAGCACCGGGTCGCACCGGGTGACGTGTGGCGGGCGTGCCAGGTGAAGGACGCAGCCGTCCGCGACTGGGTCGGGCTCGCCGTGAAGCGGGGTCGGCTCACCGGGGCCCACGTGGTGTTCTGGCTCGACGAGACCCGGGCCCACGACGCCCAGCTGATCGCCAAGGTGCGCGAGTACCTGACCGAGCACGACACCACCGGGCTCACGATCGAGATCCTGGCCCCGGCCGACGCGTGTCGGTACTCGCTCGAGCGGATCCGCCGGGGCGAGGACACCATCTCGGTCACCGGCAACGTGCTGCGCGACTACCTCACCGACCTGTTCCCGATCATGGAGCTCGGCACCAGCGCCAAGATGCTGTCGATCGTGCCGCTGATGAACGGTGGTGGCCTGTTCGAGACCGGTGCGGGCGGGTCCGCCCCCAAGCACGTGCAGCAGTTCGTGAAGGAGAACCACCTGCGCTGGGACTCCCTCGGCGAGTTCCTCGCACTGGCCGCGTCCCTCGAGCACCTGGCCCAGACCACCGGCAACGCCACCGCCCAGATCCTCGCCGACACCCTGGACCGGGCGACCGGGTCGGTGCTCGACCAGGGCCGGTCGCCGTCGCGCAAGGTTCACGAGCTCGACAACCGCGGGAGCCACTTCTACCTGGCGATGTACTGGGCCCAGGAGCTCGCGGCCCAGCGCGACGACCCGGCCCTGGCCGAGCGCTTCGGGCCCATCGCGGACGCGCTCACCGCCGACGAGGCGACGATCGTCGACGAGCTCAACGCGGTGCAGGGCGCACCCGTCGACATCGGGGGCTACTACTTCCCCGACGCCGGGAAGGTCACCGCGGCGATGCGCCCGAGTGCCACCTTCAACCGGATCATCGACTCGATCTGATCCGGAACCGGCTGTGTCCCGCGACGTCGCCGATGTCGTGGTCGTCGGCGGTGGGCTCGTGGGTGCGGCCTGCGCGTTCGAGCTCGCGGGCCGGGGCCTCGCCGTCACCGTCGTCGACCGCCACGACGCCGGCCGCGCCACCGACGCCGGTGCCGGGATCCTCTCGCCCGAGACGATGGGCGGGCTGCCCGAGTCGTTCCTCGACCTCGCCGACCTCGCCGGGGCCCACCACCGCGCGCTCGGGCCCGAGCTGGCCGGCCTCGGGGCGCCCGACCCCGCGTACGCGTCGTGCGGGGCCCTGCGGGTCGCGGTGCGCGAGGGCGACGACGACATCTACGCAGTGAACGTGGCCGCGTCGACGGCCCGGCACCCCGGCGTGCTCGAGCCACTCGACCCCGACGCCGCGCGGGCCGCGTTCCCGCCGCTCGGTCCGGTGCGGGCCGCGGTGTGGAACCCGCGGGGTGCCCGGGTCGACGGACGCGCGCTCACCGCCGCACTGGTCCACGGGGCCCGGGCGCGCGGCACCGAGTGGCGCCGCGGCGACGTCGCCGGCGTTCGGACCGCGGGCGGGCGGGTGCTCGGCGTGGACACCGCGGCCGGCCCGCTCGCCGCCGGGACCGTGGTGGTGGCCGGGGGCGCCTGGACCCCGGCGGTGGCGGCCGACCTCGGCCTCCGCGCCGGGGTGCGTCCGGTCCGGGGGCAGATCGTGCACCTCGGGCTCCCCGCCGACACCGCGGGCTGGCCCGTCCTCCAGCCGATCCTCAGCCACTACGTGGTCGCGTGGCCCGGTGGCCGGGTCGCCCTCGGCGCCACGGTGGAGGACGCCGGGTTCGACGCGCGGGTCACCGCCGGGGGCCTGGCCGGGCTCCTCGCCGAGGGGGTGCGGGTGAGCCCGGGCCTGGCCGACGCCACCGTGCTCGAGACCCGGGTGGGCCTGCGGCCCGTGAGCGACGACGACCTGCCGATCGTCGGGCCGGTCCCGGAGGCCGACGGCGTGGTGGTCGCCACCGGGCTCGGGGCGAACGGGCTCCTCCTCGGGCCCGTCACCGGCCGGCTCGTGGCCGACCTGGTGACCGGGGCGCCCCCGCCGCTCGACCTGGCGTCCTTCGCCCCGGCCCGCCTCGGGCCGACCGGAGCGGGCCGACCCGACCGGGCCGGAACAGGTCGGGGGGTGGGCGGGTTGGCACCGGGGTCCGAGGAGGCGACGTCATGCCCGAGCCCGTGATCGACATCGGCATCAGCGAGGCCGACCGCACCGAGATCGCCGACGGCCTCGCCCGCCTGCTCGCCGACTCGTACACCCTGTACCTCAAGACCCACAACTACCACTGGAACGTCACCGGGCCGATGTTCCAGACGCTGCACCTCATGTTCGAGACGCAGTACACCGAGCTCGCCCTCGCCGTGGACCTCATCGCCGAGCGCATCCGGGCCCTCGGCGCCCCGGCGCCCGGGAGCTACCGCGAGTTCGATGCGCTCACGAGCATCGCCGAGGACACCGACCCGCCCGACGCGACCGAGATGATCCGGCGCCTCGTCGCCGGGCAGGAGACGGTGGTGCGCACGGCCCGCAGCGTGTTCCCGGTGGTCGACCGGGCCCACGACGAGCCCACCGCCGACCTGCTCACCCAGCGCATGCAGGTGCACGAGAAGAACGCCTGGATGCTGCGCAGCCTGCTCGCCTGACCGGGCGGAGCGGCGTGACGCGCGGTGGGCGCACGATCCTCGTCTTCGGCGATCAGCTGAACCGCCGCATCGGCGCGCTCGCCGGTGCGGACCCGGCCCGCGACCGCGTGCTGCTGGTGGAGAGCACGGGCAAGGTCGCCGGCCGACGCTGGCACCGGCAACGGCTGCACGTGATCCTCACCGCGATGCGCCGGTTCGGCCGAGAGCTCGCCGCCGAGGGCTTTGCGGTCGACCACCGCACCGCACCGTCGTTCACGGCTGCGCTCGACCGGCACCGGTCCGAGTTCGCCCCCGCCGAGGTGATCGCGACCGAGCCGAACTCGCGCGCGGCCGAGGCCTGGTGCGCGCGGGCGGGCGTCGCAACGGCGCGCTCCGACCAGTTCCTGTGCCACCGCGACGAGTTCGCCGCGTTCGCGGCCGGGCGCAAGCGGACGGTGATGGAGGACTTCTACCGCGCCCAGCGCACCCGCTTCGGGTACCTGATGGACGGCGACGAGCCCGCCGGGGGCGTGTGGAACCTCGACCACGAGAACCGCGAGCCCCTGCCCCGGGGCGAGCACCCCTGGCCGGTGCCGGTGCAGCACCCGCTCGACGACCTCGACCACGAGGTGCTCGCGAGCCTGCCCGGCGGGATCCCGGGGGCCGACCCGGTCGGGTGGTGGCCGACCTCGCGCGCCCAGGCGCTCGTGCAGCTCGAGCACGTGATCGCGAACGTCGTCCCGGGCTTCGGTCCTTACGAGGACGCCATGAGCGCGCACAACTGGCACCTCGCCCACACGCTGCTGTCGGTGCCGCTCAACCTCGGGCTCCTGCTCCCGGGTGAGGTGCTCGACCGGGTCGAGGAGGCGTACCGCGCCGGTGCGGTGCCGCTCGCGAGCGCCGAGGGACTCGTGCGCCAGATCCTCGGATGGCGGGAGTACGTGTGGGGCATGTACTGGTGGAAGGGCCCCGACTACGCCGATCGCAACGACCTCGACGCGCGTCGCCCGCTGCCCGACGCCTTCGTGACCGGAGCGCCGTCGGGGCTGCGCTGCCTCGACGGCGTGCTCGCCGACGTGGAGGCGCGGGGCTGGGCGCATCACATCCCGCGCCTGATGGTGCTGGGCAACCTCGCGCTCACCGCCGGGCTCGACCCGCAGGCGATGACCGCGTGGATGCACGAGCGCTTCGTCGACGGCGCCGACTGGGTCATGGTGCCCAACGTGATCGGGATGGCGCTCCACGCCGACGGTGGTGAGATGGCGACCAAGCCCTACGCCGCCGGCGGGGCCTACATCGACCGGATGTCGGACTACTGCGCCGAGTGCCGCTACGACCGCACGAAGCGGGTCGGTCCCGACGCCTGCCCCTACACCACGTTGTACTGGGCCTTCCTCGACGAGCACCGCGAGCGCTTCCTGCGCAACCACCGCGTGGCCCGTCAGGTGCGGGCCTTCGACCGGCTCCGTGACGCCGACGGCATCGCGGCGCGGGCGGCGGAGGTGCGTGCCGCGCTGGGCGGAGCGCCGCTCGTAGATTGACCGCGTGCCCCGCCGCGCTGCGACCGGACCGTCCCGGCCCTCGGTGAGGTTCGTCGGGGCCCTCGTCGGCCTCTGCGTCGTGGCCGTGGCCGGCGCCGCCCTGCTCGGTCGCCGGGGGAGCGAGTCCGGGTCGACGGCACCGGCGGTCGAGGTCGCGACCACCGCGGCGCCGGTCCGGCCCACGGCGGCACCGACCGTCGCCCCGACCACGCCCCCGACCGCGCCGCCCCCGACCACACCCCCTCCGACCGCGCCGCCCGACCCGGGGACGCTGCCCCAGACCGAGGACCGGCCGACCACGACCAGCCCGGGGTTCCAGGCCCGCATGCGCGCGCTGTGGCAGGGGATCACCACCGACAGCGCCGACGCCGCCCTGCCCGCCTTCTTCCCGATCACCGCCTACCGGCAGGTCAAGGCGATCAGCAACCCCGACGGCGACTACAGCTCGCGGCTGATCCCGGCCTACCGCGAGGACGTCCGCGCGCTGTTCGGGCGGCTCGGGGCCCAGGCCGCGGGTGCGCAGCTCGTGGGCATCGACGTCCCCGACACCGCCACGTGGGTTCCCCCGGGCGACGAGTACAACAAGGGCAGCTACTGGCGGGTCTACGGATCCACGCTGCGGTGGTCCACCCCCGACGGGCGCACCGGCACGTTCCCGATCACGGCGATGATCTCGTGGCGGGGCGAGTGGTACGTGGTCCACCTCGGCCCCATCCGCTGAGGCTCCGGCCGGGCCTCGGGATCAGGCGTTGCGCCACGCCCGCTCGAACGGAAGACGCCACGCGCTCGGCGCGATGAGCTGGTGGATCGCGTTGGGGCCCCACGACCCGGGGAGATAGGGCCGGACTGGTGGCGGGTTCTGCAGCAGGGGCTCGGACCGCTCCCACAGGCTCTCGATGCCGTCGGCACTGCTGAACAGCGTGCGGTCCCCGACCATCGCGTCGTAGATGAGGCGCTCGTAGGCCTCGAGGACGTCGTTCGCCCGACCGGTCTCGTGGAGCGAGAACTGCAGGGACTGCTTGTCGAGGGTCATCCCCGGCCCGGGCCGCTTCCCGTAGAACGAGAGAGAAAGCTTCGACACGTCGGCGAGATCGAACGTGAGGTGGTCGGGACCGTGAGCCCCGACGCCGGACCCGGCCGGGAACATGCTCTTGGGCGGCTCGTGGAACGCGATCGAGATGATGCGTGCGCTCTCGGCCATGCGCTTGCCCGTGCGCAGGTAGAACGGGACGTCGGCCCAGCGCCAGTTGTCGATCTCGCAACGCAGGGCGATGAACGTCTCGGTGTCGGAGTGCGGTGGTACGCCGGGCTCGTCGAGGTAGCCGGTGTACTGGCCCCGCACCACCGCGTCGGGGGCGATCGGGGCGAGGGATCGGAACACCTTGTTCTTCTCCTCGCCGATCGCGTGGGGCGACAGCGACGTGGGCGGCTCCATCGCCATGAACCCGAGAACCTGGAACAGGTGCGTGACGACCATGTCGCGATATGCGCCGGTCTGCTCGTAGAAGCCGATCCGGTGGCCGATGGCGAGGTCCTCGGGCACGTCGATCTGCACGTGGGCGATGTGCTGACGGTTCCAGATCGGCTCGAACAGGCCGTTGGCGAATCGGAAGGCCAGGATGTTGAGCGCGGCTTCCTTGCCGAGGAAGTGGTCGATCCGGAAGACCTGCTCCTCGACGAACGTGTCGTGCAGGACCCGGTTCAGCGCCCGGGCCGACTCGAGGTCGCGGCCGAACGGCTTCTCCATCACGATCCGGGCGTCGTCGGCGACCGCGGCGTCCCGCAGTAGCTCGATCGCGGCGACCGCCGCGGTCGGGGGCACGCTGAGGTAGTGGAGGAGGGCGGGGTCGTCCCCGACAGCGGTGCTCAGGGCCGCGATCCGTCGGCGCAGCTCGATCGGTCCCGCACTCTGGTCCAGGTAGGCCAGGCGAGCCGAGAAGTGGTCCCAGCCGGCGTCGGGGACCCCGTGGCGGGCGAATTCGTCGAGCGCGCCCCGGGCGTGGGTGCGGAACCCGTCGTCGTCGAGGTCGTCGAGCGCGACCGCGAGGATCCGGAACTCCGGGAGCAGCCCGGCCTGCTGCAGGTGGAACAGTCCGGGGATCAGCTTCCGTCGGGCGAGGTCGCCGGTGGCGCCGAACAGGACGATGACATGGGGGCGGAGGGGCTCGATGAGTCCGACCCGGATGTCGCTGGGCTCGACGGGCACGGGCGCTCCCCAGTTGCGGACGGGCCCGGATCGTCGCCGGGTCCGGTGTCGGGGGGGTTACGGGCACGCGAGCAGCCGGTGAACCCTCGCCGGTCATGGAAGCGGCGGCCAGGAGCGACCGGTCAGGGGACGATGACGACCGGCGTCCCCAGGGGCACTCCGGCAGCCAGTGCGGACAGCGGGCTCGTTCCGATGCGGATGCACCCGGCCGAGGAAGCGGTCCCCAGCGAGGTCGGGACGTTGGTGCCGTGGATGGCCAGCCGCGGCTCACCACCCCGGAACGTGGTGAACGCCTCCGAGTAGCCGTCCAGCGCGACGACCCACGGTCCGTATTCGCCCGCGGGCGACGTCGCGCCGACCGCCGAGTACGGCAGGACGTCGGTCACGAAGTAGGTGCCCGGAGGCGTCGGCGTCCCGGGCGCGCCGACCGCGGCGACAACCTGGCCGAGCATCTCGGCCCCCCGGGTCCAGGTCACGGAGCGGGCGCGGAGGTCCACCGTGATCCGGTCCGGGACCTCGGCGAGCGAGACGTCGCCGCGGGGGATCCACCCGGTCGTCCCGTTCGGGCGGGTCGGGAGGTGGACCTCGATCCGCTCCTCCGGGCGACCGGCGCCACCGGGGCCCGGGGCGGCGAGGCCGGTGGTGAGCAGGACTCGCGGGTTGTCGAACTCCGTCCGCCCGCTCAGGGTGAGGATCGGCGTGGGGTCAGCGGGGCCGGCGTAGACCGGGATCCCGGCCGCCGGCAGGTGGGCCACGACAGCGGGTGTCGGCGTCGGACCCTTCGGCGGGGACGGAACCGTCGGCGGCTCGACCGGAGCGGGGGCGAGGGCTGGGTCCGGGCCCGACGCCGGGGTGGGTGCGGTCCCCACGGCTGCGTCGGAGGGGACGACGGTGGGCTCGGGCCACACCGCCGGGGCCGGGAGGACGGGCATTGTGGGGAGCGTCGTCGTCGCTCGCGGGTGGCCGCTCGGGCGGAGGCGCGCCGCCTCGGCGGCGGTGCCGGCGCCTGGAACCCCGGACAGCCCCGTCCCGGGGGTCGCGACCGCAAGCAGGGCGATACCGAGGGCGAGGCGGCGGACGAGGCGCAGGCGAGCACCCGGGGGCATGCCCGGAGCCTGGACCGCAGCAACGAAGCGGGTCCAGAGGTTTGCGATGAGTTCACCCCATCGTCGTCCGCCTGTGGGTTGGGCGGGTTGGACTGCGGCCATGCGTCGTCACGCGGACCGGCTCGCCGCATGGGTCGACGCCGTCGTCGTCATGACGGTGACCGGGTTCTTGGTGTGGCGCCTCCGCCCGGGATTGCTGCTCGCGCCGACGCTCCCGGCCGGTGGTGACCTTTCGTCACACAGCTGGGGCCCGGACTTTGTCGCCCGGGCACTCCTGCCGGAGCTCGCCGGCTGGAGTTGGGACTGGTTCGCAGGCTTCCCTGCGTACCGCTTCTATCCGGTCCTTCCCGCGCTGCTGACCGTCGGGCTCGATCAGGTATTCGCCTACGGCGTCGCGATGAAGATCACGATCGTCGCTGGGGTCGTCGCGCTGCCGGTGATGTCGTATGCCTTCGCGCGCGCCTGGCGCCTCCCGTTCCCGACCCCGGCGTTGGTGGCCGTCGCCGCCTTCGTGTTCTGCTTCGACGACGGGCACGACTTCGGGTGGAACCTCCGTAGCACGATCGCAGGGGAGCACAGTCATGCGATCGGGATGACCCTGGCGGTCGGCGCACTGGCCCTGCTCGCGCCGGTGGTCCGCGACGGCCGGCTCCGGGTCACCGCTGCGGTGGTGATGGCTGCAGCGATGTGCGCGCATCCGCTCGCGGCGGGGTTCGTGGGGATCGGTGCCCTGGCGGTGGTGGTCGTCCATCTCGCACCGGATGCCAGGGTGACCCTGAGACGCGTCCTTCCGGTCCTCGGCTGTGCCGCTGCGCTCGCAGGGATCTGGTGGATTCCGTTTCTCGCCTGGCGCGGTGAGATGACGAGCCCGGACCTTCCGCGCGGGACCGGGATCGCGAACCTCGCCACGTTCGGTGTCGCTGATGTCGTGGTGCTCGCCCTGGCCGTGGTCGGCGTCGTGCGCGGGTGGCGCAACGGGTTCCGGGTCGTCGGTGTCCTCGCTGCGGTTGCGCTCGTCCATTCCGGGCTGTACCTGGTCCTGCCCCAGGGGCATCTCGAGAACCTGCGCTTGGTGCCCGGGTATCTCTGGTGCCGCCTGGTGCTCGCCGCGATCGGGGTCGGCCTCCTCGTCGCGACCGGGCGGCACGCCCGGCCGGGTGTGTCCCGGGCGACGGTGTCGGCGACCGCAGTCGCACTCGGTGCGGTGGCGGCGGCTCTCCTCGTCGTGGCCGCGCTGTGGCGGGTGGGTCCGTTCGGGACGGGAAGGCCGTCGTTCCACGACGCATCGATCGCCGTGGCGATGGCGGGCTACGAGCGGAATCCTCAGTATCCCGAGTACCGACGACTGATCCGCGCGCTCGACGGTCTCGGACGCGACCGAGGCTGTGGCCGGGTGGCGTGGACGACCGACGTGGCAACCACCGACTTCGGCACGGTCTCGATCGATCTGGTCCCGTACTGGACCCGGGGCTGCATCACCTCGATGGCCGGCCTCTACTACGACTCCTCGGCGACGACACCGATGGTGTCGCTGACCGAGTCCCTCCTCGGGATCCGGCCGATGCGCTTCGCTCCCGAGGTCCCGTACCGAGGCTTCGATCTCGACGCCGGCGTCCGCCACCTCCAGTACCTGGGTGTGCGCTACTTCGCAGCACGGACGTCCACCATCCGGGCCGCCGCCGCCCGGCACCCGGCACTCACCGAGGTGGCGTCCACACCGGTCTGGAGCATCTTCGAGGTGGCGGGGAGCGAACTGGTCGCGCCGCTCGGCGCGGATCCCCTCGTGTTCGACGTCCCCGGGCTGACCTGGGCGGTGGGGTCGGCCCAGTACACCGAGGGCTCGCCGGTGTGGGACCAAGTGGTGTTGACCGACGCCGGTCCGCCGGAGTGGCCTCGCCTTCGCTCGCGGACGCTGCCGTCGACCCGGATGCTCCCCGAGGTCCGGATCGATCGGATCCGCCTCGGACCCGGTCGCGTCTCGTTCCGGGTCGATCGACCGGGCGTCCCGGTTCTCGTGAGGGCGTCCTTCTTCCCCACGTGGGTCGCGCGAGGCGCAGATGGGCCGTACCGGGCCGCCGGAAACATGATGGTCGTGACGCCGACCCGTCGGTCGGTGGTGCTCGAGCATGGCGTTGGTGCGGTGGACGTGGCTGCGACCGGGTCGTTCGTCCTCGGTCTCGTCGGCGTCGGCATCCTCGGTGTGCACGACCGGCGCCGAAGGCAGGGTGCCCGTGCGGCGCCGCACCCGTGACGCGTTGGCGGTGCCGACGCCCGGTGTCCCAGGCGATCTCGTCCCGGAGGTGGTGACTGCGATCGTGGCGCACGTTGTCGGGTGTCGCCAGCCCGATGACAGCCGTCGTGTGGAACGTCGGCGATCACCGTGATCGCGTCGGCGACGGAGGGCTACGGCGTGTTCACGGCCGCATCGTGCGTACTGCCGTTGTGCAGCGTCCGTACGCGAACGGTTCACGAACCGTTCAAGTTGCCGCTACCTCTCCCTCCTATGGTCCGCGGCCATGGACCGCGGAGCATTCCCCTCGTCCGACGGCCTTCGTGCGCCTGGAGGCTCCGACGCGCCGCAGTGGTACTCCCGTGCCGCGGTCGACGAGTTCCTCGCTGCCGCCGACGCAGAGCGACAGCGGCTCGAGGCGGCCATCGCCGACGCCCAGGCACGGCTGGCTCGTGCGACCTCTGCGGCCGGCCTGCAGCAGACCGTGGTCGAGATGATGCTCGACGCCCAACGGGAGGTCGCAGACATCCGCCGGGCCGCCGAGGTGGCCTCGGCCGGGATCCTGGCACCGATCTCACCGCCCGGTCCGGAGGGCGCGTCGACCGCCCCGACCGCCCCGACCGCCGAGACCGCCGAGACCGCACCGGCGTCGTCGCCGGCGCCGAGTGAGGTCGCGTCCGTCCCGAGCCCGCCCGGCGTATCGGGCGACGATCATCCACGCTCGGTCCCCCCGTCGTTCGTCGATCCCTTGGGGGGGCGTCCCCGGACCGATCGCGACGACGTGGCGTTCTTCGAGTACCTCAAGGACGAGCTCGACCGCGACGAGCCGATGGGGCCGATGCAGCCATGACCGACGACGTCGTGGCGCCGGCATCGCGCGTGCCGCGCCCACAGGCACTCGAGCTCGTCGACGCCGCCGAGGTCGGGAGCCTGCTGATCGAGACCGAGCGCGAGCTTCGCGCCCTCGCGGCCGAGGCCGAGCGCCTCGCCGCCGCCGCGCGCGAGGCGGAGGCGGGCGCAGCCGACGCCCAGGCCGACCCGGCGACCACCACATGGATGCTCGTCCGGCTCCAACGGTTCGTCGACGACCTCCGGGCCGAGGCCGTGCGCGACGCCGAGACGATCGTGGAAGTTGCGCGGCACCACACGCAGACCCGAAGTGAGCGACCTCGGCACCGTCCGTGGGTGGCGACCGAGCCCGAGAACGCGCCGGTCGGATCGGACATCCCGTCCCTCCCCACTGCCGTGGTCGTGCCCGACCTGGCCGGGGCACCTGCGCCAGCGCCTGTGCCTGCGCCAGCGCCTGTGCCTGCGCCTGCGCCAGCGCCTGAGCCTGCGGTGGAGGTCCCTGCGCCAGCGCCTGCGCCTGCGCCGGCGCGACGACCTCGTCGCCGACCGGCGCCACCCGTGCACGACCCCTCGCCGGTCCCCGAGGTGGATCCCGATGCCCTGCCGAGCGCCCCCGCGTTCGTGTGGTCGCCGCCCCCATCGGCGCCCGTCCCCGAGATCGCTCCCGTGGTCGCCGCACCCGCACCCGCACCGGCACCCGCAGGCGTGACCGGGGCCGGGGGAGCTGCCCCGGCGCCACCTGCGGTCGTCGGGGCCCCGGTGATCCCGGTGGTCGAGCCGACACCGGTCGCGCCGGTCGCGCCGGTCGCGCCGACGGCGAGTCCGACGCCGAAGCGCAGGCGCCGCTTCCTGCCGCTCTCGGTGGTGCTCGAGGTGCTCGCCGTCATCCTCATCCTGGTCTTCATCGTCCTGCGCCTGAGCTGACCGGCGTTCCGGCCGTGGCGACCACCGAGACGATCCCGGCAGCGACGCCGCCGCCGGCCGCAGATCCAGTACCGGCGCCGACGTCGGCGCGCCAGCGCCGGGTCATCCAGGACAAGCCGGCCCGGGTCGACCGGTGGTTCGACCGGGTCACGCTCGCCTCGGGGCTGTTCGTCCTGGTGCTGCTCGTCCTGGTCGGGTTCTTCCTGCTCCAGCGGAGCCGCCGGGCGATCGGCGGCATCGGGATCATCGACTTCCTGACCACCGAGGGGTGGCGCACCGACGTGTCACCCCCCGAGATCGGCGTGCTCGGGCTGCTCACCGGGACGGTCATCGTCGCGATGATCGCGATCGTCATCGCGGTACCGCTCGGGACCGTCTCCGCGCTCTTCATCACCGAGTACGCGTCGATCCAGTCGCGCAAGTACCTGACCGCCCTCGTGGACCTCCTGGCCGCGATCCCCAGCCTCATCTTCGGGCTCTGGGGCTTCCTCGCGCTCTCGGGGCAACTGTCGTCGCTGGCCGAGTGGATCGGGACCCACTTCGGGTGGATCCCGATCTTCGAGATCAGCAAGGACGCCAACCTCACCAACTCGATGTTCATCGCCGGGGTCGTGGTGGCGTTGATGGTGGTGCCGATCATCGCGTCGGTCGCCCGCGAGGTCTTCGCCCAGACGCCACCGGGCGAGAAGGAGGCTGCGCTCGCCCTGGGCAGCACCCGTTGGGGGATGATCCGCTCGGTGGTGCTGCCCTACGGGAAGGGCGGGATCATCGGCGGCTCGATGCTCGGTCTGGGCCGGGCCCTCGGGGAGACCATCGCCGTGTCGCTGCTGCTGCCCCAGGTGCCGGCGCTCGTCTACCGGATCCTCGAGAACGGGGGATCGACGGTGTCGGGGTTCATCGTGCTGAGGGCGGGCGCCGATCCGTTCACCACCAGTGGCCTCATGGCCGCCGGGCTCGTGCTCTTCGTCGTGACCCTGGTGACGAACTCGCTCGCCTCGGTTGTGGTGGCTCGCAGCCGCTCCGGCGCCGGGGTGGACCTGTGACGGCGCCCACCCCGGGTACCGCCCGTACCCCGACGCGGCAACGCCGGCGACCCCGCGAGCTCACGCCCACCGACCTCGCCACGATGGCACTCTGTGCCGTGAGCGCCCTTGCGCTCGCGTGGCTCGTCTTCACGCGTCTCACCGAGGGAACGGGCTGGCTCGGGTTCCTGCTCAGCGCCTTCGCCGCGTTCCTCGTCCTCCTCTACATCGTCACCGCTGATCGGTTGGGCCGGCTCGCTGCGACCGACCGGGTGATGACCGTGCTCGTGGTGACCGGTGCGGTCATCCTGCTCGTGCCGCTCGTGCTGCTGAACGTCTACATCTTCCAGAAGGGGCTCAAGGCCTTGCGGCTGGGCTTCTTCCTCGACGACCAGCGCGGGATCACCCCGGTCATGGCCAGCTCGGCGGGAGGGGGTGCGCACGCAGTCGTGGGGACGATCCAGCAGGTGGGGCTCGCACTGCTCTTCTCGCTGCCCCTCGGCCTCGGTGCGGCCATCTTCCTCAACGAGTCCCGGAGCCGCTGGCGTCGGCCGGTCCGGGTCTTCGTCGATGCCATGAGTGGCCTCCCGTCGGTGCTGGCCGGGCTGTTCGTGTTCGCCGTGCTGATCCTCCCGTACGCCAGCTCGATCAAGATCTTCAGCTTCAACGGCCTGATGGCGAGCCTCGCCCTGGCCCTGATCATGCTGCCCACCATCACCCGTACGGTGGAGGTGGTCCTGCGCCTCGTCCCGGACGGGCTCCGGGAGGCCGGACTCGCGTTGGGGTCGACCCGGGTCCGCACCACCTGGTCGGTGGTGCTCCCCACGGCCCGGACCGGCATCACCACCGCGGTGGTGCTCGGGGTGGCGCGCGCCGTGGGTGAGACCGCGCCCCTGTTGTTCACGGCGTTCGGCTACGACCTGATGAACGCCAATCCCACCGACGGCGCGCAGGAGAGCCTGCCCCTGTTCGTGTACCGCAACATCCGCAAGCCCGACGCGGCCGCCGTGGAGCGCGGCTTCGCGGGGGCGCTGGTCCTCATGCTGATCGTGATCGGGCTGTTCGCCCTCGCCCGCTTCATCGGTCGGGACCGCTCCAAGGCTCGGACGCGCAAGGCGACGCGGCGGCCGGTGCGGGACGCGACCCCCGTCCCCGAGGATGCCGCATGACCGACGCCGACTCCCCGATCGCATCCGCGCCGGTCGCGCCCGCGCCGGTCGCGCCCGCGCCGGTCGCGTCCGCGCCGGTCGCGTCCTACATCCCGGGTTCGGCGACCGCCAACGGGGCCAACGGGGCCAACGGGGCCGCGGAGCACCGGGCGCCGGTGACGCTCACCGGTGGGCCGCCGCCCGGGGCGGCGACGCTGCGCTCGGTGGACCTCTGCGCCTGGTTCGGCGACCGCCTGGTGCTCGAGGACGTCAACCTCCTCATGCCGGCCGGGCAGGTGACCGCGCTGATCGGCCCCTCGGGATGCGGCAAGTCGACGTTCATCCGGATGCTGAACCGGATGCACGAGCTGGTCCCGAGTGCGTCACTCGCGGGCGAGGTGCTCCTCGACGGCGCCGACATCTACGGGGCCGGCGTGCGGGCCCAGGAGATCCGCATGCGGATCGGCATGGTGTTCCAGAAGCCCAACCCGTTCCCGGCCATGACGATCCGGGAGAACGTGCTCGCGGGCCTGAAGCTCGCCCGGATCAAGTGCAGCGACAAGGACACCCTGGTCGAGCAGTCGCTCGCGCGGGCCGGCTTGTGGCGCGAGGTCAAGGACCGGCTCCACTCGCCGGGGGGTGCGCTCTCGGGCGGCCAGCAGCAGCGCCTGTGCATCGCCCGCTCGCTCGCCGTGCACCCCAACGTCCTGCTCATGGACGAGCCCTGCTCGGCGCTCGACCCGACCTCGACCGCCCGGATCGAGGAGACCATCGGCGAGCTCCGTGACGACGTGACGATCGTGATCGTCACCCACAACATGCAGCAGGCCCATCGGGTGTCGGACCTGTGCGCCTTCTTCCTGGCCGCCGAGAACCAGCCCGGCCGGGTGGTGGAGTTCGGACCCACCGAGAAGATCTTCACCGAGCCCGACGACCCCCGCACCCTGCAGTACGTCCAAGGGAGGTTCGGATGATCCCGTTCCGGCGCGCCGCCGCGACCCTGCTCCTGAGCGCCGTTGTGCTCAGCCTCGTGGTGGCCGGCGCGCCGCAGCCGGCCGCCGCCGCCCCGGCCAAGATCAACGGGTCCGGGTCCACCTACGTCGCCCTGGCCATGCAGCAGTGGGTGGCCGACGCCCAGACCCGCGGCCTCGACGTGAACTACCTCCCGACCGGGTCCCCCGACGGCCTCACCTCGTTCGCCGGCAGCCTCACCGACTTCGCCGGTACCGAGGCCGAGTTCTCCGCCCTCGGTGCGCCGCCCAACCGGAGCTTCCAGTACATCCCGAGCGTCGCCGGCGCCGTGGCGGTCATGTACAACGTGGTCGACAAGGCAGGCCGCAAGGTCGACTACCTCCGTCTCAGCATGCGCACCGTCGCCCGGATCTTCATGGGTGACATCGCGCGGTGGTGCGACCCGGCCATCACGACGGACAACCTCGGCCTCGAGCTTCCGTGCGAGCCGATCACCGTCGTCTACCGCAGCGGCCAGTCGGGCACCACTGCGCTGTTCTACGACTTCGTGGCCAGCGTCGCCCCGGACGTGTTCGGCCGCTGGGCCGCCGCGAACCGGCTCCCGACCGACGTCCGGATCATCCAGCTCGACGGGACCCCGGGCTTCGCCCCGAAGACGCTCGCACTCAACGGATCGGACCAGATGGCCCAGTACACGGCCAGTGATCAGGGCCGGTGGGCCATCGCCTACGACGAGTTCGGCTACGCCAAGGTGTACAACGCCATGACCGCCCGGGTGCAGAACGCCGCTGGCGAGTGGGTCCTCCCCTATGCCGAGAACATCGCCGCTGCGCTCGAGTCGGCGTCGCTGCGGCCCGACCTCAGCCAGGAGCTGTCCGGCGTCTACGCAAGCACCAATCCGCTCGCCTACCCGATCTCGGCGTACAGCTACATCGTCACCCAGTGCGCGCCCGACGGGGCCCGGCCCACGTGCAAGGGCCCGTACTCGAACAGCGGGGTGGCCGAGACGCTGGCGCGCTGGCTCCGCTACATCGCCTGCGACGGCCAGGCCAACATGGCCCGGATCGGGTACTCCCCCCTGCCCACGAACCTCTCCCAGGAGGTCGCGAACTCGATCGCCCGCATGACCGGGGCGGCCCAGGCGGATCAGCTCAACGCCGACAACTGCGCCAACCCCACCTTCCGAGGGTCGCTCGGCGCGGGTGCGAAGAGCCCCGACGACCCGCTCAAGGGCGTGGCCTCCCTGGCCGGAGGCGACGGCGGAGCGGGCGGAGGCAGCACGGGCGGGGGCGGCACGGGCGGCGACACCCAGGCGGCCGCCGCAGCAGGCTCGTCGGCCGCGGGCGCCACCGGGCGGACGGCCACGGCGTCGCGGGCGTCGGGTACGACGAGCACGGTCCGCGACGACCAGCCGGTCGCATTCTCGACCACGGGAGCGGCGGAGATGGGTTCCGCACCGTTGTTCGCCCTCATCTCCGCCGTGTGCCTCCCGGTCGCGTTCGCGATCGGGTTCGGGGTGGGCCGAGGCCGTCGTGCCGGGGGCGTGGCCGCAGGCACCCCGGTCTCGGCGTCGCGGTCGGGCGGAGACGCCCCGACGGGCTGACCCGCGGCGTTTGGGGTCCGTTCCCCGACCTTTCACGGTTCCACGCCTGTTCTGTTTCCGCCGACCCGGAGACGATGTCGCCGCCGGAAGAACTTCCGGTGGAGCGGCGTGCGCGTCGCCCTCGGCGTCAGAAAGGACAACCCCTCGTGAGGCGATCTGTGAACCGGGTCCTCCGGGTCGGGGTGCTGGGAGCGGCGGTCGCGGGACTGCTGCTCACCGCCACCCCGGCCCTGGCGGCCCCCAACCCCCAGGACCCGATCCCCAACACCATGCTCGACAAGGACAACAGCGGCACCGTCAACACCGGTGACGTCGTCGTCACCGTCGCCGGCTCCGACACCACCTGGGACGTGATGAACAGCGTCATCGCCAGCATGCCGACCAAGGTCAAGAGCCACGTGTTCCACGTTGGCCCGATCCTGACCCCGCCTCCGGCGGCGCTCACGGTTCCCGCCGACGCCAGCTGCGCCCAGGTCGTCTACGACCCGGCCGAGTCGGGCAACACCGACACCTCGTACCTCACCGACGCAGACAGCGACGGACGCCTGATCAACCCGAACGGTTCCGGCCAGGGCCGCACGGCGCTGGTCCGGTCCGCCGACCCGGCCCAGAACTTCGGCTCGGCGGCCATCGACACCGGCAACGGCTGCATCGACATCGCCCGCTCCTCGGCGTTCGTGTCCACCACCAACCTCGAGTTCTTCGGGTTCGGGCTCGACGCAGTGGGCTGGGGCACGACGAGCATGAAGGCGCCGACGTCGTTGACCATGGCGCAGCTCCGGGCCATCTACAAGTGCGACGCGGCTTCGGAGAACGACGCTGCCCTCGGGCTCACCACTGCGCAGAAGAACGTGGACGCCGACGACCGGATCAACAACTGGGCCGAGGTCGGTGGTGCCCCCGGCAAGATCAGCCGGGTGGTGCCCCAGGTCGGCTCGGGGACCCGGGAGATGTACCTCGCTGCAGTCCTCGGCAACAGCAACATCTCGTCAGTGGCGCCCGACGGGCTCTCGGCCTTCGGCTGCGACGACGTCCTGTTGGTCCAGGAGAACGACGGGTCGCTGCTCACCAGCGGCAACAGCGGCGCCAACGTCGCCCGGCTCGACGAGTACATCGTCGGGTACTCGGTGGGCAAGTGGGCGTACCAGGTGAAGCGGTCCGACAACAAGACCCTGGACGTCCGGGGTGGGGTCCGGATGGGCGCCATCACCCGGGTCAAGGGCACCAGCACCTGCCCGACCTCGCCGTTGACGTTCGAGGACTCGACCTTCCAGGCGGCGTTCCCCATCCGCTTCAACGGATCCGACTACCTGCTCAACTCCGGGACCCCGATCTGCTTCAACTACGTCGCCGGCTCCAGCGGAACTCCGGTGACCGTCACGACCCAGGACTACACCACCACGCCTGGCGACGCGACCGTCACCAAGACCAATGGGGTCACCGCCTCCGGGCTCGGTGACACGACGCTCGACTCGGGCACGGCCGGAACCTTCACCTCCGGGTGGGTCGGTCTGCAACTCTCGGGTCCGTGCATCGCTGACGGGACGACCATCACCGCGACCGATGGCCAGGTCTTGACCATCTCGCCGAGCGCTCGGTGCGCAATCACGCCGGCCACCGTGCTGGTGGCCGGGATCACGCCGATCAACGAGTTCAACCCGGTCATCAACAGCCAGACGAACGTGAACCTGTTCCCGGGCGTCCGGTTCGTCTACAACGTGGTCCACGTCCTGTCGCCGAACTACGACGAGGCGGTCAACCTGGTCGGCTTCACCGCCGCCGGGAACAGCCCCCTCTGCAACGGCACCAACGAGGGCGAGATCGCCGACAACGGCTTCCAGCCGCTTCCCAAGGTGGCCAACAGCGGCAGCTCGGCCACCACCTGCCGCAAGCGAACCTGATCCGGCGGTCCCGGCGGTTCCGGCAGATCCGCCGATCCGCTGATCCGACCGCGGGGCGTCCATCGCCCGGGGTGGGGGTCGGCCGGGAATCCCCGGTCGGCACCCCCCCCGGGGACCCCGCCGGGCGGTGAACCGCTCGACGCACGTCTTCCCCCTCCCTTGCCCTCCCCCCAGTGATCCTCCCCCTCAGTGGAGTCCCCCGACTCCCGAACCCAAAGGAGACCATCGTGTTGTTCCGCCGTGTGCGTTGCGGCCGTCGGGCGTGGAGTGCCCTGGCGGTGGCGGCGTTGGCGCTCGGGAGCGTGTCGGCCGTCTCCGGCCCGGCAGGCGCTGCGATGCCGTCGACGACGCCGGATGAAGGTACGACGACGAACATCTCGGCGACCTTCTCGCCGACCACGAACCTCGCGCCCGGTGACGTGGTGTCGGGCTCGATCACCACCACCGACGGCTTCGGTGGCTACGAGGTGAAGCTGTGCAAGACCGGCCAGACCGGGTACAGCCTCACCAACTTCGGCTACTCGGGAGCCTCGGCGAGCCGGTGCGTCAAGCAGGCTGCGCCCGGTGGCATCTCCTCGGGTGGGCTCGACGCGAGCCTGACGGCCGGGATCCAGGCCCCGACCTACTGGATCCCGACGGTGGCCGGGACGAACAACCCCGAGACCAGGACGTTCAGCTTCACGGCCGGGACCGGCACGGTGGAGTGGTTCAACACCGACGGCTTCGGCCCGTTCTCGATGACGTGCGACCCGACCAACCCGTGCGACATGGTCGTGCGGGTGTCCCACGGCGGGAGCACGTCCTGGTACATCCAGCCCCTGACCTACATCGCCGCTCCGGGGACCCCGGCGTCGTTCGCGGCGACGGCGGGGAACACCCAGGCGGCGCTGTCGTGGGCGGCGGGCACCGGTGGTGCCCCGTCGAGCTACGCGCTCACCGTGTCGCCGGCCCCGACCGGTGGGAACTGCAGCGGTGGCACCTGCTCCCCGGCGCCGACCTCGTCGGCGACGAGTTACACGGTGACCGGCCTGGACAACTTCACGGCGTACACCTTCTCGCTGACCGCGTCGAACGGTGCGGGCACGAGCTCGGCGGCGACCACGGCGGCGACGCCGGCGCCGTCCGCTCCGGCGATCACGTCGCTGACGCCGGGCAACACGAACATCGTCGTCGCGTTCGGTGCGGTGTCGCCGGCGCCGTCGTCCGGCTACAAGGTGACCGCGTACAACACGACGGGTGCCACCACGTGCGGCTCCACCGTGATCACCACGGCGACCGGTTCGTCGTCGCCGATCACGGTGACCGGCTTGACCAACGGCACCAACTACTGCTTCAAGGTCCAGGGTGACTACGGATCCGGAAACCTGAGCGCATTCTCGAGCGCCCAGTACGCGACCCCGGGTGCCCCGATCGTCTACAACACCATCAACGTGACCGTCCCCGAGGGCGTGCTCGTGCTCGCCCAGCGGTGTGCCGGCAGCTCCGGGCCGTGGGACACGGCCCAGGGTGACGCGTTCGACCCGTCCAACGCCGACAAGACCTCCCCGTTCACCGCCCAGCTGACCCCGGCGACGCGGTGCACGGTGGACCTGAGCGGCCCCCGGTCCTCCCACGTGGTGGACAGCGTGACCACGGCCGAGACCCGGACCGTGTTCGACGGCACGATCACCGCCGGGTCCACCACCCTGACCTCGGCCTCGGCGGCGTTCGTCAGCGGCGACGTCGGGCAGCAGGTCACCGTGGCCGGCGTCACCCGCCGGATCGTCGCCCGCGCCAGCGCCACCTCCGTGACGCTGGACAGTGCAGTGTCGAGCACGTTCGACAACGCCGAGGTGACCGTCCTCGGACGGACGATCACCGCCGGTGCCGGTGCGTTCGTGAGCACCGACAACACCAAGCGCATCCAGGGCACCCAGATCCCCGGCGGGACCACCGTCACCGGGTACGGCACCATCGGGTCGCTGACGTACCTCGACCTCTCGCAGCCGGCCAACGACGCCGCGACCGGTCAGAGCGTGCGGATCTTCGACCAGGACCCGACCCCGGCCCGGCTGGTCACCACCGGGCCCGACGCCGGGAAGTACCTCGTCGCCACCGGTGCGATCAACCAGGTGTACGTGGTCGACTACCGGGCCGACAACCCCGGCTGGTCGCTGACCGGGCAGTCCAGCAAGTTCTGCGACGGCTCGGGGGCGACGACCGGTGACGCGAACAACGCCCCGGCGGCTGCGCCCCGGGCCTGCAGTGCCGGCGACAAGGAGTTCCCGGCCCACTGGCTCGGCTGGACCCCGAAGGTCCGGACGACGGACGGGCCGGTCGGCACGACCGTGACCCAGGGCACCATCCGGGCTCCGGGTTCGACCACCGGTCTCGACGTGTCGCGGACCTTGGCGTCGGCGGCGAGTGGGGCCGGTGCGGGCGTGTCCCGCCTCGACGCCGACCTCCTGCTCTACGTCCCGATCATCAGCCCGGCCGGGTCGTACCAGGCGACGCTGACGTTGACGGTCCTGTAAGGCTCCGAGAGCAGCCCGGCACCGAGTGGCGTCGGGAACGAGACGGATCGTCGGTCCGGGCGGGGAGGCAGCGCCTCCCCGCCCGGACCGCGTCCCGGGTGCGATGCCGACCGGATCGGCGCCCCGAGCCGTAGGCGCGAAGTTCACCTGGACGCCGGGTTCCCGACCGGTTGCGTTCAAGGAGCGGTCACTGCGCCACGGCTACGAATGCCACATGGGTTTCGGCCGATCGGTGCGGACGCGGTGGCTCGGCATCGCCGGGGTGCTCGCCCTCGTCGCCCTCGGCGCATTCGGGCCGGTCGGGTTGTCCGGGGCCGAGCCGGCCGCGGCCCAGACGGCGCCCCCCGTCGGCGGTGCGGGCGAGTACGTCGAGAGCTGGGCGGTCACCCCGGGGACCGACGAGCCGGGGCGGGTGAGCTCCCGGTCCAGCTTCTCCTACCGCGTCGCGCCGGGCGCGACCCTGACCGATTCCGTCACGGTGTGGAACTACTCGCCGGTGGCCGTGCAGTTCCGGGTGTTCTCGGCCGACGCCTTCAACGCCACCGACGGGACGTTCACCGTGGGTCCGACCGATGAGCCCCCGAAGGACGTCGGCGGGTGGGTCCGGGTCGGGTCGTCGGTCGTCACCGTGCCGGCCCGGTCCAGCGCGACCCTCCCGGTCGAGATCGTCGTGCCGCGTGACGCGAGCCCCGGCGACCACGCCGGGGCGATCCTCGTCACCACCACTGCGGTCGGGCGGTCCCGGGGGGGAACCTCGGTCGACATCGAACGGCGGTCGGGGACTCGGGTCTACCTGCGGGTGGACGGGTCCGTCAGCCCGGCGCTCGTGGCGGACGACGTCCGCAGCACCTACCGGGGTGAGCTCGACCCGTTCGGGGGCAGCCTCGAGGTGGAGTGGACGGTCCGGAATCCGGGCAACGTCAGGCTGCGGGCGGACCAGCGCCTTGTCGTCCGCGACGCGATCGGCCGCACGATCGTGAACCGTCGCGCACCCCGGGTTGAGAACCTCCTGCCCGGGAACTCGGCGACCTTCCGGGAGACCGTCCGCGGCGTCCCGGCGACGGTCCGGGTCAAGGCGGTGGTCGAGATCGAGCCGAGGAGCGCACCCGGGGCCGAGGACGAGGCGGTGCCGAGCGCGTTCAGCGTCGCCACCACCACCTGGGCGCTGCCACAGATCCTCCTGCCCCTGGTCGCGCTGGCCTATCTCGTCGGGCGTCTGGTCCGCCGCGCCCGGGGTCGCCGACGGTCCGACCGATCCCCGAGCGGGACCCCGGAGCGCACGCCGGAACCCGCCGGGGTCTGACCGTGGGCCGCGCCGTGCGGATCACTGCGCTCTCGTGGCTCACCGTGCTCGTCGTGGTCGGCGGCTGGTGGGATCCGAGCGGTGCCCAGGAGCAGGCGCCGCCGTCCGGCTCCTCCGCCACCCTGGCGGTCACCCCGACCGACGGCGCAGTCGGGGCCGACGTCGTGGTCGAGCTGCGCGACTGGCCCGACGGGCCCGTGTTCGTCGGCAGCTGCGGCAACGAGGCCCGGCGGGGGTCGGAGGACTGCAACCAGCCGGCGACGCGGTCCGTGCTCGTCCGCGAGGGCCGGGCCACGACGCGCCTCCGCCTGGCCGCGCCGCCGATCCACTGCCCGTGTGTGGTGCGGGCCGCCACCACCGACGGCGAGCTCGTCCGGCTCGCCCCGATCCTGCTGGTCGGGGTTCCTGTCGGGCCCCCGGTCCTCCCCCTCGCCGGCCGCGCCGACGCCGAGGACCTCGAGGTCCGCGCCGGGACGCGCGCCGGAGACCGGGGCGTCGTCGACCGCATCCTCCCCCTGGTCGCGGGGCCGGTGCGCACGGAGCTCGTGGTCCGGGTCCGCAACGTGGGCGCCGAGCCGGTTCGGGATCTGGTCGTCACCGCGGCCGTCGGACGGACGCGGCGGGAGGCCGCGCCCCTCGGCCGCCGGACCGTCCCCGAGATCGCACCGGGCGCCTCGACCACCGTGACGGTGCCCGTCCGCATCGACGGGCCGACCTGGGGTCGCTACGAGGTCTCCGGGGCGGTCTACGGCCTCGACGCCCCGGTCTACTTCACCGTGCCGACCCGGGTCGACCCGTGGCTGGTCGAGGCGATGCTGCCGATCGTGCTGCTCGCGGTGGCCTGGGCCGCGCGCCGTCGCGAGCGACGGACCGGTGCCGACGAGCCGCCTTGCGTTCCGTTGGCGGACTCTTCACCTCGAGTTGGGGATCAGGACGAGGGGCGTTCGCGTGCCGCTGCCTACGTTCCGCCCATCGCCTCGGCGCCCTGATCGCACTGGTCCCTCCGGGGGATCCGTCGCCCGGTACCGAGCCTCCCCGAACCCCGAGAGGAAGAGCCGACGATGACGATCGAGGAGCGCCGCGGACTCGGAATCCGGACCTGCTTCGGCCTGGCCCTCGTCGCCCTGCTCGTCGCGCTCGCCCTCCAGGCGTCGCGCTCGACCGCGGACACCTTCACCGAGCCGAACGTCACGGCCACGTTCACCAATGTGACCGGCCTCGACGCCGGAGACCTCGTCGAGGGCTCGATCACCACCACCAACGGGTTCGGTGGCTTCGAGGTGAAACTGTGCAAGTCCGGGTTCACGTCGTGGTCCCTCACCAACTACGGCTACTCCGGTTCCACCGGGAACCGGTGCGTGAAGCAGGCCGCGCCGGGTGGTCTGAACCCGCCGGACGGCGGGCTCGACTTCGACGCGGCCACCCCGGGGATCCAGCCGCCCCCCGTCACCAACCCGTCGACCGGTGGCTACTGGATCCCGACCGTGGCCGGCTCCAACAACCCCGAGACCCGGACCTTCCAGTTCCGGGCCGGAACGGGCACCGCGGAGTGGTTCAACACCGACGGCTTCGGCCCGTTCTCGATCACCTGCGACGCGACCAACCCGTGCGCCATGGTGGTCCGGGTCTCGCACGGTGGCGCGAACACGTTCTTCACCCAGCCCCTGAACTACGAGGGCAGCGGGACCCCGACCACGACGACCCCGGCCACGACGACGCCGCCGACGACGACCCCGGCCACGACGACGCCGCCGACGACGACCCCGGCCACGACGACGCCGCCGACGACGACCCCGGCCACGACGACGCCGCCGACGACGACCCCGGCCACGACG
>CAIUKV010000208.1 GCA_903899845.1 uncultured Actinomycetes bacterium
GACGGGGCCGGCGAGGGGAGCCGTATCCGCAAACACGAATACCGAGGCAACGATCACGATCATGCTTCCACTCATCGAGGTCTCATCCCCGAAGAGCACGAAGCGATGCTCGGCGAGGATGACGAGCACGGCGAGAATCGCGAACGGGACGAGCGGAGGCAGTGGCGTGAGGGTGACCGCCGCGATCACGACTGCAGCCCAGGCGGTGACCAGGACAGCCACCAGCACGCGGAAGTGCCGGCGTTGCGACGCGGTCGTCTCCTGAGCGGTGCGCGCGATCGGGACGATGTTGCTGCGATCCATGTCAGGCCTCCGGACCAGGGTCGGGGAGCACCTCGGGGTTCGGGACGAGACCGAGCACTTCGGTGAGATTCACGTACGAGCTCCGGCATTGGTCGCAGTCGATGAGATGCATGGTCACTCGCAAGGCGATTCGTGCGGCGAGCGCGCCGCGGGCGTAGCGTCCGAGGCGAACCATGGTGAGGTGGCAGACGCGGCTGCTCTGGGTCTCGGGCTCGACGGCGAAGCACGCAGTGCGGAGTTGCTCCATCGCTCGGTGCACCCGCTGGCGCGCCGTCGGTGCCGTGATCCCGAGACGCCTGCCGATCGCCTCGTAGTCGAGGAGCTCGACGAATCGGAGGGCCAGCAGTGCGGCGTTGGCCTCCGAGAGCGTCTTCATCGCGAGTTCGAGGGTGGCGGTGTCGACCCCGGTCATGCTCGGCGTGTCGGGCTCGGGCTCGGGTAGCCGATCGAAGAGGGTCTCGTCGCGAGCGGGTTCGACCCGGCGGCCCGCCCGCAACTGGTTGCGCCAGAGATTGCGCACGGCGGTCATCAGGTAGGGCTTGACCAGCTCTCGGTCGGAGATCGCGTGCGAACGCGCGATCACGTTCATCAACGCGGTCTGGGCGAGGTCCTCGGCCTCGGCCTGCGTGCGGACGAGGCGCCGGGCGACACGGACGGCATCGGGGCGGAAGCTGGCGATCAGCGCCCGGATGTCGTCGTCGGGCTGCTCGGCACCCGAGTTCTGGATCGGAAGCCCCACGTCGCCCTGCCACCCCCGGTACTGCGGTACCCCCGGTACCGCGCCCTCGCTGGTCCCCGGATTCCGTCCGGGGCGATCCGGCCCGTGCGCCGACCGGTACGGGCCTGGACAAAGTGAACGACGGGGCGTGACGGTGCGGTTCCCGACGATGGGAGCACACGGTCCGGACGGTGTGGTCCGTCCCGGGTCCGGTCCCGAGCGGGACGATCAGTAGTTGGCCGGGAGCGCCCGCTCGAGCAGGACGAAGAAGTAGCCCAGGGTCAGGGCGAAGGGCACGCCACCGAGCACCCAGGTCGTCCACCGGGGGTGGCGGTGGAACAGGAGCCACCACAGCCCTCCGACCAGTGCGGCGACGATCCCGGCGAGCACCGTCGGGCGGAGGGATTGCGCCTCGCCGGTCAGCACGTTGCGAGGGTCGGGGTCGAGGTCGGCGGTCGCGCTGGTGTCGACCGTGGGGGGCAGGGCGGTCGTGCCGGGGGCCACCACCAGTTCCCCCTTCACGATCAGCCGCTCGGCGGCCGAGTACTTCGGGTGGCACGTCGTCAGGGTCAGGATCGCAGTGCGCTCCGGATCGGGGTCGAGCACCTCGGATGCGTTCGGCGACACGACGATCTTGTCGAACACCCGGTACTCGAAGCTGCCCTGGAGGGTGGTCACCCGGATCTGATCGCCGGGCTCGAGCGCATCGAGCTCCCCGAACGGCGCCCCGTAGGTGGTGCGGTGGCCGGCGATCGCGGCATTGCCGAACTGGCCCGGGAGCGGGGTCGCGGCGTAGTGCCCGGGCCCGCGGCGCAGGTCGGCGGTCGCGGTCCCCTGCACGACGTAGGTGTCGACGCCGATCTTGGGGATCACCAGGTGCGCCACGACATCGCTGTTCGCAGGCGGGGGCTCGGGCGCCGGGGTCGTGGTCGTCGTGGTGGTGGTCGGCGCACCGGTCACCGCAGTGGTCGCGCCGGGCGACAGCGTCGTCGGGGTGGTGGTGCGACCGGCCGACGCCCGGGCCTCGGCGAACTGCCGCTCGAGCGAGTCCTGGGCCTGGGCCGTGTAGACCCCGGTTCCCCACAGCTGGTACGAGGCGAACAGCAGGACCAGGAGTCCGCCGGTCACGAGGACCCGGCCCAGTCCGGAAACGGCCCGTCGCACCCGCCCGATCCTACGAACCCGAGCGGGGATCGTCCCCGCACCGGGGGGAGCCGGGGCGGGTTCGCCGGTCCGTTCCCGCCGTCCGTACACTCAGGAGGCCCGCCCCACCTCGGAGGCGAAGTGTCCCTCGTCGTTCGTCTCCGCTCCGCGGTCTGCCTCCTCGGCCGGTTCCCGGCCCTCGCCGGCGTCGATCTCGACGTCGCGGCGGGGGAGACCGTGCTGCTCTCGGGGGGCAACGGAGCCGGGAAGACCACCCTCCTCCGCCTCCTGGCCGGGCTGATCCCGCTGGAGCGGGGAGAGGGGACGGTCCTCGGCGTCGATCTCGGCGTGGACCGGCGCAGTCACCGCCGCCGGATCGGCCTCGTCGGGCCCGAGACGGGCTGCTACGACGACCTCACGGTGCGGGAGAACCTCGAGTTCGCGAGTCGGGTGGCCGGGGTCGGCGCCGGTGCGGTCGACGAGGCGATGGCTGCCTTCGACCTCGGGCGTCTCGCCGACGTCCGGCACGGGCGGCTCTCCACCGGGCAGCGTCGGCGCCTCGCCCTGGCCGCGGCCCTGGCCCGACGTCCGGACCTCTTCCTGCTCGACGAGCCGCACGCCGGACTCGACGCCCCGGCTCGGTCCCACCTGGACCGGGTGTTGCGGGAGACCGCCGCCGACGGGCGTGCGGTCCTGATCGCGTCCCACGAGCTGGACCTGGTCCGGCCCGTCGCGGATCGCGAGGTTGTCCTCGTGAACGGCCAGGCGGCCGGGGTCCGCGCCGACGGTTCCCCGCCGGAGGCACCGGAGACGCCGACGACCCCCGAGACCCCCGAGACCCCCGAGACCCCCGAGTCCCCCGGGGCGTCGACGTGAGCCTGCTCCGGGAGGCGGCGCTGATCGCCGGCAAGGACCTGCGGATCGAGGCCCGGGCCCGGGTCGTCGGCCAGCAGGTCGTCCCCTTCGGCTTGATCGTGCTCCTGCTCTTCGCCTTCGCGCTCGACCCCGATCGTGGCGTCCTCACGAGGGTCGCCCCCGGCCTGTTCTGGGTCACGGTGCTCCTCGCCTCGCTCCTCGGGGTGTCCCGGTCCTTCGCCCTCGAGGCGGACAACCGGGCCCGGGACGCGCTGCGGATGTCGGGCCTCGACGGGAGCTCGATCTTCCTCGGCAAGGCGGGGGCCCTCGCCGTGGAGCTCCTCGCCTTCGAGGCGCTGCTGACGCTCGGGGTCGTCGTCCTCTTCGACGTCCGGCTCGCGTCGCTGCCGCCCCTGATCCTGGCCACTGCCGCGGCGACCGTGGGGCTGGCTGCCGCCGGTACCCTCTACGGCGTTCTCGCTGCGGGAATCCGCGCGCGGGAGACCCTGGTGCCGGTGCTGCTGCTGCCCGTGGTGGCGCCGGTGCTCCTGGGTGCCACACGGGCGTGGGAGGCCTCGATCGACGGCGTCCCGGGTGACGCGTGGCCCTGGGTGGGGCTGCTCGTGATCTTCGCCACCTTGTTCGTCGGAATCGGGATGCTGGCCTTCGGCCCGCTGTTGGAGGAATCGTGATCGACGGGAGGTCGGCCCTGCGCAGCGACCGGCTCATGGCTCCCGTGGCGCGACGCGTCGTGGGCGGCCTCTCGGTCGTGGCCCTGGTCGCCCTCGTCGTCGTCGGCCTGTTCGTGGCCCCGCCCGACGCGTTCCAGGGCGACGCCCAGCGGCTCATGTACCTCCACGTCCCCGCCGCCTGGCTCGCCTACCTCGCCTTCGGGGTCACCGCCGTCTGCTCCGCGCTCTACCTGTGGGGCCGGACCCGGTCGCTCGTGTGGGACCGCATCGCCGGCGCATCGGCCGAGCTCGGGGTGGTGTTCACCGGGCTCACGCTGTTGCTCGGGTCCCTGTGGGGCCGCCCGATCTGGGGGGTCTGGTGGGCCTGGGACGCCCGGCTGGTCACCACCGCCGTGCTGTTCTTCCTGTACCTCGGCTACCTCGCGCTCCGCCGGATCCCCGCCGCGCTCGACGTCCGGGCCAAGCGCTGCGGCGTGGCGGCGCTGATCGCGTTCGTCGACGTCCCGATCGTCCACTTCTCGGTGACCTGGTGGCGCACCCTGCACCAGGAGGCGACGGTGTTCAATCCCGACCTCGACGTCCAGATCGAGGGCACCATGGCGCTCGCGCTCTGGCTCGGCGTGCTCTCCTTCACGCTGCTGTACGTGTACCTCCTCGATCTGCGGTACCGCCTCGAGGTGCTCGACGAGGACCGCGACGAGCGCGACCTCGAGGCGGCGATCGCCGAGCGCGCCCAGGGCGGCGTGCCGAGTGCCGGCACCGTGGGGGTGGGGTCGTGACCGACGTCGGGTTCGTCGTCGCCGGGTGGGCGATCACCGCGATCGTGCTCGTCGGATACTGGGCCTCGATCACGCTGCGCCTGCGCCGACGGGAGCGGTCGGGCGGATGACCACGGCGAAGCGGCGGGCGATCATCGCGCTGTCCCTGTGCGGCGCGGCCGTGATCGCGATCATCGTGCTGACCGTCGTGCTCTCGAGCAACGTCGTGTACTTCCGAACGGTGTCGGAGGCGGTGGCCGAGCGCGCCACCGACGCCGGGAGCCGGTTCCGCATCGCCGGTGAGGTGGTCCCGGGATCCGTGGTCGAGACCGGGCGTGGGGTCGAGTTCGAGATCACCGACGGCAAGAAGACGGCACGCGTGGTGCACGTCGGCGATCCGCCGAGCCTGTTCGAGGACGGCGCTCCGGTCGTATGTGAGGGCCGTTGGGGCCCGAAGGCGGCCTTCGCCTCGGACCGGATCATGATCCGGCACGGCAACGAGTACGAGGCCCCCGACGTCGACTCCGGGTCCGCGGCGCCCGGCCCGCTCGCCGACCGGTCCGCGGGTGCCGGAGGGGCCGGCGCGCCGTGAGAGCCTCGCTGGGGGTGCTGGGCCTGGCCCTGGGCTCGGTCAGCGCGCTCCTCGGCATCGTGGTGCTGGCCTGGGGCCTGCGCCGCAACGACGCACGGTTCCTTCGGATGGGCCGCCGCTACGCGTTCGTCCTGCTCAGCGCATCGGCCCTCTCGGTGTTCGCGATGGAGTGGGCGCTCATCACCCACGACTTCTCCATCCGGTACGTGGCCGAGAACAACGCCCGGGCCACGCCGCTGCTGTTCACCATCACGGGACTCTGGGCGGCGCTCGAGGGATCGATCCTGCTCTGGGGTCTGGTGCTCGCCGGCTACCTCGCGTGGATGGCCTACCGGTTCCGGAACCGGGCGACCGATCCGATGGTCGCGTGGGCGATGATCGTGGGCTTCGTCGTCGCACTGTTCTTCTTCGCCCTGATGCTCGGTCCGGCGAACCCGTTCCAGACCCTGGCGAACCCCCCGGCTGACGGCCGGGGCCCCAACCCGCTGCTCCAGAACCACCCGCTCATGGCCTTCCACCCCCCGATGCTCTACCTGGGGTACGTCGGGATGACCGTGCCGTTCGCCTTCGCCGTCGCCGCGCTCGTGACCGGCCGACTGGGTGAGGGATGGCTGGCCGAGACCCGGCGGGCCACGCTCGTGGCGTGGGGCTTCCTGACCGTCGGGATCATCCTCGGCGCGTGGTGGAGCTACGAGGTGCTCGGCTGGGGCGGCTACTGGGCCTGGGATCCGGTCGAGAACGCATCGCTCCTGCCATGGCTCACGGCCACGGCCTTCATCCACTCGGTGATCGTCCAGGAGCGGCGCGGGATGCTGCGGGTCTGGAACCTCTCCCTCATCGTCGCGACGTTCTGCCTCACGATCCTCGGCACGTTCATCACCCGATCGGGCGTGATCGACTCCGTGCACAGCTTCACGGAGTCGCCGATCGGAGGTTGGCTGCTCGGCTTCCTCGCCGTCGTGACGATCGGCAGCGTTCTGCTGATCGCGTGGCGGGGTGACCGGCTCCGTGCCCCCGGGCGCATCGACAGTCCCGTCTCGCGCGAGGCGGCGTTCCTGGTGAACAACCTCCTGTTCGCGGCGCTGGCCGTGGTGGTGCTGCTCGGCACCGTGTACCCCCTGCTCGCCGAGGCGCTCCAGGACCGGCGAGTGTCGGTGGGCGAGCCCTACTTCGACCGCATGACGACACCGATCGGCATCGCGCTGCTCTTCCTCATGGCCGCGGCCCCGGCGCTGCCGTGGCGGGCGACGTCGGGTGAGGTCCTGCGCCGCCGCCTGCTCGTCCCCGCATGGTTCGGGGTCGCAGTGATGGTCCTGGCGGCCGTCGCCGGGATCCGTGACCTCTGGGTCCTCGTGACCTTCGGGCTCGCCGCCTTCGCCGTCGGCGGGATCGTGCGACAGTTCGCGCTGGGTCTGCGGGCGCAGCGGGCGACCGGGACGTCGTGGTGGGCAGCACCGTGGCGCACGGTCCGGGGCGGGCCGCGGCTCTACGGGGGCCTGATCGTCCACCTCGGGGTCGTGGCGATCGCCGTCGCCCTCGCGGCGTCGTCCAACCTCTCGACCAAGACCGAGACCCGGCTCGAGATCGGGCAGTCCACCGAGGTGAGCGGGTACACCTTCACCTACGTGCGACGCGACGTCGTCATGACCGAGCAGAAGCGCTCGGTGAAGGCGCAGGTCCGGATCCAGCAGGGTGACCGGGATCTCGGCACCTACGCGCCGGCCGTCTCGATCTTCCCCGGAGGGATGAGCGGCATCGGCACCCCCTCGGTGCGGACCGGGATCCTGCGTGACATCTACCTCACGTTGATCTCCGCGCCCACCGACCGCGACCGGGTGACGATCGGCATCGCGATCAACCCGATGGTGGTGTGGTTGTGGATCGGCGGCGCGCTGATGGCGCTGGGGACGGCGCTCGCGCTGGTCCCGAAGAGCCGACGGATCGTCGGGCCGACGTCGCCGGCGCCGACGGCGGACTCGGTCCCGCCGGCGACCGATGCGCCGGATGCCGTCGCGACGGTGGCGCCGTGAGGCACACCGCCCGGTGGATCGCGGTGGGCGTCGCCGTGCTCCTGGTGGCCCTCGTGGTGGTGTTCGCCACCCAGGTCGGCAGCGACCCCCGCGCCGCCGCCCGCAAGAGCGAGCTCGCCGGGCGCGACGTCCCCGAGTTCCGCGTCACGACCCTCGACGGCACCCGCCTCACCGAAGCCGACCTGGCCGGCCGGACGACCATCGTGAACTTCTGGAACACCTGGTGCATCCCCTGTCGCGAGGAGGCACCGGCACTGCAGAAGTTCTATGAGCGCCACGCCGACGACCCGACCTTCCAGATGATCGGCATCGTGCGCGACGACACCCGCCGGGCCGTGGAGCGCTGGGTCGACAACCGCGGGGACGCGTGGACGATCGCCATGGACCCCGGAGGGAACGCAGCCCTGGCGTTCGGGACGCGTGGACAGCCGGAGACGTTCGCGGTCGGTCCCGACGGGCTCGTCGTCGGCTACCAGTTCGGGCCCGCCTCGGTCGAGGACCTCGAGACGCTGCTCCTCGCGGCAAGAGGTCGCGTGACCCCGTGAGCGACGAGCGCGATCCCGCAGGGCAGACCGCGACCTGGCGTTCGTGGGCGCCGTGGGTCGTGATCGCCGTCGTGGTGATCGCCGTGATCGCCTGGGCGGCGCAACCGCGTGGCGTCCCCACCCCGGCCGAACGGGCCCGTGCGCTCGCGGCGCAGTTGCGCTGCCCCGACTGCGAGAGCCTCTCGGCGGCCGACGCCCAGACGTCGTCGGCACGGGCGATCCGGCGCGACCTGCGGGAGCGGGTGGCCGAGGGGCAGAGCGACGCCACCATCCGGCAGGCCTACGTCGAGCGGTACGGCGAGGCGATCGTCCTCGAGCCCGAGCGGCGGGGTCTCGGGCTCCTCGTGTGGGGGCTGCCCGTCGCCGTCCTCGGCGCCGGTGCCCTGGGGCTCGCCCTGGCCTTCCGGCGCTGGCGGGGACTCGAGCGCCGCCACGCCACGCCCGACGACGAGGCGATCGTCCGGGAGGCCCGGCGGGACGGACCGACCCCGTGACCGATCCCGCACCGGACCCCGTGTTCGGCCCCGAGGAACGGGACCGGCTCGAACGCGAACGCGACTTCCTGCTGCGATCGCTCGACGACCTCGAGGCCGAACGGGCCAAGGGGGCGATCGACGACGAGTCCTTTGCGCTCCTCCGGGACGACTACACGGCCCGGGCGGCCGCGGTCCTCCGGGCCCTCGCCGACGGCGCCGCCGCGGGGGCCGGTGCCGCACCGGTGGCACCCCGGACCTCGACCCGGCGCAGAGTGCTCACCGGGGTCGGGATCCTGGCGTTCCTCGCCCTCGTCGCGGCGGTGCTGGCCGCCGCCCTCACCGACCGCCTCCCCGGCCAGACCGCCTCGGGAAACACCGGACCGGTCGCCGGCACCGGTGGGAGCGAGGGGAGCCTCTCGGTCGAGGCCCGGCGCCAGCGCCTCGAGGACGCCGTCGCGGCCAACCCCGACGACCTCGCCAGCCGCCTGCTGCTCGCCCGCTACCTGGAGGCCGACGGCGACCTGGCGGCCGCCCTGCGCCAGTACGACGAGGTGCTGGCCCGCAACCCGCGCAGCGCCGAGGCCGAGGCCCAGGCGGGGCGGATCCTGTACCTCACGGCCCGGGCGGCGGTCGACCGCAGCCCGGCCGACGTGGACGCCCTGGTCGCCCGGGCGGTGTCCCGGCTCGACCGTGCGCTCGAGATCGATCCCCAGTATCCCGACGCGCGCTACTTCCGTGCCATTGTGGTGGCCAACGAGTACGGCGACTTCGCCCGGGCCCAGGGCGACCTGCAGCGGTACCTGATCGCCGCCCCGCAGGGTCAGTTCGCCGAACCGGCCCGCGGGCTCCTGGCCCAGGTGACGTCGGCGCTCGACGGCACCCCCCTCCCGACCACTCCCACCACACCCACGACCCGGCCGCGACGATGACCGGGTCCTGACCGAAAAGGACACCATGCCCGACCAGCCCGAACTCCAGACCGACGCGCAGTCGATCTACCGCGCAACCATCACCACCAGCCGTGGCCAGATCGTGATGGACCTCGACCCGCAGCTCGCGCCCAACACCGTGAACAACTTCGTCGGGCTCGCCCGCCAGGGCTACTACGACCGGCTCACCTTCCACCGCGTGGTCCCGGAGTTCGTCATCCAGGGCGGGTGCCCCGAGGGGTCGGGCCGCGGTGGTCCCGGCTACCGCTTCGACGACGAGCCCGTGCTCGCCGAGTACACCCTCGGTGCCGTGGCCATGGCCAACGCCGGTCGGAACACGAACGGCTCGCAGTTCTTCATCACGATCGACGACTGCACCCGCAAGCTGAGCAAGGACTACAACCTGTTCGGCTACGTGGTCGAGGGCATCGAGGTCGCCCAGTCCACCCAGGTCGGCGACGTGATGGAGTCGGTGGTGGTCGAGGAGCGCCCCCGGGGCTGACCGGGGCGCCGTCGCGTATCCTCGCCCCCGAACGCCGAGCCTCTGAGACGCGGAGCCCACCCATGCCCACCGTTGGTCCCACCACCCCCGTCGAGCTGGTCGAGTCGGTGTACGCGCGCTATCCCGAGCGCGTCGCCATCGGGCGCCGCCGCCTCGGCCGGCCGCTGACCTTCGCCGAGAAGATCCTCTTCGCCCACGCGGACGATCCGGAGACGGTCGGTGTGGCACGTGGGGTCGACTACGCCGACTACCGCCCCGATCGGGTCGCGATGCAGGACGCCACCGCGCAGATGGCCCTGCTGCAGTTCATGACCGCCGGGCTGCCCCAGGTCGCAGTGCCGTCGACGGTGCACTGCGACCACCTCATCCAGGCCCGGGTGGGGGCCGAGGCCGACATGGCCCACGCGCTCGACGTGAACTCCGAGGTCTACGACTTCCTGCGCACGGTGTCGGCCAAGTACGGCATCGGGTTCTGGAAGCCGGGCTCGGGGATCATCCACCAGGTCGTGCTCGAGCAGTACGCCTTCCCGGGTGGGATGATGATCGGGACCGACAGCCACACCCCCAACGCCGGCGGCCTCGGGATGATCGCGATCGGGGTCGGTGGCGCCGATGCGGTCGACGTCATGGCGGGCTGGCCGTACAACACCCGCGTGCCCAAGCTCATCGGCGTTCGGCTCACGGGGCGCCTGAGCGGCTGGACGTCGGCGAAGGACGTCATCCTCAAGGTCGCCGGGATCCTCACCGTGAAGGGGGGCACCGGGGCGATCGTCGAGTACTTCGGTCCGGGGGCGGAGTCGATCTCGGCCACGGGCAAGGCGACGATCTGCAACATGGGCGCCGAGATCGGCGCCACCTGCTCGCTGTTCCCGTACGACGCACGGAGTGCCGCCTACCTGGTGTCGACGCAGCGGGCCGAGCTCGCCGCGCTCGCCGACCGGTACGCCGAGCACTTGCGGCCCGACCCCGAGGTCGTGGCCGACCCGGAGCGCTACTTCGACCGCGTGATCGACATCGACCTCGACGCGCTCGAGCCTCACGTCGTGGGACCGCACACCCCTGACCTCGACCGGCCGGTGTCGGAGCTGGCCCGGGTCGCGGCCGCCGAGGGCTACCCGCTCGAGGTCTCGGCCGCCCTGGTCGGCTCGTGCACGAACTCGTCGTACGAGGACATCGGGCGGGCCGCCCACGTCGCCCGGCAGGCCCGGGCGGCCGGACTCACCGTGCGGGCGCCGCTGCTCATCACCCCGGGCTCGGAGCAGGTCCGAGCCACGATCGAGCGCGACGGCTACCTCGCCGACCTCGAGGCCGTCGGGGCCACGGTGCTCGCCAACGCCTGCGGTCCGTGCATCGGGCAGTGGCAGCGTGACGACCTCGCCCCCGGCACCGTGAACTCGATCGTGTCGTCGTTCAACCGGAACTTCCCCGCCCGCAACGACGGCAACCCGTCGACGCTCAGCTTCATCGCCTCACCGGAGACCGTGGTCGGGTACGCGCTGACCGGTCGGCTCGACGTGGACTTCCTCCACGAGGCGATCGACGCCCCCGGCGGTCCCGTCCGGCTCGATCCCCCCACCGCCGACGAGCTGCCGGACCGGGGCTTCGATCCCGGCGAGTCGGGGTTCGTCCCACCCGCCGAGGACGGTGCGAGCGTCGAGGTGGTGGTGCGACCGGGCTCCGAACGGCTCGAGCTGCTCGAGCCGTTCCCGGCGTGGGACGGCGCCGACTTCACCGGGCTCACCGTGCTGATGAAGGCCACGGGCAAGTGCACGACCGACCACATCTCACCCGCCGGGAAGTGGCTCACGTACCGAGGTCACCTGACCAACATCTCCGGCAACCTCTTCATCGGGGTCAACAACGCGTTCTCGCTCGACGAGGCCGGGACCGGGATCGACCGACGGGACGGCTCCGTGCGGTCGCTCCCCGAGCTGGCCCGGTCGTACAAGGAGGCCGGGATCGACTGGATCGCGGTCGGCGACGAGAACTACGGGGAAGGTTCGTCGCGTGAGCACGCCGCGATGGAGCCTCGGTACATGGGCGGCAAGGCCATCCTCGTGCGGTCGTTCGCCCGCATCCACGAGGCCAACCTGAAGAAGCAGGGCATGCTGGCGCTCACGTTCGCGAACCCGGCCGACTACGAGCGGATCCTGGTCGACGACACGATCGACATCCCCGGCCTCGCCGACCTCGCCCCGGGGAGGCCGGTCACCGTCCGGCTCAACCACGCCAACGGCACCCAGACCGAGATCGAGACCACCCACACGATGAGCGAGGAGCACATCGCGTGGTTCCGGGCGGGCTCGGCCCTCAACGTGCTGCGCAGCCAGTAGCCGCCGGGCGCCGGCCCGGGCTCAGACCGGGTCGAGCGTCCCGAACTGACCGGCGGTGGGCTCGGCGCAGCAGAACCACGGCTCGGTGAGCCGGGGGCGTTCGACGTCGGCCGGCACCGGGCCCGGGTCCACGCCGCACGCGGCGCAGACCGCGGCGAAGATCTCCCCGGTCGACGCGCCCGCAGCCAGCTCGGCCTCGACCAGCGCGGCCAGGCGGGCCTGCAGCGCGTCGACGGCCGGGTCGGGCGCCGCCCACGGGTGGGCGCCGAGGGTGTCGTCGTAGGCCCCGACCCGCGCGGCGACGTCGGGCCGGTCGAGGAGCAGCGAGCCCTTCGGGATCAGCAGCCGGATCGTGTACTGCACCGGGTCGACGTTGCCGATCAGGCCGTGGTCGGCGACGAACCGGAGCAGGTCGGCCACCTGGCTCGTGGTCGTCCACGGGGTGAAGGGCAGCCAGGTGGGACGGACCTCGATCCCGTGACGGCGCAGCAGGGCCACGGCCGCAGCCTCGTCGGCGACCGTGTGTCCCTTGTCGAGGTGGTCCAGGACGCTGTCGTCGGTGGACTCGAACGCCGAGACCACGAAGAGGCAGCCCCGCTCGGCGAACTCCGGCCAGATCGACGCGTGGCGCAGGACGTGCTCGACCTTGACCGTGCAGTCGAAGGTCAGATCGGGGAAGCGCTCGTGGACCGCGGCGACGACCCGGCGGGCGTGGTGCACGCCGTTGCAGAAGTCGGGGTCCCCGAAGGTCACGTGGCGGGCACCGGCGGCGACCTGCTGCTCGACGTCGCGCAGCACGTCGTCGAGCGCGACCACCCGGATCCGACCGTCGTAGATCATCGGCACCGGGCAGTGCCGGCAGCGGTGGGCGCAGCCGTGGCTGGCCTCGACGTAGGCGACCGGACGCTCCTCGCCCGCGATCGCCAGCCGGGCGTACCGGTCGAGGCCAGGGAGCAGGTCGCGCGCAGGGAGCGGGCCGCCCCCGCTGGCGGCCCGGCGGTCGAGGACGACGACGTTCGCGTCGTCGGCGCCGTCGACCCAGTCGGCGAGCGCGGCGTCGGTCTCGCC
>CAIUKV010000209.1 GCA_903899845.1 uncultured Actinomycetes bacterium
CGGCCCTGGTCCGGCGCATCCCGATCGACGAGGTGGTCGACCAGATCGACATCGACGCCATCGCGGCGCGCATCGACGTCGACGCCGTGGTCGCCCGGGTCGACGTGGACGCGATCGTCGCCCGCATCGACGTGGCCGGCATCGTCGCGTCGATGGACCTCAGCGCGATCGTGCGCGACTCCACCACCGGCCTCGCCGGGGAGACGCTCGACGGCATCCGGGTCCAGCTGATGGGGCTCGACCTGCTGATCGCCCGCATCGCGGACCGGCTCCTGTTCCGGCGGACGCCCCGTGACACCACGGTGCCCGGGTACGACGTCGTCGGCCCCGAGATCCGCACGCCCCGGGGGCTGCGGTGAGCCGCCTGATCCGGAACCCGCGGGCCCGGGCTCTCCAGGGGCACCGGGCCGGGATCGCGTCGCGGGCTCTCGCGTTCGCGGCCGACCTCGGGATCGCCTTCGTGCTCTCCACGCTGCTCTTCGCCGGCGCGAGCCTGCTGTGGGACCTGTTCTTCTCCGACGACCTGGCCGTGCCCCGGCCCGCCAGCGGGGTGTCGGCCGGGACCATCTTCGTGATCCTGGTGCTCACGCTCGGGCTCGGCTGGGGCTCCACCGGCCGGAGCATCGGCAATCAGATCGTGGGGCTGCGGGTGGTGCGGGCCGACGCGGCACCGCTGCAGCCGGGGCAGGCCTACCTCCGGGCGTTCCTGAGCGCGCTCCTGCCCGTCGGTCTCCTCCTCGCCCTGGTCGACCGGCGCAACCGCAGCGTCCAGGACGTGTGGTGCAAGACGGTGGTGGTCTACGACTGGGTCCCCGAGGTCGTGCACGCCGCCGTGCCGGGCCCGACGCCGTCGGTGTCGTCGGCTCCGCCGGCGGCGCCGGACTCAGGCCAGTCGGGCGCGTAGCTCGGTGCTGACGAGCGTCACGTGGCGCTCGACCAGGTCGTCGGGCATCCCGGCGATGCTCGCCCACAGGTAGACCTGGGTCACCGGCAGCCCGTCGGTCAGCGACCGGACGTGGGCGGCGGCGTCGTCGGGGGTGCACACCGCGAAGCGGGCGGGCGTGCCGTCGGGGCGCGGGGTCACCCAGCGGTCGGGGTCGATCGGCGGGGGCGCCGCGGCTCCGGTCCCCTCGACCGCGTACCGGTTGTACGAGTCCCACTGGTACTGGAGGTGGGGCCGGATGCGAGGCCAGGCCGCCTCGGGGTCGTCGGCGACCACGAGGTTCACCACGGCGGCGCAGCGGGCCGACCCGGGGTCGTGTCCCCCGGCGACGAGCCCGGCGCGGTACGGGGCCATGAGCGCCGGATCGAGCGCGAGGAGGCCGGCACCGAGCTCGCCGGCGAGGCGGGCGCCGCGGGGCCCGAAGAACCCGCCCCACACCGGCACCGGGCGCTGCACCGGCGGTGGGGTGACGGCGCCCTCGTCCCAGAGGCGGAGCACCTCGCGCAGCACCGCCTCGGTCTGGGCGAACCGCCGGTCGAACGACCGACCGAAGCCCTCGTACTCGGGCACCCGGTAGCCGAGGCCCACGCCGAGGTCGAGGCGGCCGTTGCTCAGGATGTCGACCATCGCCGCCTCCTCGGCGATGTGCACCGCCGGGCGCAGCGCCGCGAGCAGCACGGCGGTGCCGATCCGGATCGACGAGGTGCGCGCCGCGATCGCGGCGGCGAGGGTGAGGGGCTGGGGGAGGTAGCCGTCCTCGAAGAAGTGGTGCTCGGAGCACCACACCGACGCCGCGCCGAGCCGTTCGGCCTCCTCGACGATCTCGAGGGTGCGGGCGTAGTGCTCGGGCCAGGGGCGGGCCCACTGCGGTGGATTGCGGCCGTCGAGGTACAGCCCGACGTCCATCACGGGCTCCCGTCGGCGACCGGTGTGAACACCGGGACGGCGACGCCGTCGGCCGCGGGCTCGAACCCGACCGTCACCCGCTGCCCGACCCGGACCGACTCCGGGTCGCACCC
>CAIUKV010000210.1 GCA_903899845.1 uncultured Actinomycetes bacterium
GCGAGGATCACACCGAGGACGACCGTGTTGCCCCGGCGGGTCTCGCTCAGCTGGACGTGGTCGAGCGGGTCCTTCATGCGGCCTCGGCGATCCGGTCGACGACGGACCGGGCGTGCGCCCGGGCCTCCCGATCGACGTCGAGAACGTCGGGGATCGTGTGGACGTTCCCGATCCGGTCGGCGATCACCTCGGCGACGACGTCGGCGATGGCCAGCCAGGGGATGCGTCGGTCGAGGAAGGCGGCCACCGCCACCTCGTTGGCCGCGCTCAGCGCCGCCGGGGTGCCACCCCCGGCCCGGCCGGCGGTGAAGGCGAGTCCGAGACCGGGGAAGGCGTCGAGGTCGGGGGGCTCGAAGGTGAGCGACCCGAGGGTGGTCCAGTCGATGGCACCGTACGCCTCGGGCAGCCGGGCCGGCGCGCCCAGGGCGAGCCCGATGGGCAGGCGCATGTCGGGCATCGACAGCTGGGCGACGGTGGCGCCGTCGACGAACTCGACCATCGAGTGCACGACGGACTGCGGGTGGACCACCACCTCGATGCGGTCGTAGTCGACGCCGAAGAGCTCGTGGGCCTCGATCACCTCGAGGCCCTTGTTCATGAGCGTCGACGAGTCGATGGTGATCTTGGCGCCCATGGTCCAGGTCGGGTGGGCGAGGGCGTCCTCGACCCGGACGCCGGCGAGCTCGGCCCGGGTCCGACCCCGGAACGGCCCGCCGCTGGCGGTGAGCAGGATCCGGTGCACCTCGGCGGCGGTCCCGGCCCGGAGGCACTGGTACACGGCGCTGTGCTCGGAATCGACCGGCACGATCTCGCCCCCGCCCCGACGGCGCACCGCGTTGACCACCGGGCCGCCGGCGATGAGGCTCTCCTTGTTGGCCAGGGCCAGGCGCTTGCCCTGCTCGAGCGCGGTGACGGTCACGGGCAGGCCGGCGAAGCCGACCACGGCGTTGAGCACGACGTCGGCCTCGGGGTGCGCGGCCAGCTCGGCGAGCACGGCGGGGTCGTCGGCGGCGAGGCGGGCCCAGCGCGCGTCGACCCCGAACTCCTCGGCCTGGGCCGCGAGCAGCCCCGCGTTGCGCCCGGCGGCCAGGGCGACCACCCGGTAGGCGCCGGGGTGGCGACGGATCACGTCGAGCGCCTGGGTCCCGATGGACCCGGTCGATCCGAGGATCGCGACGCCGGTCACGGGATCGGGCCGCTCAGGAGACGATGTGGACGGCGACGTAGTACGCGGCCGGGAGCACGAAGAGGAGGGCGTCGAAGCGGTCGGCGATGCCGCCGTGGCCCGGGAGCATCGTGCCGAGGTCCTTGACCCCGAGGTCGCGCTTGATCATCGACTCCACGAGGTCGCCCAGCGGCGCCATCACCGCGATCACGAGGCCGAGCAGGATGCCGTCGAGGAGGCCCCCCTGGTCCCAGCCCGACACCGTGTTGGAGACCAGGATGCTCACGATGAAGGCGGCGGCCATCCCCCCCAGCAGACCCTCGACCGTCTTGTTCGGGGAGATGCGGGGCATCAGGGGCGTGCGGCCCATGTTCGAGCCGACGAACCACCCCACGACGTCGTAGGCGACGACCGCGAGCACGATGCCGAGGATGTAGCCCACGCCGTCGTCGGCCGCGAGGAAGAGGCCGGCGAAGGCCCCGAACCCGCCCACGTAGACGAAGACCATGATCGTCAGGGCGACGTTGATCAGCGGGCGGGCCCGCATGACCTCGAACAGGTACCACAGCAACGAGAACGCGACGACGAGGAACAGCATCATCGGGAACGCGTCCTTGCCCTGGTCGTAGGCGATCGGCACGATCGCCACGCACCCGAGCAGACCGACCAGCGTGGCCGGGTGGTACCCGGCGCGACGCAGCGCCTCGTAGAACTCGGCGGCGGCGAGGCCGACGATCACCGTCGTCAGGATCAGCGTCGGGACGGTGCCGAGCGCGAAGCACACGACCGCGACCGCAGCGGCGACCAGACCCGTGACCACCCGCTGCTGCGTCGGTGCGGACGGGCCGCCCCCCTCGGCGAGCCCGGGCCGTGGACCCGGCTCGGGGGCGCGGGGCGGACCCTCGAGCGCTCCGGGTCCCGGCAGCCCGCCGGGGGCGGGAGCCGACTCCGCGACCTCGGGCGCGGGTGCGCCCCGACCCCGGCCCCGGCCGCGCGCCGCGCCGGCCTCGCGCATCTCGCGCCGGGCCCGGCGGCTCATGGGGGCGGCGACGTCGTCGACCGGGCCCTCGTCGAGGGCGCCGACCATGGTGGAGTCGTCGTGGCGGAGGTCGTCGGCGCCGAAGTCGGCGGCGGCCCAGTCGCCCGCATCGGTCCGGAACCGGGGCGCGGTCACCGCCGACCAGGAGTCGAGGTCGTCGGAGGTGTCGTCGTCGAGGATCCGAGGGACCTCGCCGGTGGGTGGCTCGGTCCAGTGCGGCAGGGCGGCGGACCCGCTCGGGTCGGCCGCGGGTGCGCCCGGGTCCCACCCACCGGACTCCCATCCGCCGGCCTCGGCGGACCAGCCCCCCGTGGCGGTCGCCCAGTCGTCGGCCGCCGGCGGCCATCCGGCCGCCTCGTCGTCGCCGGCGGCGAAGCTCGGAGGGCCGGCGGCGTCGGACCCGATGATCCGGACGCCCTCGCCCTCCGGCGCCGGCCGGCGCCGAGGCTCGTGGTCGTACTCTTCGTCGCGCCAGTCGGACACGGTCCCTCCTCGTCGTGCCATCCCCAGGCTAGGGCGTGGGCCGGGAACCACCCGGGACGCCCCCGGCGAAGCGCCCGTTTTGTCGCAAACACCGGGCCTCGGCGGCCCGAGGATCAGACCTCGAGCAGCTCCTGCTCCTTGTGCTGGAGCAGTTCGTCGATCTCGGCCACCACCTTCTGGGTCTGGCCCTCGAGCTCCTTCTCGGCCCGGTCGAGCTCGTCCCGGGAGAGGTCGCCGTCCTTCTCGAGCGCCTCGAGGTCGTGACGGGCCTGCCGGCGCACGTTGCGCACGGCGACCTTGGCGTCCTCGGCCCGCTGCTTGACGACCTTGACCAGCTCCTTGCGCCGGTCCTCGGTCAGGGCCGGGAAGACCAGGCGGATGATCTGGCCGTCGTTGTTGGGGGTGATCCCGAGGTCGCTCGACTGGATCGCCTTCTCGATCGCCTTGATCGTGCCCTTGTCGTACGGGCTGATCACGAGGACGCGCGGCTCCGGCACGCTGAACCCGGCGATCTGCTGGAGCGTCATCTCGCTGCCGTAGGCGTCGACGCGCAGCTTGTCGACGAGGCCGGCCGAGGCGCGACCGGTGCGCACCCCGGCGAACTCCTCCTTGAGGTGGGTGATCGCCTTGGCCATCTTGTCGCGGCAGTCGGCCACGACCATGTCCTTCATCTCCTGGCCCTGATCGCTCACGTTGCGCTCCCGACGCTCAGGTGGTGTGCACCACCGTCCCGATCGGCTCGCCCACGAGCGCCCGGCCGATGTTGCCCGCAGCGGTGACGTCGAAGACGATGATCGGGAGCAGGTTGTCCATGCAGAAGGTGATCGCGGTCGAGTCCATCACCGCGAGGCGGCGGTTGAGCACCTCGAAGTGGGTCACCTCGGTCAGCTTCACCGCCGACGGGTCGAGCCGCGGGTCGGCCGAGTAGACGCCGTCGACCCCGGAGTGGGTCCCCTTGAGGATCGCCTCGGCCCCGATCTCCGCGGCCCGCAGCGCGGCCGTGGTGTCGGTGGTGAAGTACGGATTGCCGGTGCCGGCGGCGAAGACCACCACCCGCCCCTTCTCCAGGTGGCGGATCGCCCGCAGCGGGATGAACGGCTCGGCGACCTGGGCCATGGCGATCGCGGTCTGCACCCGGGTGGGCTGGCCGCACTTCTCGAGCGCGTCCTGGAGGGCCAGGGCGTTGATGACGGTGGCGAGCATGCCCATGTAGTCGGCCCGGGCCCGGTCCATGCCGCGGTGGGCGCCGCTGGCCCCGCGCCAGATGTTGCCACCACCGACCACCACGGCGATCTCGACCCCGAGGTCACGCTGGGCCGCCGCGACCTCCTCGGCGATCCGCTGCACCACCGCCGCGTCGATGCCGAACCCCGACTCGGCGTCGGCGAACGCCTCACCCGAGAGCTTCAGGACGACGCGGCGGTAGCGGCTCGTGCTCATTCGCCGATCTTGACCCGCACGAACCGTCGGACCGTGGCGTCGGCACCCAGCGTCGCGAGGAGCTGGGCGATCGTCTGCTTGGGCTCCTTCACGAAGCCCTGCTCGAGCAGCACGGTGTCCTTGTAGAAGCCGTTCAACCGCCCCTCGACGATCTTCGGGACGGCGGCCTCGGGCTTGCCCTCGTTGCGGGTGAGCTCCTCGAACACCGCGGTCTCCCGCTCGATCACCTCGGCGGGCACGTCGGCACGGTCCACGAACATCGGGGCGGCCGAGGCGATGTGCAGGGCCACGTCGTGCGCAACCTCGCGGGCGGCGGGCGACGACGGGTCGACCCCGGCCAGCTCCACCAGCACGCCCATGACCCCACGCTCGTTCTGCACGTGGACGTAGCCGTCGAGCAGGCCGTCGGTCGTCTCGAACAGGACCACCCGGCCCAGGGCCACGTTCTCCCCGAGCTTGGCGGCCAGCTGGGTCACGTGCTCCCCGACCGTGGCGCCCTGGTAGGCGAGGTCGGCGAGCTCGTCACGACCGGCCTCCACCGCCAACGCGGCGAGGTCGGCGACGACCGCCTTGAAGTCGGTGCTCTTGGCCACGAAGTCGGTCTCGGCGGTGAGCTCGACCAGCGCGCCCACGCCCCCCTGGACCCGGACGTCGATGGCACCCTGCTCGGCCGCCCGCCCGGCCCGCTTCGACGCGCCGGCGAGGCCCTTGGCCCGCAGCCAGTCCTTGGCCGCCTCGAGGTCGCCGCCGGACTCCTCGAGCGCCTTCTTGCAGTCCATCATCCCGGCCCCGGACGCCTTGCGCAGCGCCGCGACGTCGGTCGCCTTGATCTCGGCCATCGCCTCAAGCCTCCGTCGTCGGGGAGTCGGCGGCGTCGGCGGGGGCGGCGGGAGCGTCGGCGGCGTCGGCCGGCTTGGCCTCCTTCGCTGCGGCGAGCCGGGCCTCACGCTCGCGCTGGGCCCGGGCGGCCTCGTCGCGGGCCCGGGCCTGCTCGGCCTCACGGGCCGCCTGCTCCTCGGGCGTGAGCACCTTGGGCGCCTTCGGCTCGGGAGCGTCGGCGACGGTGCCGGGCCGAACGCCGCGGGCCTTGGCGATCGCCTTGCCCTCCTCCACCGCGTCGGCGATGACCCGGCACATCAGGTTGGCCGAGCGGATGGCGTCGTCGTTGCCCGGGATCACGAAGTCGATCACGTCGGGGTCGCAGTTGGTGTCGACCACGGCGACCACCGGGATCCCGAGCCGGTTCGCCTCGGTGACCGCGATGTGCTCCTTCTTCGTGTCGATGACGAAGATGACGTCGGGCAGCTTCTCGAGCCGCCGGATCCCGCCGAGGTTGCGCTCGAGCTTGTCGCGCTCACGGCGCAGCTTGAGCCCTTCCTTCTTGATCATCTGGTCGGCCTCGCCGGAGTTGATGCTCCGGTCGAAGTCGTGGAGCTTGCCGACCCGGGCGTGCACGGTCTGGAAGTTGGTGAGCATCCCGCCGAGCCAGCGGAAGTTCACGTAGGGCATCCCGCAGCGCTCGGCCTGGACGCGCACCGGCTCCTGGGCCTGCTTCTTCGTCCCGACGAACAGCACCGTGCCGCCCTCGGCCGTGGTGCGCCGGACGAAGCGGTACGCCGCGTCGATGCGCTCCAGGCTCTGCTGGAGGTCGATGATGTAGATGCCGTTGCGCTCGCCGAAGATGAACCGGCGCATCTTCGGGTTCCACCGGCGGGTCTGGTGCCCGAAGTGGACTCCGGCCTCCAGCAGCTGCTTCATGGTGACGACGGCCACGCGCGTCAACTCCTCGTGATTCCTCGGTTGGACGTCCACCCGCCACGCCCGGGAGGCCTCCGCAGAGGGGCCGGGCGACCTTGGAGCGCGGGTGTGTGAATTCCCGGACCGGCGGCCCGGGTGACCGGCCACTCTACCGGGGGGCCGACCGGGCCTCCCGTCCGGCCCCTCAGGGGGCCGGGAGGGCCTCGACCCGGCTGGGCCGGCCCAGGCGGAGGGCCACCAGGAGCCGCCCGGGGGTCCCGACCAGGTCGGCGGGGACCCCGCCGAGGGCCCGGACCGCCCGGATCCGCCCGTCGGAGCGTCCGAGCACGCACAGGTCGTCGGCGGCCGAGGCGAACGCCACGGCCCCGGGGAGCAGGGCGAGGCGCCCCTGCACCAGCGGCCGGCCGGTCTCCTGGCGCCAGCGCACCCGCCCGGAGGCCGGGTCGAGGGCCACCACGGTGCCCATGCCGTCGAGGAGCCAGACCCCGTCGGGTCCGGCGACGCCCTCGACCGCCCCGTCCCACCAGCCCGGCAGCGGGACGCGCCACCCCTCGGCCCCGGTCCGCAGGTCGAGGCCCACCGCGACCGCCCCGTGGATCCCCGGGCCCTCGACCACGACCACGCGGTCGCCGTGGACGAGGGGTGCCCCGACGACCGGGCCCACCGGCCGCTCCCAGACCACCGCGCCGGTCGCCACGGCGAACGCCCGGACCGTCCCGCCCGTGCGCCCCGGCCAGGTCACGATGCCGGTGCCGCCGTCCCCGACCGGGGTGGCCATGACCGATCCGGGATGGTCGGCCGACCAGCGCACCCGGCCGTCGGCGGCGTCGACGCCCACCACGGCGCCCGACTCCGACGCGGCCACGGCCACGAGGGCGCCGGCGCCGTCGGGGAGCAGGGCGACCGGGCCGGGCCCGGACACGGGGACGGTCGCCACGGTCGTGCCGTCACGACGGTCGAGCACGGTGAGCGCCCGCTCCCCGGTCGCCACGACCCGGTCCCCGGCGATCGCGGGGCGGTAGCGGCGCACGCCGGGCACCGCCGTCCGCCACCGGACGCGCCCGTCGGGCACCCCGAGCAGGCGGACCTCGTCGAGCGCGGCCACCGCCACGGCGTCGTCGTCGAGGGCGAGCCCCACGGGCTCCCCGTTGACGGGGGACCACCAGGCGAGACCGGAGGCCGGGCCCGGCGGGGCGGCCCGCGGGGCCCGGGCGGGCCGGCGGTCGGGCCCCGGTCCGGACGGTCCCCCGCCGCACGCCGCGACCGCGCCGGCCAGCGCGCCCGCGAGGACGACGGCGAGCACCGCGGCGGTGCGGGCGCGCCCGGTCACGGCCGGAGCCCCCGCGCCGCGAGCAGACCGGTCAGGTGCGCACCGAGATCCCCCTCGACCCGGCTGAGGACCACCGGGGTGATCGCACCCCGGAGCCCCTCGAGCACCGACGTGCAGGGCGGCGGGCGTCGCTCGAGCGCGCTCCGCACGACCTGCAGCGCCCGGCGATCGCGGGGGATGGCCCCGTGGTCGGCGAGGCCGTCGACCGCGACCACGACCTCGGTCGCACCGGGGATCCGGATGCGATCGGCCGGGACCACGACGTCGTCGGTGCCGCCGACGGTGGTGACCTCGACGTGCTCGGGCAGCGGCGACCGGCGCATCCGCTCGAGGAAGCGGGAGTCCTCGGCCAGCTGCGCGACCGATCGGGCGTCGGCGGGCGGGCCGGGCAGCACGGGGGCGATGCGGTCGAGGACCGGCCCGGTGCGCCGGTCGCGGCGCAGGGTCCGGGCGGTCGTCGCGAGCGGCGCACCCCGGTGCGGGGACGCCAGCGTGACGACCGTTCCGATCGGCGGGAAGGTCGGATCCGACGCGTCGTACTCGTGACGCAGGAACTGCTCGACCACCACCCCACCCTGCGAGTGGGCGATGAGGTCGACCTCCCGGCCGGGCTCCGCGGCATCGAGCGCCCGGAGCTGCGCGGCGAGGCGCCGGGCCGCGACCCGCAGGTCGTCGTGGGTGTCGTCGGCCTCGTAGCCGCCCCCGTCGGCGGCGTACGAGAACCAGTGGACCTCGTCGGCGTGGTACCCGAGCGCGGTGACGTCGAGCCCGAACGAGCGGCGGCCCCGACCCTCGGCACGGCTGTCGGCCCGGCTGTCGATCCCGGCGACCGCCATCACGAGGTGGCCGCTCCCCCCGGTGCCGTCGGCGGGCGGCGCCGTGCGGTCGCACTCCCGCCGGGTCCAGTCGAGGAACCGCTCCCCCACCTCCACGAGGTCGCGCAGCACCCGGGCCACCGGCTGGTCGGCGAGCGCGGCGACCGCCGCCGCCGAGCCGCGGGCGAGCACGGCGCGCGCCTCGGTCAGGACGGGGGCGAGCGACCGGGCGAGCGTGCGCCCGGCCCGGCCCGCGTCGGCGAGCA
>CAIUKV010000211.1 GCA_903899845.1 uncultured Actinomycetes bacterium
CCCCGGTGCACGCCGCCGCGCACCGGGCTCATGACGCTGTCACGTCCCCGTCAGGTGGTCGACAGGTTCCCCCGGCGCGGTTTCCCGGCCGTTGCCGCATTGTTTCGGGCCCGTGAACGCTGCGATCGGGTGGCGGCAGCGCCCCGGGGCGGCCGGATCCCGGGACGAGCGGGCGGCGGGCACCCGCAGGTGCCCGCCGCCCGTCGAGGACCGGCCGGTCGAGGATTGCGTGGACGCCGGCTCGGTGCCGGCCCGATCCCTACCGACCGATGGTCGGGTCGGGCGACTCGCCCGCGCTGACCAGCACCCGGTCCTGGGTCGGGTCGACGCCCACGACGTCGATCTCGCGGATCTGGAGGTTGTCGTAGGCGAGGACCCCCATCTCCGGTCGGTCGAGCCCGGCGACCTCGTCGGCCTCCTCCGAGCGGATCCCGCCCTTGGTGAGGGCGTTCTGGATCTTGAAGAAGGCGAACGCGATCCCGCCCATCACGAAGATGATGACGAGCGCGCCGATCGCCTGGGAGCCCAGCTGCTTCAGGCCGAGCCCGACGTCGTAGAGGATGCCGGTCACGCCCCGCTCAGCGGTCCCGCTGGTGTCGGTGAGGTTCCACCCGGCGCCGTAGCGGCCGTCGGCGAAGATCCCCACGAAGAGCACCCCGAGGATCCCCCCGACCCCGTGGACCGAGATGGCGCCGACCGGGTCGTCGACCCGCTTGCGCTCCCAGAACAGGATCGACTCGATCACGATCACCGCGGCCACCGCCCCGATGACCGCCGCCGCCCACGGCTGCACGAACGCGCACGGTGCGGTGATCGCGACCAGCCCGGCGAGCATGCCGTTGGCGCACATGCCCGGGTCGGGCTTGCCGAGACGCTTCCAGGCCCAGAACATCCCGATCACCACGCCGAAGGCGCCGGCGATCGCGGTGTTGACCGCGACCACGGCGAAGCGGATGTCGGTGGCGGCGAAGGTCGAGGCCGCGTTGAAGCCGAACCAGCCGAACAGCAGGATGAACGTCCCGAGCATCGCCATGGGGATGCTGTGGGCGGCCAGGGTCCGCGGCTTGCCGTCGGGGCCGTACTTCCCGATCCGGGGTCCGAGGACGAGCGCCCCGGCGAGGGCGGCGATGCCCCCGGTCGCGTGCACGATGCCGGAGCCGGCGAAGTCCACGTAGCCGAACCCGAGCTTCAGGTTGTTACCGAGCTGGCTCAGCCAGCCGCCGCCCCAGGTCCACCCGCCGAACAGCGGGTAGTAGATGGCGCCACAGAACAGGCCCCAGACCACGAACGACTTGAACTTCCAACGCTCGGCCATCGACCCGGTCGGGATCGTGGCCGTGGTGTCCATGAATGCGGCCATGTAGAGGAAGAAGGCCGCGACCGGCGCCGAGTAGGCCGCGCCCGAGAGGCCGAAGCCGCTGCGACCCCAAAGGAAGGTCCAGTCGCCGAACCCGATCAGACGGTCGGGACTCAACGCGTTGTCGAGGCCGAAGTACCCGCCGTAGCTGAAGTTCGAGAACATGATCGGGAAGCCGATCAGGAAGAACGCCACGAACCCGAGCCCGAAGATGGCGAAGTTCGTGGTGACCACGTGGGCCGCGTGCTTCGCCCGGCAGAATCCGGTCTCGACCAGGGCGAACCCGGCCTGCATGAAGATCACCAGGGCCGCACCGAGCACCACCCAGAGCAGGTTCAGGCTGCCGGCGACCTCGCCGATGCCCTTGGCGGTTGCCCCCTTCGGGTCGAAGCCGGTGGACGGGTCCACTGCCCCGGCGGCGCTCGCCATGCACACCACCAGCAGGCCGGCGAGTGCGGCAACCCCCGCCAGCCGGCTCAGCCGTCGCCGCCTGCGCGGCCCAATCGTCGTCACTCGCATGTCTCCTCCTGGTCGCGGGACCGGGCGCTGCGCCCGGTCCGATGGGTGCGTCGCGCGGCTCCGTTGACGCGAGCGACCCCTGCATCACACGCCCGTCGCGTTTCGCGGGTGCATCGGGCCGGTGACGTGGGGTGGTCAGCCACCTGATGTACTCCTGACGCACGCTGCACGTCCGGCCGCATCCGAGCGCGCGGGCGTTCATGACCAGGAAACGAACGCGAAACATCTCCTCCGTAGGTTGCCGACCGTGGATGTCACCGTCGTGCACTGGCCCACCGAAGCCGAACGGCTCGAGCAGCTCCGCGCCGCTCGTCGCCCCCGACTGGTGATCGTGGAGCACGGGCCACCCCCGGCGAC
>CAIUKV010000212.1 GCA_903899845.1 uncultured Actinomycetes bacterium
CCCGGGCGACCCGCCGGACCCGTCAGACCAGCGGCCAGGGCACCGAGTGGTAGCCGGGGTCGGGGGCCGGGAAGTGGCCGTCGTGCAGCAGGTCCGCCGCCCGCATCCCGAAGGCGGCGAGCTCGGTCGGTGACAGCAGGCCGGCGAGCACGTCGCCGAGCGCGCCGTGCTCGGCGTCGTGGGCGACCCGCCGCACGTCCTCGAGCAGCGCCTCGGGGACCGGCTCGTCGGCGAAGTCCCAGATGACGGTGCGCAGCTTCGGGACGGGGTGGAAGGTGAGGCCGTGGTCGATCCCGACCACCTCGTCGGCGACCCGGTCCCGCAGGCAGTGCCCGCCCTTGCGGTCGGTGTTGTTGGCGAGCACGTCGAGCACGGCGAACTCCCGGAACCGGTCCTCGCGCCCGTCGAGCAGGGTGAAGTAGTGCTCCTCGGGGTCGTGGTCCACGAACCGCTGGAGCGCACCCTCCCCGAAGGGCCCGTCAGGCCGGAGCACGGTCACCGGCACCACCCCCCACCCGAGCGCGTCGGAGAGCACACAGGCCGCCACCTCCCGCAGGCACAGCGTGCCGTCGGGGAAGTCCCAGAGCGGTCGCTCGCCGCGCCGGGGCTTGTAGACCGCCGGCACCTCGACCCCGTCGGCGCAGGCCCGGACGAAGAACGCCCCGTTCGACGAGTAGCGCATCCGGCCGACGACCTCGAGGTCGCCGTGCACGAGCACCTCGGCGACCGGACCGGACGGCGGCGACGACACGGTTCGGCGTCAGTTCCAGCGGGGGCACCGGTGGCCGGACGGGTCCCGCGGCTGACCGCAGAGGTCGCACGGGGGCCGGCCCGCGGCCACGACCACCGCGCTGCGGGCGGCCATCGCCCGCACCTGGGGCCGGGTCGCGTAGATCCGGGCGACGAACCCCTCCTCCCCGTCGGCGTCGGGCCGGGTGGCGACGTCGGCCCCGGCATCGCCGTCGTCGCCGTCTTCGCCGTCGTCCTCGGCCCGCTCCCGGAGCTCGATCAGCACCAGCTCCCGCTCGGGGTCGAACCCGAGGCCGATGAGCCGGGCCCGGAACAGCGGCACCGTGGGCTCGCGGAGCTCGGCGAACTCCACCGGGACCGTGAGCGGCTCCTCGGGATACTCGTCCTTGATGCGGTCGAGGAAGGCGATCGCCTCGGCCGCGAGGAGCGCCACCTGCTCCTTCTCGACCAGCACGGTGAGCTGGGCCGCCTCGGAGCGGGCCTGCAGGTAGAAGGCCCGCCGACCGGGCTCTCCCACCGCGCCGGCTCCGAGCGCGTCGACGGAGTGGAACTCGATCGGGTCAGGCATCCCCGCCGCTCCCCCCGCCGCTCGGGTCGGTCGCACCGATGGCGTCGGTCGCGTCGGTGGTCGGCGCCGGGGCGGGCGGCGCGAGGTCGGCGAGACCGCCGGTGTCGTTGCACTTGAGCATCGTCACCCCGTGGTGACCGAAGGCGAAGGCGGTCACCGACGCCGGCGACACCGCGATCCGCTGGAACAGGTCGAGGTGCACCCCCGTGTAGTGGGCGATCGCCGCCTTGATGGGATCGGCGTGCGAGACGACCACGACGAGCTCCCCGGGGTGGTCGGCCACGACGGCCTCGAGCGCGTCGACCATGCGGCTCTGCATCGCCGCCATCGCCTCACCGCCCGGGAACGTCATCCGCGACGGCGTGCGCTGCACCACCTTCCAGAGGTCGGTGCCCGCGAGGTCGGTCAGCTTCTGACCCGTCCACTCGCCGTAGTCGGCCTCGATCACCCCCGGGAGGGGCCGCACCGCCAGCGAGTGGTGGCGCGCCACCGCCTCCGCGGTCTGGGTGGTCCGCTCGATCGGGCTGGCGTAGACCGCCGAGACGGCGAGGTCGGCCATCCGGGCGCCGAGGGCGTCGGCCTGGGCCCGCCCCGCCTCCGACAGGTCGATGCCCGGCGCCCGCCCCGAGAGCACCGATCCGGTCTCGGCCGTGACCGCGTGGCGCGCCAGGACCAGGTGGGTCGTCGACGCGGGGGTCGGGACCGGGGTCGTCATCGGCAGCACCGGGAGCAGGACACGCCCGGCGATGGTACCGACCGCTCACCCGGGCTCCGCCCCGGCCCGACCCGACCCGGCCCGGCCCGGCCCTCGCCCCCGCCGCGCCCCCGCCCCAGCCCGGGCGACGGGCCTAGCATCGGCCCATGAGCGATCTCCCGGTCACGATGTCGCGCTCGGGCCCCCCCGAGACCGTCCTGGATGCCGAGCCCGCCGACGCGCTCGAGGCGCTCGCTGCGGCGCTCGCGGTCGAGGCGCCGGGCCGGCGCGACGCCATCGCCGCGGTGGTCGGCCGGTGGCCCACCTTCCTCGACGGCTGGGCCCGCCTCGGCGACCACGCCCGCGACGACGTGGAGGCCTACGCCTGCTACCGGGTCGCCTACCACCGCGGCCTCGACCGCCTGCGCGCCTCGGGGTGGCGCGGCTCGGGCTACGTGCGCTGGCGCCACGAGACCAACCGGGGGTTCCTGCGCGGGCTCGTCGGGCTGGGCCGGGCCGCGGGCCGGATCGGCGAGACGGCGGAGGCCCGGCGGTGCGCCGAGTTCGCGCTCCAACTCGATCCGGGGATCGATCCGACGCAACCACTACCGTTCTCGCCGTGAAGCGCGCCCTCGTCACCGGCATCACCGGCCAGGACGGACGCCACATGTCCGAGCTCCTGCAGTCCAAGGGCTACCAGGTGTTCGGGATGGTGCGGGGCCAGAACAACCCGAAGCTCCAGACGGTCATGGACGAGAACCCCGCGCTGGAGCTGGTCGAGGGTGACCTGCGCGACCTCTCGTCGCTGATCGCGGCGGTGGAGCAGGTGCAGCCCGACGAGGTCTACAACCTCGGCGCCATGAGCTTCGTCGCCCTGTCGTTCCGTCAGCCCGAGCTCACCGCCGACATCACCGGCGTCGGCGTGCTCCGGATGCTCGAGGCCATCCGCATCGTCGGGGGCGCCGACGCCAACCCGATCCGCTTCTACCAGGCCTCGTCCTCGGAGATGTTCGGCAAGGTGCGCGAGACGCCCCAGACCGAGCAGACCCCGTTCCATCCGCGCTCGCCCTACGGGGTGGCCAAGGTCTTCGGGCACTACACCACGCTGAACTACCGCGAGTCGTACGGGATCCACGCATCGTCGGGCATCTGCTTCAACCACGAGGGCGAACGCCGCGGGCTCGAGTTCGTCACCCGCAAGATCACCAACGGCGTCGCCCGGATCGAGCTCGGGCTCCAGGAGAAGATCAGTCTCGGGAACCTCGAGAGCCAGCGCGACTGGGGCTACGCCGGCGACTTCGTCGAGGCGATGTGGATGATGCTCCAGCAGGACCAGCCCGACGACTACGTCATCGCGACCGGTGAGACGCACACCATCGGCGAGTTCCTGGACCTCGCGTTCCGCTGCGCGGGCATCGACGACTGGACGCCCTACGTCGAGCAGGACCCGCGGTTCATGCGCCCGGCCGAGGTCGACCTCCTGCTCGGCGACCCCACCAAGGCGCGCACGAAGCTCGGCTGGACCCCCCGGGTCTCGTTCGAGGACCTCGTGGCCCGCATGTACGCGCACGACCTGCGCGAGGAGTCGCGCCGCGCCGGGCGAGGCTGACCCCGCGCCGACGGCTACCGATCCGTCCCGGAGCGCGGCCAGCGCCGCCTCGGCCTCGGCGACGAACCGCGCCACCAGCTCCCCCGCCGGGACCAGGCC
>CAIUKV010000213.1 GCA_903899845.1 uncultured Actinomycetes bacterium
CCCGAGTCCCCCGCCCCGGCGGCGGAGCTCGTTGATCAGGGTGATGACGACCCGGGCGCCCGACATGCCGATCGGGTGGCCGAGGGCGATGGCCCCACCGTTGACGTTGACGACGTCGTCGGTGATGCCCAGATCGCGCATGGCCGCGAGCCCGACGGCGGCGAACGCCTCGTTGAGCTCGAACAGGTCGATGTCGGAGACCTTGCCGTCGATCGGCTCGAGCGCGCGCTTGATCGCCCGTGACGGCTGGGTCAGGAGCGACGTGTCGGGCCCGGCGACCATCCCGAAGCTCACGACCTCGGCGATCGGGGTCACGCCGAGCTCGTCGGCCTTCTCGCGGCTCATCAGCACCAGCGCGGCCGCGCCGTCGGAGATCTGCGACGCGTTGCCGGCGGTGATGGTGCCGTCGCGCTCGAACGCGGGGCGCAGACCGGCGAGGGAGTCGGTCGTGGTCTCGGCGCGCACGCCCTCGTCGGTGGACACCACGACCGGGTCGCCCTTGCGCTGGGGGATCTCCACCGGCGTGATCTCGTCGGCGAAGCGACCCGCGGCCACGGCCTCGGCGGCGCGGGCGTGGCTCTTGGCCGCGAGCTCGTCCTGGGCCTCACGGGTGATGCCGCCGAACGACCCGCAGTAGCGCTCGGTGCCCGAGCCCATGTGCACGGCGTCGAACGCGCACCACAGGCCGTCCTGGATCAGCGCGTCGAGCACCTCGCCGTTCCCCATGCGGTACCCGGCCCGGGCCTTGGGCAGGAGGTACGGCGCGTTGGTCATCGACTCCATCCCGCCGGCGACCACGATCTCGGCGTCGCCGGCCTGGATCATCTGGTCGGCGAGGTAGATCGCGTTGATCCCCGAGAGGCACACCTTGTTGATGGTGATCGCCGGGGTCGTCATCGGGATGCCGGCCTTGAGCGCGGCCTGACGCGCGGTGATCTGTCCCTGACCCGCCTGGAGCACCTGCCCCATCACCACGTAGTCGACCTGCTCGGGCCCCACGCCGCCGCGCCCGAGCGCGCCGTCGATGGCGATCCCCCCGAGGTCCATCGCGGTGAACCCGGCGAGGGCGCCGGACAGCTTCCCGATCGGGGTGCGGGCGGTCGAGACGATCACGGAGCCGGACATGCGGTCCTCCAAGGGGCTGCCCGGGATTCGGGCGAGCGGACGTGGGGAAATCGGAGCGCGGATGCTAGCCCTCTCGGATCGGCGGTTCCTCACGGGTAACTTGCGGGCCCATGACCTCCGCGCCCGAAGTCGCCGCCATCCGCCAGGCCGTGCTCGACGGGGCCCCCGGCCCCGAGCTCGGCGCCCTCGCCCTTCCCGCCGCCTACCGCGGCGCGGTGGTGCGGGCCGACGAGCAGGAGATGTGGGCGGGGGTGCCCTCCGAGGAGAAGGACCCGCGCCGCTCGCTGCACCTCGACGAGGTGCCGCTGCCCGAGCTCGCCCCCGACGAGGCCTACGTCGCGGTCATGGCGTCGTCGATCAACTTCAACACGGTGTGGACGTCGATCTTCGAGCCGGTGTCCACCTTCGGCTTCCTCGGCCGTCTGGGCCGCGAGAGCGTGTGGGGCGCCCGCCACGACCAGCCGTACCACGTCGTGGGCAGCGACGCCGCCGGGGTCGTGCTGCGGGTCGGGTCGGCGGTGCGCAACTGGCGCCCGGGCGACGCGGTGACGCTCCACTGCAACCACGTCGACGACCAGGACCCGACCGCCCACGACGACTCCATGCTCGCGGCGAACCAGCGCATCTGGGGCTACGAGACCAACTTCGGGGGCCTGGCCGAGATCACGGTCGTGAAGGCCAATCAGCTCATGCCCAAGCCGGCCCACCTCACCTGGGAGGAGGCGGCGGTCAACGCGCTGTGCAACTCGACCAGCTACCGCATGCTGGTGAGCCCCAACGGCGCGCAGATGACCCAGGGCCAGACCGTGCTCATCTGGGGTGCCAGCGGCGGGATCGGGGCGTACGCGTGCCAGTACGTGCTCAACGGCGGCGGCGTCCCGGTCGCGGTGGTGTCGTCGCCGGAGCGCGCCGCGCTCCTGCACGAGATGGGCGTGGAGCACGTGATCGACCGCAAGGCCGAGGGCTACCGGTTCTGGACCGACGAGGGCACCCAGGACCCGGCCGAGTGGCGGCGCCTGGGCAAGAAGATCCGCGAGCTGGTCGGGGTGGACCCCGAGATCGTGTTCGAGCACCCGGGTCGCTCGACCATGGGTGCGTCGGTGTTCGTCTGCGCGCGCGGTGGGCAGATCATCACGTGCGCGGCGACCAGCGGATTCATGATCGAGTACGACAACCGCTACCTCTGGATGAACCAGAAGGCGCTCAAGGGCTGCCACTTCGCGAACTACCGCGAGGCCTGGGAGGCGAACCGTCTCGTCTGCGAGGGCCGGATCCACCCGACGATGTCGGCGGTGTTCCCGTTCGAGCAGGCCGCCGAGGCGGCGTACCAGGTCCACCACAACCTGCACGAGGGCAAGCTGGGCGTGCTCGTGCTCGCCCCCGAGGAAGGTCTCGGGGTCACCGACCCCGAGACCCGCGAGCGCCTCCTGCCCCAGATCACCCTGTTCCGCCGCCACGGCGGCTGATCCCGTCCCGTCCCGTTCCGTCCTGAGGAGCCCGCCATGCCCGCCGAGCCCGTGCTGACCGAGATCGACCACGTCGCCATCGCGGTGCGGGACCTCGACGCCGCCGTCGCCTACTACGAGGCCGCCTACGGCGTGGAGGTCGAGCACCGTGAGACCGTGGAGCGCGACGGAGTCGAGGAGGCCCTCCTCCGGGTCGCCGACTCCTATGTGCAGCTCCTCACGCCGACCCGCGACGACTCGCCGGTCGCGAAGTGGATGGAGAAGCGCGGCGAGGGGATCCACCACGTGGGCTACCGGGTCGACGACTGCGCAGCGGCCCTCGAGCGGGTCAAGGCCCAGGGCCACCAGGTCATCGACGACGCGCCCCGCCCGGGGAGCCGGGGGACCACGGTGGCGTTCATCCACCCGAAGACCGCGTTCGGCACGCTGATCGAGCTGGTGCAGGAATAGCGCGGCGGCAGTCCGGTCGCCACGCTCGCCGATCTCTTCCTGGCGCTCGCCGACCAGGACCTCCGGGGCTACAGCCCGGTCTACGAGCGCATCGCGCGTGCCTGCGCGGCCGACGCCGATCTGCTCGCCTTCGTCGAGGCGAACGCGCGCACCGACGCCCGGCGGGGGCGGCTGCCGGTGCTGTTCCTCGCCGCGACCCACGACCTCGTGCTCGACGAGGACGCCTCCGAGCTGGCGGCGATCTACCGGGGCGACTCGGTCGCCGACCCCTGGCCCCCGTTCCGCGACCTGGTCGACCGGCGGCGCGATGACCTGGCCGACTGCCTGCAGACCCGTTCGGTGCAGACCAACGAGGTGGGCCGGTCCGCGCTCCTCGCGCCGGCGCTGCGCGTCGCCGCGGGCGCGCGCCCGGTCGCCCTGGTCGAGCTCGGACCGAGCGCCGGGCTCAACCTGTTCCCCGACCGCTACCGCCTCGAGTACCGCGTCGCGGGCGAGGTGGTGGCGGTGCTCGGCGACGCGGCATCACCGGTGACGGTCGGGTGCGAGCTCGTGGGGCCGCACCGGCCGGACCTCGCCTCGGGGCCGGGACCCTCGGGGCTCCCCGACGTCGTGGCCCGCACCGGCGTGGACCCGAACCCGCTCGACGCCGGCGACCCGGCCGACCGGCGGTGGCTGCGGGCCTGCCTCTGGCCCGGGGCGCCCGAGCGGGCCGCGGTGCTCGCCGGTGCGCTCGACCTGGTCGCCGCGACGCCCCCGGACCTGCGGGTGGGCGACGCCGCCGATGCCCTCGAGCCCCTGGTCGCCGAGGTCGCGGCCGCGGTCGGGCCCGACGCGCTGGTGGTGGTGGTGGCCACGTGGGCCCTCGCATACCTCCCGGGCGTGGCCCGCGAGGCCGTGCTCGCCGGTCTCGACCGGCGGGGTGCCGACCACGACCTCGCCCTCGTCACGTTCGAGGAGCCCTCCTGCACCCCGTGGGTGCCGGCGCTCGACCCGGGCCTGGCCGCCGCGGCCGGGGGCACCGCCACCGTGCTCGGCCTGCGCACCTGGACGCGGGGGGTCGTGCGGACCCGGGCGCTCGCGTCCGCGCAGCCCCACGGCCGCCGTCTGGCCTGGGCCCCGTCCCCCGGGCACTGAACGCCCCGGCCCCGACGGGTCGGGACCGGCCGCCACTACGCTGCGGCGCGTGGCGATCGAGAACCCGGCGACCCCCCATCCGATCGAGGAGCGGCTCGAGCAGCTCGCCGCCCTGCGCGAGGAGGCGCTGCACGCCGGGAGCCCGGCTGCGGTCGAGCGCCAGCACGCCCGGGGCAAGCTCACGGCCCGGGAGCGGCTCGAGCGTCTCCTCGACCCCGGCTCGTTCGTGGAGCTCGACATGCTGGCCCGTCACCGGGCCCACGGTTTCGGCATCGAGGAGACCCGGCCGCTGACCGACGGCATCGTCACCGGCTGGGGCACCATCGACGGACGCAAGGTCTTCGTGTTCGCCCAGGACTTCACCGTGTTCGGTGGGGCCCTCGGCGAGGTGTTCGCCGAGAAGATCCACAAGGTGATGGACCTCGCCGAGTCGGTGGGCTGCCCGATGATCGGCCTCAACGACGGTGCCGGCGCCCGCATCCAGGAAGGCGTCGTCTCGCTCGACGCCTACGGCGGCATCTTCTTCCGCAACGTCAAGGCGTCGGGGGTGATCCCCCAGATCAGCGTGATCCTCGGCCCCTGCGCCGGCGGGGCCGTCTACTCGCCCGCGCTCACCGACTTCATCTTCATGGTGAAGGGCACGTCGCACATGTTCATCACCGGGCCCGACGTCGTGAAGACCGTGACCGGGGAGGACGTCACCCAGGAGGAGCTCGGTGGCGCGATGACCCACGCGTCGAAGTCGGGCGTGTGCACCTTCGTCGCCGACGACGAGGACGCCTGCCTCGAGCAGGTCCGCTACCTGCTGTCGTTCCTGCCCCAGAACAACCTCGAGGACCCGCCGTACTTCCCGCCCGCCGACCTCCCCGACCGGCGCTGCGACGACATCGTGAGCCTGATTCCCGACTCGCCGAACCAGCCGTACGACATCAAGGCGGTGATCGCCCAGGTCGTCGACGACGGCGAGTTCTTCGAGGTGCAGCCGTTCTTCGCCATGAACATCGTCTGTGGCTTCGCCCGGATCGACGGGCACGTCGTGGGCGTGGTGGGCAACCAGCCCCAGATCCTCGCGGGCACGCTCGACATCGACGCGTCGGAGAAGGCGGCGCGCTTCGTGCGCACCTGCGACGCGTTCAACGTCCCGCTGGTCACGTTCGTCGACGTGCCCGGGTTCCTCCCCGGCACCGACCAGGAGTACGGCGGCATCATCCGCCACGGGGCCAAGTTGCTCTACGCCTACTGCGAGGCGACCGTCCCCCGGGTCCAGGTGATCACCCGCAAGGCCTACGGCGGCGCGTACGTGGTCATGAACTCCAAGTCGATCGGCGCCGACCTCGCCTTCGCGTGGCCGTCGGCCGAGATCGCGGTGATGGGCTCCCAGGGCGCGGTCAACGTGATCTTCCGCAAGGAGATCGCCGCGGCCGACGACCCCGACGCCCGCCGCACCGAGCTGATCGACGAGTACACCGAGCGCTTCGCCAACCCCTACGGCGCCGCCGAGCGGGGCTACGTCGACGACGTCATCGATCCCCGCGACACCCGGATCGTGCTGGTGAAGGCGCTCGACCTCCTGCGCACCAAGCGCGAGCAGCTCCCCGCCCGCAAGCACGGCAACGTGCCGCTGTAGGACGTCGCCGTGACCGGACCCGTCCTGCGCGCCGTCAGCCCCGACGCCACCGCCGAGGAGGTCGCGGCGATCCTCGCCGCGGTCACGGCGATGACGGCCCCGGCCCCGGTGCCGACCGGGAACGACGACACGCTGCACGAGTGGGTCCGCAGCGCCCGCCTGGGGGCCCGCCGCACCGGGCTCCAGCGCGGTCCGTGGCGGCTCTCGGGCCGCATCGGCCGCCGCGCCCGGGCCTAGGCCGCAGCGGTGGGGGTCGGCAACGCCGAGCTGTTCAGCGTCGGCCCCGACGAGATCGTGGTCACGGCGACCTCGGCGCCGGACGAGACGGTGGTGGTCGCCGTGGGCCCCCACGAGGTCACCTCCACCGGGCCCCGCCACCACGTCCGGGTGACCGGCCTGGAGCCGGGCACCGAGTACCCGCTGACGGTGTCGGGGGCGCCGGTCCACGCCGCGCTGCCGGCCACGGTGACGACGCTCCCGCTCCCGCCCGGCCGCCGCCTCGCCACCGTGACGACCGCCAACGACGTGCACTTCGGTGAGCGGGAGTGCGGCCACCTCGGGCCGCCCCACGAGGACATCGGGCCGTTCTTCGCGTCGCCCCCCGGCGTGCCGCCGCACTTCGAGACCATGAACGCGGCCGTGATCGCCGAGATGCACGCCTGCGCCCCCGATGCCGTCGTGGTGAAGGGCGACCTCACCGACCACGGCACCGACGAGGAGTTCGCCGCGTTCCTCGCCGCCTACGGCGCGTTCGGCGAGCGCCTCGCCTTCGTGCGCGGCAACCACGACGCCATCACCGACCCGACGCTCGCGATCGAAGGTGCGCCGTACGCGATCGAGGTCGCGGGGTGCATCCTCGCGGTGCTCGACACGGTCGAGCCGGGCCGGGCCGGCGGCCGCCTGACCGCCGACCAGGTGCAGTGGCTCGACGATCTCGCGACCGGGACGCCCGATCCGGTCCTGGTGTTCGGGCACCACCACGTGTGGCCCACCGACTCGGTGACCCGACCCGACGACTACTTCGGGATCCGGCCCGCCGACAGCGAGGCGCTCGTCGCCGTGGTCGCGCGCCGCGACAACATCGCCGGGTACTTCGCCGGGCACACCCACGGCAACCGGGTCTGGTGCGAGCCCACCCGGGGGGTGCCGTTCGCGGAGGTGGGCACGACCAAGGACTACCCCGGGGCGTGGGCCGAGTACCGGATCCACGAGGGCGGCTACACGCAGATCGTGCGCCGGGTCGCCGCCCCGGCCGCGTTCGACTGGGCCGAGGAGACGTCGGTGCAGTACCTCGGCTGCTACCGCGAGCTCGCCCGGGGCGCGCTCGCCGAGCGTTGCTTCACCCGGGTGTTCTGACGACGATGCCGACGGAGCGGGGCGCGCTCGCCGGGGTGCGGGTGATCGACATGGCCACCCTGATCGCCGCACCCGGCGCGGCCCGCCACCTCGCCGACTTCGGGGCCGAGGTGATCAAGGTCGAGGCGCCGGCCGGCGACGGCACCCGCAACTACGGCTGGCCCCACCCCGACGACGGCGTCGCGCTGTTCTGGAAGCAGGTCGGGCGCAACAAGCGCACCGTCGTCATCGACGCGAAGACCGACGCGGGGCTGGCGGCGCTCCGGGGGCTCATCGACCGCAGCGACGTGCTGATCGAGAACCTCCGCCCCGGCACGCTCGAGCGCCTCGGCCTCGACCCGGCCGACCTCCTCGCCGCCAACCCGGGCCTGGTGGTCCTGCGGGTCTCGGGCTTCGGGCAGGACGGTCCCTACGCCGGGCGACCCGGCTTCGCCACCCTGGCCGAGGCGATGGGTGGGTTCGCCGCCCTGAACGGCGAGCCCGACGGCGCCCCGCTGCTCCCGCCGGTGGCGCTCACCGACGAGGTGACCGCGCTGGTCGGGGCGTTCGCGGTGATGGTGGCGCTGCGCCACCGCGACGCGACCGGCGAGGGTCAGGTCGTCGACGTCAGCCTGCTCGAGACCATGGTGCAGCTGCTCGGGCCGCTGCCGGCGGTGTGGGCCCAGCGCGGCGAGCTGCAACCCCGGCTCGGGTCGGGCATCCCGTACTCGGTCCCCCGGGGCACGTACCGGTGCGCCGACGGCGTGTGGGTCGCGGTCTCCACCTCGGCCGAGTCGATCGCGGCGCGGGTGCTGGGCCTGCTCGGCGTCGCCGACGACCCCCGCTTCGCCGACTTCGACGGCCGGATCCGCCATCGCGCCGAGCTCGACGAGGTCGTGGCCGCGTGGGTCGGGGCCCGTTCGTCGGCCGAGGTGCTCGCCGCGTTCACCGAGGCCGAGGCCGCGATCGCGCCCGTCTACTCCGTGGCCGACCTGATGGCCGATCCCCACGTGGTCGCGCGCGGCACCTTCGTGGAGGTCGACGGGGTCACCATGCCGGGCCCGGCCGCCCGGCTCACCCGCACCCCGGGGGTGGTCCGCCACGCGGGTCGCGACGCCGGCGCCGACACCGACGCCGTCCTTGCCGAGGTGCTGGCCGAGCCGCCCCGGCGGGCGCGTCCGGTGGTCAGTCCAGCGATCAGCGGGTCCGGTGACCGGCCCGGGTCGCCCGGCGCTGGTCGATCGCCAGATCGGCGAGATCCCCGATGATCTCCGAGAGCTCGAAGTCCTTGGGCGTGTAGCACCGCGCCACTCCGGCGGCCTCGAGCACGGCCTGATCGGCGGGCGGGATGATCCCGCCGACGACGATCGGCGCGTCGACCCCGGCCGCGCGGACCAGCCGCACCGTCTCGGGGACGAGCTCGAGGTGCGAGCCCGAGAGGATCGACAGCCCGATGACGTCGACATCCTCGTCGCGCGCCGCTGCCGCGATCTGCGCCGGGGTCAGGCGGATGCCCTGGTACACGACCTCGAACCCTGCGTCGCGGGCCGCCAGCGCGATCTGCTCGGCCCCGTTGGAGTGGCCGTCGAGCCCGGGCTTGCCGACGAGGATCCGGGCCGGGCCCCCCAGCTCGGCCGCCGCCGCCCGCATCCGGGTCGCGATCGCAGCGAGCTGCCCGGCCGCCGGGGTGGCGGCGGTGCCGACGCCGGTGGGGCCCCGGTACTCGCCGAACACGTCGCGCAGCACCCCGGCCCACTCGCCGACGGTGCCGCCGGCGCGGGCGAGGTCGATGCTGGGCGGGACGAGGTTGTCGGCGCCGGCGGCGGCGTGCCGCAGCGCGTCGAGGGCCCGGGCGACCGCGGCGTCGTCGCGGGCGGCCCGCCAGGTGGCGAGGCGCTCGAGCTGCTCGGTCTCGGCCGCGGCGTCGACCACGAGGATGTTGTCCTCGCCGTCGAGCGGACGGACCAGCGGCGACTCGGCGCTCTCGGTGAGGGTGTTGACCCCGACGACCCGGATCTCCCCGGCCTCGATCCGACGGACCCGGTCGGCCAGGCTCGCGACCAGGCGCTGCTTCATGGCGTCGATCATCGAGAACGCACCACCGCCGTCGAGCACCCACGTGAGCTCGGCGTCGGCGGCCTCCTCGATCTCCCGGGTGCGGGCCTCGACCACGTGCGAGCCCTCGAACAGGTCGGGGTACTCGAGCAGGTCGGTCTCCATGGCCAGCACCTGCTGGATCCGCAGGCTCCACTGCTGGTCCCACGGGCGGGGCAGGCCCAG
>CAIUKV010000214.1 GCA_903899845.1 uncultured Actinomycetes bacterium
CAGTGCACGGTCAGGGTCGCGCCGGTGGTGAAGCACCGGCGGAGCGCCTCGGCGTCGCGGGTGTCGCAGGCGACCGCGTAGGCGCGCACGAGGGCCAGGAGCGCGTCGGCGTCGGGCGTCCGGGAGGATTCGGGCACGGCGGGAGCGGATTCGGGCACGGCGGGAGCGTAGGCCCGGCCGTGGGGTCCGGGCGCCACTCTGCGCCGGTGCCGACCCGCAGGGCAGAATGAAGCGGTGACGACCCCTGCAGCGGCCACCGGGCCCGGTGAGTGGACCGAGCAACTGCGGCGCGACGGCTACGTGGTCGTCCCGGCCGGGGCGGCGCCGGAGCTGTGTCGCCGGGCGTCGGCCGACCTCGACGGGTTCAAGGCCCGCAACCGCCGGGCGGTCACGGCCAACGCCGACCCGGCGGGGCACCTCGTGCGGGTGGTGACCCTCCACGAGGTGGTCGAGTCGCTCCAGCCGCTGTTCGCGGCCAACGCCGCGCTCGCGGTGTGCGACGAGTTCTTCGGGGCCGAGACCGCGCTGTACACCAGCCTCTTCTTCGAGCGGGGCTCCGAGCAGGAGCTGCACCGCGACTCGCCCGCGTTCACGACCCGGCCCGAAGGCCGGTACCTGGGCATGTGGGTTGCGCTCGACGACACCGACTCCGACAACGGGCCCCTGGTGGTGGTTCCCGGAAGCCACGCGATCGACCCGATCGACGTGACCGAGATCGCCGTGGACCTCTACGGTGACCCGGCGGCCGCGCCCAGGAACGACCAGGCCGGGTGGGACGCCTACCAGCGGACGGTCCAGGCCCGCTGCGCCGAGGCCGGCCTGCACCCGCGCGAGGTCCACGTGACCACCGGGGACACCATCGTCTGGCACCCCCAGTTGCTCCACGGCGGCGCCCCCCACCGCGACGGCACGCGGAGCCGGCGGTCGATGGTCTTCCACGTGACCCCGGTCGGCACCGCCGTCTACGGCCAGGACGTGTTCTTCGACCCGGCCCGCGACGTGCCCGCCACCGGCCGGTTCCACTACGTGGACTGCCGGGGTCGGCGGGTGAGCGTGACCGGCACCGTCGACTTCGGGCACGCGTACGAGGTGCGGGCCGCCGACCTGCACCGGCCCGGCGACGGCGTCCTGGCCCGGGGGCGCCGGGCCGTCGGGTCCCGGGTCCGCCGGGCGCGCCGACGTCCGTGAGCACGACCTTCGCGCGCGTCCTGCCGCTGGCGTTCGGGGCGGCGATCAGCCCCGTGATCCTGCTCCTGCAGGTCGCGACCCTCGCGTCGCCCCGCTACCCGGTCCGACGCGCGCTCGTCGTCCTCGGGGCCACCGCCCTCGTGGTCGTGGCGGTGATGGCCGCGGTGGTGGCGACCGACGCGCACGCCGGTGCGGGTCCGAGGACCGACCCGGTGGTCGACGGCTGGATCCGGATCGTCCTGGCCCTGGTGCTGCTCGCCGGCGCGGTGCGGGTGGTGCTGCACCCGGGCGCGACCGACGACGAACCGCCGCCGGACGACGCCGACCCGGGGGTCCGGGGCCTGCGCTTCTTCCTCCTCGGGATCGGCGCGATGCTCACCAACCTGACCACGATCGTGCTGCTCGTCCCGGCGACCCGGGAGGCGGCGAGCGCCGCGATCGGCAGCGGCGACCGACTGGTCGTCCTCGGCGTGGTGCTCGCGATCACGCTGCTCCCGGCCTACGTACCCCTGGTGGTCCTCGCCGCGCTCGGCCGGCGCGGCCCGGCGGCCCTGGCGGCGATGAGCCGCTGGCTCCGGTCGCACCGCCGGGCGGTGACCGTGGTGGTGTCGCTCGGGTTCGCCGCCTACCTCGGGATCAGCGGGCTGGTCGCCCTCGGCTGAGGCACCCCGGGGCGCCCGCCTGGCGCCGTGCGCACCGGGCGCGGGCGTCGGTACGCTCCGACCATGACCGAGACCCCTCCGCCGTCGGCACCCGCCGTGCCGCCGTTCGACGTCGTGGTCGTGGGTGCCGGGATGGCCGGCCTCTACGCCGTGCACCACTTCCGGGAGCTCGGGTTCTCGGTCGTCGCGCTCGAGCAGGGCGCGGGGGTCGGGGGGACCTGGTTCTGGAACCGGTACCCGGGCTGCCGCTGCGACGTGCCCAGCCTCGAGTACTCCTACGGCTTCTCGGAGGAGCTCGAGCAGGAGTGGGAGTGGACGGAGGTGTTCCCCTCCCAGCCCGAGATCGAGCGGTACCTCAACCACGTGGCCGACCGCTTCGACCTGCGCCGCGACATCCGGCTCGAGACCAGGGTCGTCGGTGCGGCCTACGACGAGACGGCTCGGGTCTGGGCGGTGGAGACCGAGGGCGGCGACACGATCACCGGGCGCTTCCTGGTGATGGCGTCGGGCAACCTGTCGGTGCCCCAGACGCCCGAGCTTCCCGGGCTCGAGACCTTCGCGGGTCCGGTCCTCTACACCAGCATGTGGCCGCGCGACGGGGTCGACCTCTCGGGGCAGCGGGTCGCGTTGATCGGCACCGGGTCGTCGGGTGTGCAGTCCACGCCCGAGCTGGCCGACATGGCCGCGCACCTCACCGTGTTCCAGCGGACCCCGACCTACACCTGGCCGTCGTACAACGGCCCGCTCGACCCCGAGGTGCAGCGCCGCACGAAGGAGCACTACCGCGAGCTGCGGGTCGGGCAGCGCGCGAACCCGGGCGGGGTGACCGGCAGCACCGGCGCGATCATCCTCCAGACCGCCGAGGACCGGCGCATCCTCGAGGTGAGCGAGGAGGAGCGCCTCGCGGTGCTCGAGGAGCTCCAGTGGAACGCGTCGCGGGTGTGGTTCGACGCGCTGACGAATCCCGAGGCCAACGAGCTGGCCTGCGAGCTCTACCGCGAGATGGTCCGACGGACCGTCGACGATCCCGAGGTCGCGGAGGCGCTGTCACCCCGGGGCTTCCCGATCGGGTGCAAGCGCCCGGTGATCGACACCCACTACTTCGAGACCTTCAACCGCGACGACGTCACGCTCGTCGACCTGCGCAAGGGGGGCATCGAGGCGATCGACGCCGGCGGGATCCGCACCGCCCAGGGCTACCACGAGGCCGACGTGATCGTCCTGGCCACCGGCTTCGACGCCATGACCGGGGCCCTGACCCGCATCGACCTGCGCGGGCGCGACGGTCGGCTGCTGCGTGACGTGTGGGCCGACGGCCCGCGCACCCACCTCGGGCTGCAGGTGGCCGGCTTCCCGAACCTGTTCACGGTGACCGGGCCCGGGAGCCCCTCGGTGCTCGCCAACATGGTCGTGTGCATCGAGCAGCACATCGAGTGGATCGGGGCGTGCCTGACCCGCATGCGCGACCGGGGCCAGACCGAGGTGGAGACCACGGTCGAGGCCCAGGACGCCTGGGTGGACCACGTGAACGCGGTGGCGGCGCCCACGATGATGACGGCGTCGTCGTGCAACTCCTGGTACCTCGGCGCCAACATCCCGGGCAAGCCCCGGGTGTTCCTGCCCTACGTGGGCGGGCTCAACCAGTACATCGCACGGGCCGAGGCGGTCGTGGCCGACGACTACGCAGGCTTCGTCTTCGCCTGACCGGTCGGCGCCTGCGCCGTCCAGCGGTTCCCGCACGATCCCCGCACGATCCCCGAGCCCGGCTCCCGTCCGAGGAGGCACCATGGCCGATCCGTTCTCGTACTCCGGCCGGCGGGTCGTCGTCACCGGCGCCGCCACCGGCGTGGGCGCCGCGCTGCTCGACCTCCTCGCCGAGATCGGGGCGCCCGAGGTGACCGTGGTCGACCTGGTGGCCCCGACCGGGCCGCACACGACGTTCGTCGAGGCGGACCTCGCCGACGAGGCCGCGGTGGAGGCGGCCGTGGCCCGGATCACGGGTCGGGTCGACGTGCTGTTCAACAACGCCGGGGTCGCGGCGACCCGGGCACCCGATGTGGTGCTCGCCGTGAACTACCTCGCGCTGCGGCGACTGTCGGAGCGCCTCCTGGATCGCATCCCGTCCGGTGGGGCGATCGTCAACACCGCGTCGATCGCGGGCGTGCGCTGGCCCGAGCACCTCGCCGAGATCACCGCTCTGCTCGACCTCGGCGGGGACTGGGCGGCGTCGCAGGCCTGGCAGGACGCCCACCTCGAGGCCCTGGGCGGGGATCCGTACGCGCTGTCGAAGGAGATCGTGCGGGTCTGGAGCATGCGCAGCGCCCGGGCCACCGGGGCGCGGGGGGTGCGCACCAACACGGTGTGCCCGGCCCCGATCGACACCCCGTTGCTGCCGGACTTCCGGGCGACGATGGGCGACCGGATCATCGCGTGGACCGCCGAGCAGGCGACGGGGCACCTGATGACCCCCCGGGAGGCGGCGATGCCGCTGGCCTTCCTCGGCAGCGCCGCGGCGGCCTACGTCAACGGGCACGACCTCGTGGCCGATGGCGGCTTCACCGCCGCGCTCACGACCGGCCAGCTCGACTTCTCGGGCATGGCGGGCTGACCGGTGGACGGGGCGGCGGTGCCGGAGGGGTACTTCCACGTCGGGATCGTGGTGCCCGACCTGGAGCGCGCCGCGGCGTACTACACCGACCTGCTCGGGATCGAGTGGGGCCCCGTGCTCGACCTCACGATCGACGTGCGCCTCGCCGACGGTGGTGACCGGGCCCTACCGAACAAGATCGTGTACTCGACCGGGCACCCGCGCATCGAGCTCATCGAGGAGGTGCCGGGCTCGCCCTGGGTGTGCAACGAGCACTCGAACCTGCACCACATCGGATTCTTCTCGGGCTCCCTGGCCGCCGACGCCGATCGCCTCGTGGCTGCCGCGTGCCCGCTCGAGATGACCGGCGGACGGGGCGACGGGCCGCCCGAGACCTTCGCGTACCACCGTGATCCGTGGGGGGTGCGTCTCGAGCTGGTCGACGACGCGCTGCGCCCGACCATGGAGACGTTCATGTTCCGCGCGCCGGGGTCCTGAGCCCCGACCCCGACGGGCCGTACCCTGCGGCCGGTGGAACCCGAGACCCC
>CAIUKV010000215.1 GCA_903899845.1 uncultured Actinomycetes bacterium
ACGCCTCGGGCGGCGCCGCGGCGGCGGGCTCGGCGGCGGCGGGCTCGGCGGCGGCCCGTTGGTCCACGTAGGCCTTCAGGCCGTAGGCGAAGTTGCGGGTGAAGGCCTGGAACAGGCCGGCGGCCTTGACCAGCGGCGCCTGGAAGCCGCCGGCGAGGCGGGCGAGCAGGACCTCACGGGGCTCGACCGCGGCCAGCGCCTCGACGTCGGCCGGGGTCAGGATCCGGGTGCCGAGCAGGCCGCCCTTGACCACGAGGGCCGGGGCGCTGCGTCCGAACTCCCGGATCGCCTTGGCCGCCGCGACGGCGTCGCCCCGCACGAAGGCGATGGCGGTGGGGCCGGCGAGGAGCTCCGAGAGCTCGGGGAGCCCGGCCTCGTCGGCAGCCCGCCGGGCCAGCGTGTTCTTGAAGACCTTGTACTCGGTCGCCGCCGGCCGGAGGGCGCCGCGCAGGGCGGCGAGCTCGGTGACCGTCAGGCCGCGGTACTCGGTCAGGATCGCGGCGTCGGAGTCCGCCAACTTGGTGCGGATCTCCTCGACGACGGCGACTTTCTCGGGTCTCGCCATGTGCGTGCTCCGGTGCCGGTGGACACGAAAACGGGGCGCCTCCGTCCCCCACCGGGTCTCCCGGCGGGACGAGGGCGCCCCCGTCGACGGTCCACGGCGGCCCCGACGGGGCGCCCGGAGTCAACGAGCACAACCTCGTCCGGCGGGCGGGCCCATTACCCCCGGACGGCGTCCCGGGGATCCGGGGCCGGCCGGGGACCGGAGGTCTTCGGCTGGTGCTGGTCGTGCTGGTCGTTCTGGTCGTGCGGATCTTGGTCGGTCGTGCCCCGAGGGGCCCGACCGGGTCGATGATGCTAGCCGGTCTCGGCCGCGGCCTGCCCGTCGACCTTGGCCGCCGGGTCGATGCGGACCCCGGGACCCATGGTCGACGACGTGCTGATCCCCTTGAGGTACCGGCCCTTGGCCGCCGCGGGCTTGGCCCGCACGACCTCGTCGAGGACCGCCTGGTAGTTGGCCGCGAGCTGGTCGGTCGCGAAGCTGACCTTGCCGATCGGCACGTGGACGTTGCCGTACCGGTCCGTGCGGTACTCCACACGCCCGGCCTTGTACTCGGCCACGGTGCGACCGACGTCGTTGGTCACGGTGCCGGTCTTCGGGTTGGGCATCAGGCCCCGGGGCCCGAGCACCCGGCCGAGCTTCCCGACCAGGGGCATCAGGTCGGGGGTCGCCACCGCGACGTCGAAGTCGAGGAAGCCCCCCTCGACCCGGCTGACGAGGTCGTCGGCGCCCACGGCGTCGGCACCCGCGGCCTCGGCCTCCCGGGCCTGGTCCCCGGCGGCGAACACCGCGACCCGGACGGTCTTGCCGGTGCCGTGGGGCAGCGAGACCGTGCCCCGGATCATCTGGTCGGCCTTGCGGGGGTCGACCCCGAGGCGGAAGACCACCTCGACCGTCTCGTCGAACTTGCGGGTCGCCAGCGTCTTCACCAGGCCGAGGGCCTCGTCGGGCCCGTGCAGCTTCTCGCGGTCGTAGCGGGTGGTGGCGTCGGTGTAGGCCTTGCCGTGACGGGCCATGGAGGTCCTCCCTCGGGTCGTGGATCCGGACCCGGCGGCGAGGTGCTCCGCCGGGGGGTCGAGCAGGTCGTTGCGTTCAGTCGGCGATCTCGATGCCCATCGACCGGGCCGTGCCGGCCACCTGGGCCAGGGCGCCGTCGAGGTCGACCGCGTTGAGGTCGGGCATCTTGGTCTCGGCGATCTGCTGGAGCTGGGCCCGGGTGATCCGGCCCACGGTCTGGGACCGGGGGTTGGTCGCGCCCTTGTCGACCCCGGCGGCCTGCCGGATGAGGACCGGCGTGGGCGGGGTCTTGGTGATGAAGGTGAAGGACCGGTCCTCGTAGACGGTGATCTCGGCCGGGACCACCGTGCCCCGCTGGTTCTCGGTCGCGGCGTTGTACGCCTTGCAGAAGTCCATGATCTGGATTCCGTGCGGACCGAGCGCGGTGCCGACGGGCGGGGCCGGGGTGGCCTGGCCCGCTTCGATCTGGATCCGCACGATGGCGGCGACCTTCTTCTTGGCCATGGGAGACTCTCGTTTCCTTCGTGGGGGGTCGGACCGACAGGCCGGGACTAGAGCTTGGCGACCTGGCCGAACTCGAGCTCGACGGGCGTCTCGCGGCCGAAGATGTTGACGAGCACCTTGAGCTTCGACCGGTCCACGTCGATCTCGGAGATGGAGCCGTTGAAGTCGGCGAAGGGACCGGTGACGACCCGGACCTGCTCGCCCTCCTCGAACTCGATGCGGGGCCGGACCTTCTTCTCGGCCGTCGGGCCCTCGAACTTGGCCACGCCGAGGATGTCCTCGACCTCCTTGCGGGACAACGGTGTCGGCCGGGCCCCGCTGGGCCCGACGAAGCCGGTGACCCCGGGCGTGTTCCGGACGATGCCCCAGGTGTTGTCGTCGAGCTCCATGCGGACCAGGACGTAGCCCGGGTACATCTTCTTCTGGACCACGCGGCGCTGGCCGCCCTTGAACTCGACGACGTCCTCCATCGGGATGACGACCTCGAAGATCTGGTCCTCGGAGTGGTAGGACCGGACCCGGTTGGCCAGGTTCGACTTCACCTTGTTCTCGTACCCGGCGTAGGAGTGGACCACGTACCAGCGACCGGGCCGGTCGAACGGGCTCGGCTCGGCCGGGACGACCTCGTCCTCGTCGTCGATCAGCTCGACGACGTCGGTGAGCTCGGCCGAGGGGTCGAGCGCGACCTCCACGACGACCGCACCCTCGGCCGACTCGTCGGCGGGGTCGGGCAGGGCCGGGGATTCGGGGTTCTCGTCGAGATCGAACGTCATGGTGTCCCGATCGGTCGAAGGTGGGTCGGGGGCAGGCGGATCGCGCCGGTCAGTCGAACAGGAAGAGGACGAACTTGCCGGACAGGTAGTCGAACCCGAAGATGAGGGTCGTCATCACCACGACGGCGATCAGCACGACCAGCGAGGAGTTGATCACCTCGCGCCGGGTCGGCCATGCGACCTTCTTGAGCTCGCTGCGGACCTCGGTGAGGTACTGGCTGGGACCGATCCGCTCCCGGGAGCCCTCCTTCTGGGGGGCCGCAGGCCGGCGTTCGGGCGCGCGGGGCTTGTCGGCGCCTTGCTTCGCCATGAGCCGTTTCGTCTGTCGGTTCACCGCCGGGCGTTCCTCATCCGCGATCTGGGTTCCGGAGCAGCAGCGCTGCGAGCAGGGCAGGAGGGACTCGAACCCCCAACCGCCGGTTTTGGAGACCGGTGCTCTACCAATTGAGCTACTGCCCTCTGGGGGCCAGGCCGCGGTGCGGACGCGCCGAACCGGCAGCCGGGACCCTCGAGACTAGCAGCGCAGTCCGACCGGCTCCCGGGTCGGGTCCGGGGGCGTCAGATGGGGAGGGTCCGGCGGCGGGCCCGGGTGACGACCAGGGCGACCGTGGTCGTCCCGGCCGCAGCCACCGCACCGGCCACCGCCCCGGCGTAGGCCAGGCGCCGCCGGGTCAGGACCGAGGTCACCGCCCGACGCTCCCCCGCGGCCGTGATGGTGGCCAGGGTGGCGGCGAGGAGCCCGGGCGCGGGCTCGAGGTACTGGGTCCGGAGGAGCTGCAGGCCCCGCAGCATCCGGCGGTAGCGGGCGAGCTCGGCCTGGCAGCGCAGGCACGACTCGACGTGACGGCGGACCGGCAGGTCGATGGGCTCGTCCGAGTCCACGACCTGGGGCAGCAGGGCTGCGATCTCCTCACACTGCGTCGGCATGGCGCTCCGCCTCCTCGTAGAGCAGGTCCCGCATCCGCTTCCGGCCCCGGTGGAGCCGGACCTTGGCCGCGGTCACCGAGATCCCGAGCTCCTCGGCGATGGCCTCGTGCGAGAGGCCGTAGACGTCCTTGAGCACCACCAGCGACCGCAATCGGGGCGGGAGCTCGTCGAGCGCGGCCGCGAGCCGGACCAGCAGCTCGTGGTTCTCGGCGGCCATCTCCGGGTGGAGCGCGACCTCGGTCTCGACCGGGTCGGCGACCTCGTCGAGCCCCACCGTCCGGTGCCGCCGGCGCTTCCCGTGCTGGGTGGCGGCGGCGTTGGACGTGATCCGGTACATCCAGGTGGAGAACTGGGCCTCGCCGCGGAACCGGCGGATCCCCTTCCAGGCACGGAGGTAGGCCTCTTGCACCACGTCCCGGGCGTCCTCTTCCGAGGCGGTGAGCCGCACCGCCAGCGTGTACGTGTCGACGTAGGTCCGGCGCACGATCTCGTCGAACGCACCCCGGTCGCCCTCACGGGCGGCCGCGACGAGGTCGGCGAGGTCGATGGGGCCGGACGCTCCGGAAACTGGAGCCACGGTCAGACTCTGCCCGACGGACGGGGGTTACGCGGGGATCCCGGGCCTACCGGGTCTCCTTGTGGAGGGTGTGGCGGCGGTCCCAGCGGCAGTACTTCTGCATCTCGATCCGCTCACGGTCGTTGATCTTGTTCTTGACCGTGATGTAGTTCCGGCGCTTGCACTCCTCGCACGCCAGGGTCACCTTGACCCGCTTGTCCGACGCCATGGTTCGTGCCCCTCTCGGTCGACTGCGCTCGTGCGTTACTTGAGGATCTTGGTGACCTGACCCGCACCCACGGTCCGACCACCCTCACGGATCGCGAACCGCAACCCGTCCTCCATCGCGATCGGCGCGATCAACTCCACCACCATCTCCGTGTTGTCACCCG
>CAIUKV010000216.1 GCA_903899845.1 uncultured Actinomycetes bacterium
AGGTCGGGCCCGCTCGGCACCAGGTCGGCGCCACCCACGTTGCGCACCGCCATCCCCGACGCCGCGCCCATGGTGGGGGCGAACGCGGGCTTGCCCCCGCACGGCGGCCCCTCGCCGTAGCCGGGTGCGCTCACGTACACGAGGTCGGGGTTCACCGCAAGGAGCGCGTCGGGCCCCGCGCCCAGCCGGTCGACCACGCCGCCCCGGAAGGTCTGGAGCACGACGTCGGCGTCGCGCACGAGGTCGAGGAGGGCCGCGTGGCCCGCCGGGTCGGCGAGGTCGAGCCGCACCGACTCCTTGCCCTGGAGCACCTTGATCCCCGACAGCTCCGGGAACGGCATGAGGTGGCGGATCGCGTCGCCGGCTCCGGTCTCGACCTTGATCACCCGGGCCCCGAGCTCGGCGAGCAGCGTTGCGCCGAACGGCGCGGCGTAGAACGACCCGAGCTCGACGATGGTGACCCCGTCGAGCACCGGTGCGTCGTCGGCGGCGACGGAGCGGGCCGGGTCGGCCGGGTCGGCGGGGTCGGCCGGGTCGACCGGGGCGGCGAGGAGCGCCTCGAGCGACGCGGCGTCGGCGTCGAGCGCCGGGGGGGCGCCGCCCGGCTCGACCGTCCAGTCCCGGGCCAGCGCGAGCCCGGCGGGCACCCGGGCTCCGGACGCGCTGTGGCCGACCCGGCCGTCGGCCACGAGCTGCGGGTGCTCGAGCGTCGCCGGGCCGGCGCGGTAGACGTCGGCCCAGACGTTGGGGTCGGCGTCGAAGACGGCCGACCATTCCGCCGCGCTGCGCCGGCGCACCGCCGCGAGCAGGGTCTCCCAGAACGCCACGCGCACCGCCGGGTCCTCGGCGTTCTCCATGGCCAGCACGTCGGGATCGTCGGGGTCGAGGTCGCAGGCCCGGAGGAACGCGTGCCACAGCCGGTCGGTGGTCTGGGAGAACTGCAGCCACTCGCCGTCGCGCGACAGCCCCACGAGCAGGCGGAAGAACATCGGCGTGTTGGGCACGAGAGTCTCGGTGTCCATCGCCGCAGTCACGTTGAACGCCTGGTTGTAGCGCTCGGTCAGCACGTGGACGAGCCACATCCAGGTGTCGTACGCGATGAGGGACCGGGCCAGGGTCGCCTCGACCCGCTGGCCCCGGCCGCTGCGCTCGCGCTCCACCAGCGCGCCGAGCACGCCCTGCAGCGCGATGTGGGCCGCGGCCACCGAGGCGTAGGGCGTGGACACGAACGCGGGCCCGGGCCGCCCGGTGAGGCTGGCGAACCCCTGAGGTCCGCCCATCACCGCCATCACCGACGCCTCCCACCCCTCGGCCGCGGCGAAGCGGGTGTCGTCACCGAACGCGCTGATCCGGGCGTGGACGAGGCGGGGGTTCTCGGCGCACAGCCCGTCGGCGTCGAGCCCCAGGCGCGCGGCCACGCCGGGGGCCCAGTTGTCGACGAACACGTCGCTGCGCGCGACGAGGGCCCGGACCCGCGCACGGTCGTCGGTCCGGGTGAGGTCGCACTCGACGCTGCGCTGGCCCCGGGCCCAGAACTCCCAGGCGCAGCTCGCCCGCAGGCGCGAGCCGCCGGGCCGCTCGAGCAGCCACACCTCGGCACCCGCGTCCGCGCACTGGAGCCCCACGATGGCCGAGGGCAGCGCGTTGGCCGTGGTGACGACCCGCAGCCCGGCCAGCGGGCGGGGGTCCGTCGCGCCGCTCACGGGGTCACCCCGATGCGGGCGACCGGCTCGGCGACGGCCTGGCGCCGCCGGAGCGCGCGCTCGAGCGCGTGCCACAGCACGGTGCGGGTCTCCCG
>CAIUKV010000217.1 GCA_903899845.1 uncultured Actinomycetes bacterium
CCTGGCACCGGCGGGCTCGAGCACGCTCGCCCCCGGAAGCCCGCACCCCCTTCGGCACGACGCCCGTCCCCGCGCGGGCGCGTGCGCCCGTGAACGGGCCGCCCCGCGGCCCCGCAGCTTGACAACCGCATGGAGGAGCGAGACCGGCGCCACCGGTCGCCAACGGAGCCCCCGGGCCCCGTCTCCCGCCCCTGCGCCCACGGGCGCCCATCCCCACCCGACCCACCCCCTACGACGACCAGGAGACCCATGACCGAACACGACATCGACGACGAGCGCTGCCCCGTCTGCGGCGGCCCGTCCCCCTTCCACGTCCGCTGCGACGTCTGCCGCGACCCCGGAGCGGCCTTCACGAGCTACGGCTCCGTGGAGGAGGCCGACACCTTCTTCGGGATCCGGCTCGGCTTCGTCCTCGTCCACGAGGACCTCGAGGGCCGCCTCAGCGAGTACCGCGGGATCCGCCTCACGCCCGACGCCCCGGCCACGGTCGCGGAGTGGGAGGCCCGCCGGTCCGTCCCCGTCCCGCCCGCCGACGACCTCTCCCCCGAGGCCTACCGCGCCCGCCGGCGGGCGCGCCGCTCGTACCTGCGCCACGTGATCGCGGTCGACCGGCGGCTGCCCGCCGAGCTCGCGAGCTGCCGCGTCTGGCACGAGCTCGTCCACGCCGCCCACCGCGAGATCGACCCGTGGAGCACGGCGGCCTGCCGGGAGGCCGAGCTCGACGCCCTGATCGACCGCGTCGACCGCCGCGACTTCCCGACGCCGACGGAGCGCGACTCCCTGCCCGAGGAGACGCAGGCCCGTCGGGCGGAGATCCTGCACTGGAGCCTCTGGCCCGCGGTGCACGAGAACGAGGAGCCGCTCCTGCCCGTGCGGGACGTCGACGCCGCCCGGATCGTCAGCGCCGGGCCGAAGGGCATCGTCCTGCACCCGGGCCACGCGGCCTTCTGGGAGGAGTACCAGCGCCGCGTCGGCGCCGCCTGGCACCTGCTCGGCTCGACGGCCTGGGACGACGACCTGCGCACCACGGTGCACACGGCGGAGGAGGCCAGGTTCCTCGCCGAGATCGACGAGGAGCTGCGCCAGCTCGTGATCGAGCTCGGCCAGGACCCCGACGCCCCCGCGCCGGAGCCCGAGCCCGAGCCGGAGCTCCAGCCCGGCGAGATCCGCTTCGGCCGCGTGGCCGTCGCCTGCATCCCGGGCACCCCCAAGGAGCTGATCGACCGGCGCCCGCCCCTGCGGGACGTCTTCGCCGCCACCCTCGAGCGCCACCACCAGGAGGACGCATGACCCGCACCTGCCGCCACTGCGCCGCCGCCTTCACGGGCGGCTCCGCCCACTGCCCCGACTGCCGCGACACCGCCGCGCCCTGGCGCGTCGACGAGGCGGCCCTCGCCCGCGCCTGCGCGCACCTCGGCATCGACGTCGAGGTGCGGGTGCGGCGCATGCACGGCCGCGGGCTGCGCGGCCGCTACCACGGGATCCGGCTCGCCCCGGAGGCCCCGCTCGACCCCGCCGTCATCGCGACCATGACGGACGACGAGCTCGCGGCGCTGATGCACCACCACATCACGATCGCGGTGCGCCTGACCCCGGAGGACGCGAGCCGCGTGCTCTGGCACGAGCTCACGCACGCCGCCCAGTACGAGCACGACTCGGACGCGTACATCGAGGGCTACGCCCGCGAGCGGGCGGCGATCCGGGCCGAGTGCGCGATCACGGGCGAGCCGTGGGGCACGGCCTACCGGCGGATCTCCTACGAGGTCGAGGCGACGGCCAACGAGGGGCTCCACGACGACCTCCACCCCCTCACCCTCGCCAACCGCCGCTGCACCCTCAAGCGGATCCCCGACCACCCCTTCGTGGTCTCGGCCACCAACGGGCGCCTCGAGCTCGGGCGCCTCCAGGTCCACGGCGAGCGCCGCCGCCGGGAGGGGATCCGGGAGGCCCGCCGTCGGCTCACGGCCCGGGCGTAAGGACCCGGGCCCCGGCGGCGACATGGCTGCGTGACCGCACACGCGACCCCCTCCCCGACCGACGGGCCCGCCTGATGGCCCGCGGCTGGTTCACCACCGTCCCCATCCGCCCGCCGCGGGCCCGGCGCCCGCG
>CAIUKV010000218.1 GCA_903899845.1 uncultured Actinomycetes bacterium
CCGATGCCCTCCCCCTCGGGGGTCACGGTGTCCATCGCCCACGAGTGCCGCAGCAGCCGGGTCCGGTCGGTGAGGCGTGCGACCACCCGGTCGATCCGGGCGGGCGGGACCAGGCCCGCCGCGAGCGCGGCCGCCCCGCCGTGCTGGGCGGCGGCGCGACGCACCTCGCCGTCGACCACGTGATCGACGTACACACCCCGGGCGTCGTCCCAGAACCGGTCGAACGCCGCCGCCACCGCGTCGCGCCGTGCGGTGGCCCACGCCGCGCTGCCCGGGTTGCCGAGCCACGTCGCCATCTCGGCGAAGTCCTCGAGCGCGCGGGCCCACAGCGCGTTGAGCGTGGACGACGAGCCCTCGCAGTAGACGCTGGCCCAGTCGAGCAGCACCCACCCCGAGACCCGGTCGAGCAGGCCGTCGCGGTCGAGGTAGGCCTCGAACCATCGCAACGTCTGCTCGGCGACCGGGAGCAGGCCGGCGACCAGAGTGCGGTCACCGGTGTAGCGGTACAGGTTGTGCACGCTGCGCACCCAGTGCAGGGACCAGTCGGGCACGAACATGTGGTGGTCGTCGGCGAAGTCGCACGCCGCCGCCATCGGCAGCATGCCGTCGGGTCGGGGTGCCGCGGCGAGCTGCGGGTGCCAGCGGGCCATCGACCAGTCGGGGTTGGCCACCAGGTCCACCATCTGGTGCACGACGGAGTCGCCGGTCCAGGCCCGCTGCTCGCGGGTCGGGCAGTCCACGTACGCGTCGAGCGCACAGAGGTCGACGGTCCGCAGGCCCACGGCGTGGATGCGCTCGAGCCGCGGATCGGCGCACGCGAACTCGGCCCCCGGAGGGCGGGGTCGGAGGCGCTCGGCGACCGCGAGCGACAGCGCCGGTGCCGGCGCCCCGTCCGGGCTGCGCACGGAGGCGTGCACGTAGCGGGTGCCGACGGGATCGAAGGTCGTGAAGCGCTCCGTGCCGGTGCCCGCAGCCACGAATCCGAACCCGGCGTGCTGGCCGAGGGGCACCAGCCGCCCGTCGTCGTCGACGTGCTCGGCCGCGGCGCACGCGATCTCGGTCCCGGCCACGGCCCCCCGCACCTCGAGCTCGAGGGTCCCGCACACGATGCCGCCGAAGTCGAAGCCGACCGTGTGCACGAGGCCGCCCGGGTCCTCCGCGGTGTGCTCGTCGGCGAGCGCCTGGGCGACCGGATCGGGCGTCGGTGCGGCCCCCGCCCGGGTGCAGAGGGGGGACGGCACGGCCGTGTGGTGGGCCCCGCCCGGGAACGCCGTCCGCACGGGGGGCCGCAGCATCCCGAACGGCTCGCTCGGCGGGTGGGGATCGGCCTGCGCGCCGGAGTGGAACGGCACGATCTCGGTGGCCGGCCGCCAGTCGTCGGCGGCGAAGCCGGGCCGGTCCCACCCCGCCGGGTGGCGGCGGGCGTCGAAGGCCTCGACCGGCAGCGACCCGGCGCTGTCGGCGCCCGTCACCGCCGTCCAGGCCTCGCCCCGCCGACCGGTCCAGGTGCGGTCGCTCACGACCCACTCGCCGTCGACGCAGGCCTCGAACACCACGCCCCCGGCGCCGAGCGAGTACGTGGGCCGGGCCGGGACCCACCACGAGGTGGGCCGCCCGTAGTGGCGGGCCACGATCCCGAGCACGTGCTCGCCCGGCCCGAGGAGGGGGGCGAGGTCGACCACGTCGTAGCGGGCCCGGTGGGGGTCGCTGCGCACCGGGCCCCGGCCGACCACGGTCCCGTCGACCCGGAGCTCGTAGCGCCCGTCAGCCCAGATCCGTGCCGGTGCCGACCGGGGCGCGGCGTCGAGCACGAGCACCCGCCGCAGCAGGACCACCACGTCGCGCGGGTCGTCGAGCACCGGGGTGCTGGCGCCGTCCATCCCGATCCGGGGCCGCCCGGCCCAGATCCACCGGGCCCGCCAGCGCGGGCCGAACGGTGCGGGATGGTCGTCGGTCATGCCCGGAGGCTAGGACGCCACGCCGGACCCTGCCGCAAGTCCCGGCGGGGCGACCCCGGTGCGGTACGGTGCCGCCGTGTCCGACGCCCCCGACGCACCCGAGTCCACCGCCGCCGCCATCGAGCCCAGGATCCGAGCGCGCCGTCTGCTCGTGGTCGTGGGGAGCATGCTGCTCATCGGCGCCCTCGACCTGCTGGCCGGGGCCCAGATCGAGTTCGGGTCGGTGTTCAGTCCCGGCGTCTCCCAGTTCATCGACTCGACCGAGACGGTCGGGAGCGTCGTGTTCCTCGTCATCGCGGTGGTGGCCGTGGTCGCCGGGCTCCGCTACGGCGAGCACGCCGTCCTGCGGGTGTTCGTGGTCTTCCTCGTGTTCGCGACGCTGCAGGTGATCGTCAACATCTTCTCCCTCGTGGCGTCGTCCACGTTCCGGGACGACAGCTACCTCTGGGGGGTCTGGGACGTCGGCGCCGCCTACTCGATGATCGTCGCGGTGTTCACCGGCTGGTACTGGGTCGCCGACCATCTCATCGCGGCGGGTGCGTTCGAGTTCCCCGAGACCGAGGGCCGCCCGCACCGCCCGCCCGACATCATCGACTACCTCTTCATCGCCTTCAACACCAACGCCACCTTCGGGCCGACCACCGAGGCCGTGGTGTCACGTCGGGTCAAGGCGCTGATGATGCTGCAGACCGTCTGCTCCCTGCTGGTCCTGATGGTCCTCGTGGCCCGGGTCGTGGGCCTGCGCAACTGACGCGTCGGCTCAGACCGCGTCGAAGGGTCGGCTCCCGGCCGGGTGCCGGCCACCGCGCAGGCCCTGGTTGGGCGCCCGCAGCACCGGAGCATCGGGGAAGGCGTCGGCGAGGTCGTCGCGCACGAAGCACGCGTTGACCCCGGTCATGTCCCAGTGCACGAGGCGGTAGCCCTTGTCGGCGCCCAGCGCCCGGAGCGCCCCGAGCGAAGCGCCGAACGCGTCGGTCTCGTCCCAGGGCGGGGCGTCCTCGGGTTGGACCCACCGCTCGTCGGGCGGCAGCGCGGCGTTGACCTCGATCACGACGACCCGGGGTCGGTACCGGGTGAGCGCCCGCCAGATCCAGTAGTCGGATCCGTCGACGTCGATCGAGCACAGGTCGGGCTCGGCCGCCACGCCGGCGGCGGCGAACTGCTCGTCGACCGTCGCCGGGATGATCGCGGCGTTGACGGTGACGACGTCGGGCCGGTGCTCGTAGCGGGCTGCGAGCGCCGGGAAGGCGACGGGATCGGGTTCGAAGTACACGCCCGACCAGCCGAGCACCTCGGCGAGGAGCCGGGTGTTGCACTCGGTCCCGGCCCCGACCCCGAACTCGACGAACGTGCGGGTCGGCGCACCGATCCGGGCGAAGATCTCGGCGATCACCCCGTCCTCGCCGTTCTGGGAGAACACCCGCAGCTCGGAGCCGGTGAGCCCCGCGAACGCCGGGTACCGGTCGCGCAGCACCGCCAGCGCGGCGTACTGCGCGTCGCTGCGGTCGGTCCGTTCGTGCAGGATGCGCACGACGCGACTGGCGACCGCGGTCGCGAAGCGGTCGGCGAGGCGCCGGATCAGGCTGCGCACGACCCACACCGTACGCCGGGTCGACGGTTCCTCACCGCGCTGCCGTCGTCCCGGGCTTCTGCGTCTTCTTGCCCGTCCCCTTGCCCCGGGTCGCCGCCGGGCGGGTGGTCGCGGTGGTCGGCGCCGGGGTCACCGCCTCGGGTGGGGGAGTGGCGTACCACGCGGCGATGCCGCCGGGCGGCGGGACCTCGGCGTCGGTGACCGCCCCCCGCACCCCTTCGGTGACCCCGGTCGCCAGGGTGAAGCGGGCCGGCCCCCGCGACACGACGGTGATCTCGTAGAGG
>CAIUKV010000219.1 GCA_903899845.1 uncultured Actinomycetes bacterium
GGAGGCACCCACGTCGACGCGGACCTCGACCCCGCGGCCCGGCCCGGTCGGGGTGCTGCGGTACCGACGGATGCTCTCGGTGAGCCGGTCACGGAGCGGCAGGGCGCCGTCGAGCGCGCTGCGCAGCATGGTGGTGAAGTCACGGCGACCCGGCTCGTCGAGCCGACCGAAGCGATCCGTCCCGCGGTAGACCTCGAGCGCCATGCCGGTCTCGGCGTCGCCGTAGGCGGACGCGCTCTGGACGTCGAAGCCGATGAGGGTGAGCACACCGGCGACGGTGGCGAGCAGGCCCTGCTGGTCGCGCGCGACGACGGTGCACTCGAGCAGGCCGTCGTCGCCTTCGGTCCACTCCACCGAGAGCTCGCGCCCCTCGAGCCGGTCCCGGTGCCGCTCCAGCACCACCTGCCGTTCGTGGGACAGGCCCGGCCCCACGACGCCGTCCTCGAGCAGCACGTCGGTCTCGCCGAAGAGCTGCCGGCACAGTGCGGCCTTGCTCGTGCTCCACGCGGCCGGACCGGTGGCTTGCGAGTCGGCGACGGTGAGCGCGTAGAGGAGGTCGAGCCGCTCGGTGTCGCGAACCGTGCGACCGAATCGGAGGATCGTGGCCGGATCGGCAAGGTCGCGGCGGGTCGCGGTGTCGGCCATGAGCAGGTGGTGACGGACGAGCCAGGCGACGACGTCGGCGGCATGGGCGTCGAGGCCGATGCGGGTGACGAACGCGGCCGCCCACGCCGCCCCCACCTCCGAGTGGTCGCCCGGCGCCCCCTTGGCCAGGTCGTGGGTGAGCACGCCCATCAGCAGCAGCTCGGGGCGGCTCCGGCGCGCCGCGTCGGCGGCGGGCCCGGTGCCGTCGAGCAGCGCGTCGGCCTCGACCACCGCCTCGAGCAGATGCCGGTCCACGGTGAAGCGGTGGTAGGCGTTGCGCTGGGGCCGGGCCCGGACGTGGGCCCACTCCGGGAGCAGCCGGACCAGGGCACCCACGTGGTCGAGGGCCTCGAACACCGCGACGAGCGGACGGCCGGCCCGCAGGAGGCGGAAGAACGCCTCGCGGTCCTCGGGCCCCCAGGCGACGGCGCCGTCCACGGTCCCGAGGCGGGCGAGCGTCGCCCGGTCGATCGCGGCATCCCGCTCGGCCGCCACCGCCGCGACCCGCAGGGCGGCGGTCACGGTCACCGGCTCGTCGGCGAGCAGGCACACCCGGCCGTCGCGCACCACCACCCCGGGCGCCACCGGCTGGTCCCGGGCAGCCGTCCGGCCCGAGGGGCCCCGGGCCGCGGCGGCGAGGCGGGCAAACACGTCGCGGCTGATCCACCCGACCGTGCGGGCGGCGTCGGCGATCTCGCGCAGGAGCGCGTCGGCGTCGGCGAGCGCCAGCTGGGCCGCCACCGCGTCCTGCTCCTGCATCGTCAGGAGGTCGGCCCGCCCGCCGGTGACCCGGTGGAGGGCGACCCGGACGTCGAGCAGCCGGGCGTTGGCGGCCTCGAGGTCGGCGACGTCGCCGGAGGCGAGGAAGCCGGCATCGGCGAGACC
>CAIUKV010000220.1 GCA_903899845.1 uncultured Actinomycetes bacterium
ACCCCGCGACCGCGGCGAGGGCCAGGAGCACGAGCAGGACCGGGTCGGCGCCGACGGTGCCCACCAGCTGCAGCGCGCCGAGCCCGCCCACCGTGGCCAGCGCGAGCAGCGCCGCCCCCCACCAGTCGATGAACGCCCGGGCCCGCCGGGTGGTCTCGTGCAGGACCCACGCCGCGACCACGACGGCGACCGCGGCCAACGGGGCCTGGACCGCGAAGATCGCCCGCCACCCGACCGCGTCCACGAGCGGCCCGCCGGCGACGAGGCCGAGGACCGGGGCGGCCCCGGCGACCAGCGACCACCATCCGATCGCCTTGGCCCGCTCGGCGGGGACGAAGGCGTGCATGATCATCGCCATCGACGCCGGACCGGTCGCGGCGCCGGCCAGGGCGGCGACGGTCCGCAGCACGATCAACGACGGGGCGTCCCAGGCGAAGGCGCTGGCACCGGTGGCCACGGCGAACCCGGCGAGACCGAGCAGGTAGACGCGCCGGTGCCCGTGGACGTCACCGATCTTGCCGAGCACCGGCATCGCGAGGGCGTAGGCGAGGAAGGGCCCGGTGACCACGAACACCAGCTCCGACGGCGCGGCGTCGAGGCTCGACGCCACGTCGGGCAGCGACACCGTCAGGATCGTGACCGAGAACCCGGTGGCGAACCCACCGGCCATGACGACCGCGAGGACGAGCCAGGGCGAGCGGCGGTGAGGGCGCGGGGCGCTGCGGCGGGCCCGCCACCAGGCCGGCCAGGCGACGGTCGGCTCCTCCCCGGTGAACTCGACCAGGAGATCGGGCTCGAGGTCCGCGGGACGCGGGTCGTCGCGCGCGGCGTCGTGGTCCTGCTCGCCGTCGTCCGGGCCCTTCACCGATCCTCCGTCGTCCGGCGGCGGCGCCTGGACGCGTTCCGATCGTAGGCCCGGCGCCCTCGACGACCCCGGTCCGGCGACCCGCAGTCAGGGGCCTCGGGGCACCGCTCGAGGACCTGGAGGAACTCGAGAACTAGAGGAAGAGGGTGACCCGTGCGCCCTTGCGCACCCGGGTGCCCGCCGCCGGATCGGTGGCCCGCACCCGGCGCCCCGGGGCGTAGTTCTCGACCACCGGCACGAGCCCGGCGGCCTGGAGCTGCTGGCTCGCCGCCTCGACGGTGAGCCCGACCAGTCCGGCCGGCACCGCGACGAGCTCGGGCCCCTTGCTGACGTTGAGGGTCACCGTCGACCCCCGGGGGGCGGGGGCGCCGACCGCGGGGGTGGCGCCCACCACCCGGCCGACGTCGGCCTCGTCGTCGAACACGTCGGCGCGCGCGACGCCGAAGCCCCGGGCCCGGAGGATCGCAGCCGCCTCGTCGAAGGTCTTGCCCGTCACCTCGGTGGGCACCGGCACCGGGGCGGGCCCGTCGCTGACCCGCAGGCGCACCTCCGACTCCGGGGGTGCGCTCGCCCCGGGGGCGGGATCGGCACCGAGCACCCGGTCGACGGGCGCGTTCTCGTCGAAGGCGCGCTCCACCTGGACCACGAAGCCGCTCTGCTCGAGCCGGGCCTGGGCCTCGGCGAGGGGGAGCCCGACCAGCCCGGCCGGGACGGTGACGGGCGGCGGACCCCGGGACACCACGATGCGCACGATCCCGCCCTCGCTCACGAACGCGCCGGCGGCGGGCCGCTGCGCGATCACGAGGCCGGCGACGTCGTCGCTGCGCCGACGCGTCACCTCGAGCCGCAGGCCGGCCGACGCCACCGCCGAGGCCGCCCGCTCCTCACCCAGGCCCACGAGGCTCGGCGCCGCCACCGGCGGGCCGGACCCGCCGAGCGCGGAGGCCGCGAGCGCGCCCGCGGCCACGAGGGCGGCGAGCACGACGACGGCGACGACCGCGGGCCCG
>CAIUKV010000221.1 GCA_903899845.1 uncultured Actinomycetes bacterium
CCGGTGAAGTCGACCTGCACGCCCAGGCCCCAGGGCCGTTCGAGGCCGAGCACCACGTCGCGCAGGCCGACCCGGTGCACCGCGGTCATGAGCTCGACCGTGCGGGGGTCGAGGAGCGGGGGGCCGAAGCCGAGGAGCGACTCGTAGACCCGGCCCAGCGCGGAGGCGGGGCCCCGCATGCCCCCGCCCGGCTCCACCTTGGCCACGTGCCAGGGCTCGTTGTGGATCCGGTCGACGCGGTACGGGACCATCTGGAGCGTGCCGTCGGGATCGACCTTGGGCAGGGAGTGCCCGGTCCACGCGACCGGCACGAGGCGCTCGCCGAGTCGGGCCTGCTCCTCGAGGGGGAACCCGAGGGCGGTGTCGGCGAGGCCGAGGGGCACGATCACCTCGTCGCGCAGGTAGTCCCGGATGGGGCGTCCGTCGACCCGCTCGACGATCGCACCCAGGATCCGCCAGGAGCTCGCAGCGTGGTACCCGGCGGCGGTGCCCGGGATCCACTCCGCCGGGTGGGCGGCGACCGCCGCGACCGCCTCGGCGTAGCCGACGTCGCGGTCGTAGGGGTCCTTCCCGAACATCGGGAAGCCCCCCGTGTGGGTGAGGAGGTGCCGGACGGTGGCGGTCTCCTTGCCGCCGCCCCAGCCCTCCACGAACGCCGCCACGGGGTCGTCGAGGCCCAGGCGGCCGCGTTCCCACTGCTGGAGGACGGCGACGGTGGTCAGGGGCTTGCCGGCGGAGTACCACAGCATGACGTCGTCGGTCCGCAGCGCCCGCCCGGGGTGGGACTCGCCGACGGCCTCGTCGAGCAGGGGCTCGCCGCCCCGGGACACGTAGACCTGGGCCCCGAGGTGCCAACCGGCAGCCCGGCCCGCCTCCAGGAGGGTGACCACGGGGCCGAGATCGGGGCTGGGCATGCCCCGACGGTAATTCGGTGGCCGGGGGTCCGGGGCACCTGCCACAATGAACTCATGCGTGCGACCCTCGCGGCCCCCCGGAACCACCGGAGCCCCCTCGGCGTCGCGCGCGCCGGATTCGGGACCACGGCCGCGATGGCGTGGTCGTACCCGGCCATCTGCGTCGCGACCGGGCACAAGCCCCGGCCCCGGCGGCACCTGACCCCGCAGTAGCGCCACCGGCGCTCGCAGGACTCCAGGCCGCCGGGGCGCCCCGGCGGCCGTGCTCGCGCGTGCCGCACCCCGGGTCCGGCCCCGGGTCGGTGTCACACCCGTCCGTCATCATCGACGGGAGCGCACCGTCGGTCGGTCGTCCCCACCCGCTTCGCCCCGCTCGTCCCCGCAGACTCCCCGCAGACTCCCCGCAGACTCCCCGCAGACTCCCCGCAGAGAGGAACCCCGATGTCCGTGCACACGCTGGACCCCACCCCGGTCGTCCCGGTGCTGCGCCTCGTCGACCCGGCCGACGCCTGGCGGGAGGATGCCCGCTGCCGCGACGGCGCCGCCTCCCTGACCGCGCTCTTCTTCTCGGAGGACCCCGGCGACATCGCCCGGGCCAAGGACTACTGCGCCGCGTGCCCGGTGCGGGCCCAGTGCCTCACCGCCGCGCTCGACGACGACGCCGCCTACGGCGTCTGGGGCGGCGAGCTGGTCGTCGACGGCCGGGTCGTGGCCCAGGCCCCCCGTCGGGGTCGGCCGCCGAAGGTGGCCCGGCCCGATCCGGTCCTGTCCTGGGAGATCCCGGTCGCCGAGATCGCCTGAGGTTCCCGGCGCCCGCCCGGCGGGTGGACCGGGGTGACGCCGACGCACCCACCGGCACCGGGGCCCGTTCCCCCCGGGGTCCGGGATCCGGGGGTGCGGCTCGCGCGAGCCCCGGTCCGCCCCGCGGGCGTGGGAGCGGCGCTCCCGGGGGGTGACCCCGACCGCCCGGGGCGAGGGCTCAGATCGCTCGGCTCGAGCCCCCGTCGGCGATCCACTGGGTGCCGGTGACGAACCCCGACACCTCGTCGCTGGCCAGCACCGCGATCAGGCGGCCCATCTCCTCGGGCCCGGCGAGCCGCCCGATCGGGACCATGGCCCGGCCGAAGTCGGCGGTGAACTCCTCGACCTCGCGCCCCGCCTCGGCGGCCAGGCGCCGGACGGTGCCCATCACCCGCTCGGTCCGGGTGTAGCCCGGTCCCAGGCCGACCACCCGCACGCCGTCCGGCGCGACCTCGTCGGCGACCGACGCCGTGAGCTGGGCCAGCGCGGTGACGAAGCACGACAGCACGTAGCCGCCCGAGGGCTGGGTGCCGGCGGTGCCGAGCACGTTGACGATGCAGCCCGACCGCCGGGCCCGCATCCCGGGCAGCACGTGGCGCATCCCCCGCACGTAGCCCATCAGCTTGAGGTCGAACGACTCCTGCCAGGCGGCGTCGTCGAGCGACTCCACCGTGCCGAGCCTCGAGTCGCCTGCGTTGTTGACGAGCACGTCCACCCCTCCGAGCCCGTCGGTGCAGGCGTCGAAGGCCGCGGTCAGGGCCGCGGGGTCACGCAGGTCGGCGGCCGCGGGCACGGCGGTCGGCGCCCCGAGGGCTCGGCACTCCTCGGCCACGGCGTCGAGCCGGTCGGCCCGCCGGGCGATCAGGCCCACCGCGGCACCTTCCCCGGCGAAGACCCGGGCGGTGGCCGCCCCGATGCCGTCGCTCGCTCCGGTCACGACCACCCGCACGCTCTGCAGCCCGAGATCCATAATGCTGAGTCTCGCCGATGCGCCGCGCGCCGGCCATCCGACCCGAGGAGCACCCGTGGACCCGATCGCCGACGACCCCCGCCTCGACCCCCGCCTCAAGGCGGTGCTGGCGTTCCTGCCGACCCCGTCGCCCGGTGACGTGGCCGACCGCGACGCCCTGCTCGCCGCCATGGCGACCCCGGAGGCGGTCGCGACCCGGGAGCAGACGACCGCCCTGCTCGAGGTGCTCGACGACGGCTCGGTCCCCACCACCGGGCTCGACATCTCCCGTCTCGCCGTCGCGACCCCCGAGGGGCACGACATCAACCTCGCGGTCATCCGACCCGAGGGCGACGGACCGTGGCCGTGCGTCTACTACATCCACGGTGGTGGGATGGCGTTCATGTCGTGCTTCGACGCGGTCTACCGCGTGTGGGGCCGGCGCATCGCCCACCACGGCGTCGCGGTCGTGATGGTCGACTTCCGCAACTGCGTGGTGGCGTCGTCGGTCCCGGAGGTCGCGCCCTACCCGGCGGGCCTCGACGACTGCGTCGCCGGCCTGCGCTGGGTGCACGCCCACGCCGCCGACCTGGCCGTCGACCCCGACCGGATCGTCGTGGCGGGGGAGAGCGGTGGTGGCAACCTCACGCTGGCCGCCGGCATGCGCCTGCTCCGTGACGGGGACCTCGGTCTGATCCGTGGGCTCTACGCCCTGTGCCCCTACATCGCGGGTGAGTGGCCGCAGGACCGGTTCCCGTCGTCGGTCGAGAACAACGGGATCTTCCTCGACCTGCACCACAACCAGGGTCGTGTCGGCTACGGCATCGAGGCGTTCGCGGCCGGTGATCCGCTGGCGTGGCCGTCGTTCGCGACCGAGGCCGACGTCACGGGGCTCGTGCCCACGGTGATCAGCGTGAACGAGTGCGACCCGCTGCGCGACGAGGGCATCGCGTTCTACCGCCTGCTGCTCGCCGCCGGCGTGCCCGCCCGCTGCCGCCAGGTGATGGGCACGGTCCACGGGGCCGAGCTCATCTCCATCGCGGTGCCCGACGTCGCCGAGGAGACCGCGGCGAGCATCGCCCAGTTCTGCCGCACCGTCTGAGCCGTACGTTCCGAGCCGCCGGTTCCGAGCCACCAGGGTCGTCGCCCCCCGGTGCGCCCGGGGCGGTCAGGAGATGCGGGCGACGAACAGCTTCCACCCGTTCACGTCGGGCCGCCGCTCGCCCTGGATCGGGTGCTTCCCGATCTTGAAGTCGGTCGTATCTCCGACCTCGAGCTCCCGGCTGTCGTTGTTGACCTCGATCCAGGGCTCGTACCCCGGCAGCGGGGTGTTGAAGCCCGAGAGCTGGAACTGCTCGCCCGACGCGATCGTGATGCGTGCGACGGCGCGCTCGGATGCCGTGACCGTGTCGCTCTTCATGCACCGCTGGGTGCCGGGCGGGAAGTTGTCGGTGCCACTGACGTTGCCGTAGCCCTCCTGGCCGCCCTCGCTGCGGACGATGGTGATGGACAGCACGTCGGAGGAACGGTTGACGATGCACACCGCCGTCCCGTCGGAGACCAGCCCGGCCTTCCGTTCGACCGGGCGGGGCGCGGCCGGCTTCGTCGCGCGCCCGTCGGCATCGGATCCA
>CAIUKV010000222.1 GCA_903899845.1 uncultured Actinomycetes bacterium
ACCACCACGCCGCCGACCACTGCGCCGCCGATCACCGCGCCGGTGTCGCCGGTGTGGGACGCCGGCTGTGCCGGGAGGCTGGTGGCGACGTCGCCCGGTACGGTCACCGACCCCGCCCTGCACGAGATCTCGGGCATCGTCGCCAGCGTCCGCACCCCGGGGGTGTGGTGGGTCCACAACGACTCGGGGGACACGGCCCGGGTCTTCGCCCTGAGCGGCGACGGCCGGACCCTGGGGCAGTTCACCCTGGCCGGTGTCACCGCCCGGGACTGGGAGGACCTGGCGATCGGACCCGGCCCGGTCGCAGGGAGCCCGTACCTGTACCTCGGTGACATCGGTGACAACTCGCTGGCCCGGACCTCGATCGTGATCCACCGGGTCGCCGAGCCCGCGGTGTCCGCAGCGACAACCGGCACGTCGGTGACCCTCGGCGGGGTCGAGACCCTCACGCTGCGGTACCCGGACGGCGCCCGCAACGCGGAGGCACTGCTGGTCGACCCGACCTCGGGCACCCTGGTGCTGGTGACCAAGACCACCTCGGGCGCCGCGGAGGTCTACACCGCACCGGGGGGGCTCGCCGCCGGGTCGACCACCACGCTGACCCGGGTGTCGTCGTTCTCGCCCGGGGTCGTGACCGGTGCCGATGTCACCCGCGCCGGTGACGTGGTCGCCCTGCGGACCTACTCCAGTGTCCTCCTCTACCAGCGTCCCGCCGGTGCCGATCTGGCCGCGGCGCTCGGCACCAGGCCCTGCACCGCGCCGAGCGCGTCGGAGTCCCAGGGCGAGGCGATCGGCTTCCTGCCCGACGGGTCCGGCTATCTGACGGTGAGCGAGGGGGCCCAGCCCCCGCTCCGCCGCTTCGCCCCGCCGACCACGACCCCGCCGACCACGACCCCGCCGACCACGCGTCCCGGCGCCTTCCGGAAGTCCTCGCCAGCGAACCGGGCGACGGTGGGTGCCACCCCGGCGGCACGGTCGACGTCCACCGTCACGCTCCAGTGGGCGGCGTCGACCGGGGTCACCGTGTACGAGGTCTGTCTCGACCGGGACGGGAACAGCACCTGTGACACGAGCTGGGTCTCGGTGGGGTCGGCCACCCGGGCGACGTTCCCGGTGACGCCCGGCCGGAACTTCTCGTGGCAGGTCCGGGCCCGTAACGCCGGCGGGACGACCGTCGCCGACGGCGGGACCTGGTGGCGCTTCCTCGCCCGGTGAGCCCGGGGTCGGTCCCGCCGCAGCGGAGCCCCCGCTGCGCCTAGGGTGACGGCCCGGGAGGGATGCCGGAGCGGACGAACGGGACGGTCTTGAAAACCGTTGGGACGCGAGTCCCCGTGGGTTCGAATCCCACTCCCTCCGCATCCCACTCCCTCCGCATCCAGGTCCGACCGCGGCCCCGCCTAACGTGGGGGCCGACGAAGGGAGCCCCAGTGACCGTCACCCAGCCCACCGCGCCCACCGCGAACCAGATCGTGATCTCCTCCGACTGCCACGGCGGCGCGTCGGTGATGGAGTACCGCGACCACCTCGACCCGCAGTGGCGCGACGAGTTCGACGCCTGGCGCCAGAAGTACTCCAACCCCTTCCGGGACCTGCAGTCCACCGGCAAGGAGCGCAACTGGGACAGCGACTTCCGCATCGCCGAGATGGACGCCGACGGCGTGGTCGCCGAGGTGCTCTTCCCCAACACGGTGCCGCCGTTCTTCCCGACCGGGTCGCTGATCGCCCCGCCGCCCCGGCCCGACAACCTCGACCGTCGCTGGGCCGGCCTCCAGGCCCACAACCGCTGGCTCGCCGACTTCTGCGCCGCGGCGCCCGCCCGCCGCGCCGGCGTGGCCCAGATCTTCCTCAACGACGTCGACCGGGCCGTGGCCGAGGTCGAGTGGACCGCGCAGCAGGGCCTGCGGGGCGGGATCCTCCTGCCCGGCGTCCCGCCCGACGCCGGCCTGCCGAACCTCTACTCGCGGGTCTACGACCCGCTGTGGGCGGCCTGCCAGGACAACGACGTCATCATCCACCACCACACCGGAAGCGCCCAGCCGCAGTACGGCAAGGAGCCCATCGGCTGGGTGATGTTCGCCTACGAGACGTCGTGGTTCGCGCACCGCACGCTGTGGCACATGATCCTCGGCGGCGTGTTCGAGCGCTTCCCCCGGCTGAAGTTCGTGGTCACCGAGCAGGGCACGGGCTGGATCCCCGAGGTGCTCCAGAGCCTCGACGGCCTCCACCGGCGCATGCAGTCGGGCCGCACCGGCGAGGTCCCCTTCGCCGAGGAAGTGGTGCTGCCCATGAAGCCGAGCGAGTACTGGGCCCGCAACTGCTGGGTCGGCTCGAGCTTCCCGTCCCCGTCCGAGGTGGCCAAGCGCCACGAGATCGGCGTCGACAAGATCATGTGGGGCTCCGACTACCCGCACCACGAGGGCGTGTGGCCCCACACCCGGGAGCACCTGCGCCGGTCCTTCCACGACGTGCCCGACGACGAGCTGGTCAAGATGCTGACCACCAACGCGGCCGAGGTCTACGGCTTCGACCTCGACGCGCTGGCGCCGCTGGCCCAGGGCGTCGGCCCGACGCTCGACGAGATCCACACGCCGCTCGACCGGGTGCCCGACGGCGCGACCAGCATGAGCTTCTACCTGGCCTGACCGGGTCCCGATGCCCGAGATCCGCCGCCTCATCGCGGCCAACGAGGGGTACGCCGCCGCCCGGGCGGGAGTCGCGGATCCGCGGCCGAACCGCCAGCTCGCGATCGTCACCTGCATGGACGCCCGCATCGACGTGTTCGCGGCCCTGGGGCTGCATCTCGGGGAGGCCCTCGTCCTACGCAACGCCGGGGGTCGGGTGACCGACGACGTCCTGCGCAGCCTGGCGCTCGGCACCCATGTCCTCGGTGTCGACACCGTGGTCGTGATGCAGCACACCAAGTGCGGCATCGCCGGGCGCAGCGACGCGGAGCTGCAGGAGATCACGGGCGCCGACCTCGGCTTCCTGCCGATCATGGATCACGCCGTGGCCCTCCGCGACGACCTCGACCGGATCCTCGGCGCGCCCTTCCTCGATCCGGTGCGGGTGGTCGCCGGGTTCGTCTACGACGTCGAGAGTGGGGAGATCAGCGACGTGATCCGCTCCGACCGGGACTGAGCGCCCCTACTGCGCCTCTATTGCGCCCCTACTGCGACCGCTCGAGCCGGAGGCCGCCCTCGTTCGCGTCGGTGGTGAGGCGGGCGGCCGCAGCCTGGTCGCCGAGGATGTACGCCCGGAAGAAATCGTGGGTCAGCTTCACCACCGCGGCGCGCTCGGGCCCGCTGACGAACGGGTCCCAGTGGACGCCGCCCGGGATCGACACCAGCATCTTGGTCACCACGGTGTCGGCGTAGAGCTTCTCGCTGTAGCTGTAGGGAACGTCGCGATCGGCGGTGCCGTGGATGAACAGCTGCGGCGGAGCGCTGGGCTGGAACCACTGGCCGTTCCGGAACAGGCTCCCGCCCTGGTCGCCGGCGTACGAGGCCGCCGCCCCGATGCGGGGGTCGATGCAGCACGAGTTGCCGGTGACCGCGGCGGCGGTGACCCCGCCGTCGGAGTGTCCCGCGATCGCCACCTTCACCGGGGCGATGCGGCCCTGGAGCAGGGGCGGCACGGTCGCCGGGTTCGTCAGCGTGTCGATCACGAAGCTGACGTCCCCGGGCTGGTTGGGGAGGTCGGCCTGGCTGGCCGGTCCCGGGAACACGAGGCTGGCGATCGGGAAGTCGGGGGCGGCGACCACCCACCCCCCGGCGGCGAGATCGCGGATCAGCGGCTCGTAGTCGGCGGCGGTGATCGAGTAGCCGTGGGCGAAGATCATCAGCGGGAACGGGCCCGGGGCCGCCGGGGCGTTCTCCGCGACCGGCGCATCGGCCCGACCCGCGACGGGGTAGTAGATCGTGAGCGGGATGGTGCGGGTGCGCAGCGCCGGCGTCGGTCCCCGGGCCATCGTCCCCCGGGAGAGGTCCTCGACGGTCAGGCGGGTCACGCCGAGGGCGTAGGGCGGCCCGGGCGGGAGCGTCGTCGTGGTGGTCGGTGGGACCGTGCTCGGCGGGGACGTGGCCGAGGGTCCCGGGCGGGTCGGGCGACCGGTCCCGTCGGCGGCCACCGTGGGGGTGTCGGGACCCCGGGCCACGACCACCCCGATGCCCGCGGCGACCACGGCCAGCGCGACCAGGCCGCCACCGACGAGGAGTCGACGCCGTCGACGCGCCCGTGCCCGACGCGACGAACGGCGGTCCAGCCGTCCGGGCCGGGTCGCTGCCACGCGGACCATCATGCCCCGTGGGCCGGGGAGGCGGGGCGCGTCCGGGTCGCAGCGCTCCGCGCGTCCGGGTCAGGTGTGGCAGGCCC
>CAIUKV010000223.1 GCA_903899845.1 uncultured Actinomycetes bacterium
CATTCTCCCCGGGGTCCCGGCCGAGCGTCCATTCCGGGCCCGGGTCCGGGCCGGGACGTCCCGGACCCCGACCCGCCTACCGGCCCCGGAACACCGGCGGCCGCTTCTCCACGTAGGCCCGGGCCGCCTCGGTGGCGTCGGCGGTGCGGGCGTTGGCCTCGTAGCGCTCGGCCTCCCGGTCGAGGAAGGTCCCGAGGTCGCTGCGCTCGGCGTCGTCGAGGCTGGCCTTGATCCCGGCCACGGTCAGGGGCGCCCGGGCCGCGAGATCGGCGGCGAGCGCGGCGGCCCGGTCGGCGAGCCGCTCGGGGGCGCAGACCTCCTCCACGAGGCCGAGGGCCGCGGCCTCGGCGGCGTCGACCCGCCGGGCGGTGAGGAACAGCTCCCGGGCCCGGCCCGCGCCCACCAGGCGGGGCAGGGTCCAGGCCAGGCCGTAGTCGCCGGTCTGGCCCACGCCCACGAACGCGGTGGTGAAGATCGCCGTGGTCGACGCGAGCCGCAGGTCGGCGGCGCAGGCGAGCGCCATCCCCGCCCCGGCCGCCGGACCGTTGACCGCGGCGATCACCGGCTGGGGCATGGCCCGCAGGATCTCGACGATCCGGGTGCACGACCGCACCGTGGCCGCGAGGCCGTCGGCCGCGGCGGCGCCACCACCGCCGCTCGGCGCGCCGTCGCCGGCGAGCGCGCCCACGTCGCCACCCGCGCAGAACCCGCGCCCCGCGCCGGTCAGCACCACCACGCGCACGGTCGGGTCGGCGGCCAGTGCCTCGAGCGCGCCACGCAGGCGGTCGACCATCGGGCGCGACAGCGCGTTGAGCCGCTCGGGTCGGTGCAGGGTCACCGTGGCCACCGCGTCGTGGCGGGCGACCCGCACGTCGTCGTCGTTCGTCGGCTCGTTCGTCGGCTCGCTCGTCGGCTCGCTCGTCGGCTCGCTGGACATCGTCGCTCCCTCCGGCCCGCGGGCTCGGGCCGCCGGCACTCTCTCAGAGGTCGACCAGGGTCGGCACACCGCCCGCGGCGATCCAGCCCCGTCCGAGATCGGTCAGCAGCGCCTCGGGCGTTCCGAGGAGCCCCTCCAGCACGAGCAGGCGGGCCCAGTGCCGGTGGAAGGGGTGGTCGGTCGTGAACCCGATGCCACCCAGCACCTGCCGGCAGTGGTCCACCACCGTGCGGGCGGCCCGGCCCGCCGTGGCCTTGGCCAGCGCCGCGGTGGCCGGGGTGCCCGCGACCGCGGCCGCGTCGAGCGCGGCCTCGAGGCCCTCGACCGCCACGAACGCGTCGGCGAGGTGGTGGCGCACGGCCTGGAACGCCGCGATCGGGCGGCCGAACTGGATGCGGGTGCGGGCGTGGACGCGAGCCTGCTCGATCACGGTCCGGGCCGCTCCGGCGATCTCGTGACCGATGGCCCGCTGCCCGAGGGCCACCGCGGCGACCCAGGCCCGCCCGGCTTCCGCGGTCGGGGCGAGGCCCGGGGCGACCGCGGGCCACTCGGCGCGCACGGCCTGGAGCCCGCCGGCCGGGTCGACGCCCCCGATCGGCGTCACCGCGCGTGCGCCCGCGCCCGCGCGCACGGGCACGACCACGGTCCCGGCGGCGGTGGCGACGAGGAGATCCGTCGCGGTGGCCGCCCGGGCGGTGCCCAGGCCGTCGACCCGCACCCTCCCGGCGGCGACGGTCCCGGGCGGCGCCCAGCCCCCGAAGGTCGACAGCACCACCGCGAGGTCGGGCCGGGGCGCGGTCCCGAGGGCGTGGGCGCACAGGTCGTCGAGCGCGCCGCTGCGGCCCCCGGTCCGGCCGAGCGCGCCGAACACCGTCGCGA
>CAIUKV010000224.1 GCA_903899845.1 uncultured Actinomycetes bacterium
CCCCCGCCGGGCGAGCTCGGTGAGGAAGGGCACCGGGTCGGTCACCGCCCCGAGCGCCTGACGACCGGCCGGCGCCGCCAGACCCACGGTCGCGTCGCCGGCGAGCCCGAGCGCGGCGACGGCCAGCACCGCCCCGCTCACCACTGCGGTGCGGTCGACCACGCCGTACACGACGGACCGGGTCACCCCGGCCCGACGCCCGGTCACCTCGACCCGCGCCGCGCCCCAGCCGCGATCCTTGGGGTCGCGCCCGAACCCGCGCCGGAGCCGCCCGGTGGTGGGCGGAATCCCCAGCCGGGAGGTCACGAGGCGGGCGGTCGGGACCGCCGCGGCGGCGGCCTCGACCCCGTCGTGCACCAGGCGGCACTCACGAGCCTCGATCGGCTCGGGGAACCACAACAGCTCCGGACCGCCGGCCGGGGCCGCCCGCCACCCACCGTCGCGCCACTCACCGGTCGGCTCCTTGCGCGCGTCGCGCGTCGCCTCCACGCACGCCGGGCCGGCGGCCCCGACCCGGGCGACGTGCACGGCGTCCACCTCGTCGAGGGCGGCCGCGGCGTGGCGGGCGAGCACGTCGGTGAGACCGGGGCCCAGGCCACAGCCGGTGACCAGCGCGGTGCTCCGGTCGTGGGCGCCGTCGCCGAGGTGCCCGAACCCGTGATCGACCACCGTGGCCACGGGCACGGACGCCTCGAGCGCGGCGCGCACCCAGCGGTACGCCTCGGGAGCCGGGGCGGCGACCGCCACGGCGGCGACTCCCTCGGGGAGGGGGGGCACCCCGCCGCGGGTCCCCGACAGCACCACGGCCCGGTCGCCGAGCGCGCCGACGGTCGCCGCGGCGCGGTCCGCCGCGCGCGACGCGACCCAGAGTCGCTCGAGGCCGGGCGTGTCGACGAGCTGCCGAGCGGCCCGCACCCCCACCTGCCCCGTGCCCACGAGGAGCACCGCGCTCACCGCAGGTCCGGCCCCTCGAGCGGACGCCAACCACCGGAGGCGGGAACCGATGCCGGGCGGCCCTTGGCCCGCACCACCACCCCGGCCAGCAGGGCCATCCCGGCGACGAGGAGGCCGCGGCGGAGGTTCTTCACGCCCCCAGGTTACGCAGACCGTTCCCGGTGGGCGGAGTGGGGCTAGCTGGAATCGAACCAGCGACCTCATCCTTATCAGGGATGCGCTCTAACCGACTGAGCTATAGCCCCGGGGCCCGAAGGCACGAGATCCTACCGCTTGGGCAGGGTCTCCTCCTCCTCCCGGATGACGACCTCGATCCCCCCGAAGAGCTCGGCGAAGATGTTGTAGAAGGACGCCCCGATGATCGAAAAGGCGACGCTGAGGGCGACGAACACGACCCCGATGAGTGCCGCGCCCCGGAGCACCTGACCCGAGACGAACTGGAAGTTGTCGGCGGACAGCAGATCGCCGACGAAGTTCTCGACGCTGTCGATGATGCCGGCCGAGTCGGCCACCACCCACAGGGCCATCAGCGACACCACGAGCACGCCCATGGCGCTGGCGTAGAAGCACAGCGCCATCTTGGTGACCGACCAGAGGTCCACCTTCTGGATCGTCTGGCGGAACCGGCGCTCGGGGCGCACCGGCGCCTTGCCCGGGCGGGACGCCGGTGCCGGGCGGGCGGCCTGCGCCGGGCGGGACGCGGCGGGCGCGCCGGGGGCCGACGTCG
>CAIUKV010000225.1 GCA_903899845.1 uncultured Actinomycetes bacterium
CTCATCGAGAACTTCCTCACGATGATGTTCGCGGTGCCCTCGGAGTCGTACACCGTCAGCCCGACCGTCGTGCACGCCATGAAGGTCCTGCTGATCCTCCACGCCGACCACGAGCAGAACTGCTCCACCTCCACGGTGCGCCTGGCCGGGTCGTCGGAGGCCAACCTCTACGCGTCGGTCGCGGCCGGGATCAACGCCCTGTGGGGACCGCTGCACGGCGGCGCCAACCAGGCGGTCATCGAGATGCTCGAGGAGATCCGCGCCGACGGCGGCGACGTCGACAAGTTCGTGCGCATGGCCAAGGATCCCGACAACCCGTTCCGGCTCTCGGGGTTCGGCCATCGCGTCTACAAGAACTACGACCCGCGGGCCCGGATCATCAAGGGCCTCGCCGACCAGGTCCTCGCCGAGCTCGACTCGGCCGACGAGTTGATGGACCTGGCCCTGCGCCTCGAGGAGGTCGCCCTCAACGACGAGTTCTTCGTCGAGCGGCGCCTCTATCCGAACGTCGACTTCTACTCCGGCTTGATCTACCGGGCCATGGGCTTCCCCACGAACATGTTCACCGTGCTGTTCGCGATGGGCCGTCTCCCGGGCTGGATCGCCCACTGGAAGGAGATGACCGAGGACCCGCGGACCAAGATCGGCCGGCCCCGCCAGATCTACACCGGCCCCACCCGGCGCGACTACGTCCCGGTCGCGCAGCGGGGCTGACCGCCCGGTCGGCACTCGCGCCGCTTCGCGCGCCAGACTCCCACCATGGATCTGACCCCCACTCCCGAGGAAGCCGCGTTCCGCGCCGAGGTGCGCGAGTGGCTCCGAGCCAACCTGCCGTGGGAGTACGGCAAGGGCCTGCCCCCCCGGTTCGACGACCTCGCCGAGGAGGTCGCGTTCGGGCGGGAATGGCAGGCCAAGCTGGCCGAGGGGCGCTGGGTCGGCGTGGGCTGGCCCGAGGCGTACGGCGGGCGCGGCGCCGGCGCGGTCGAGCACTTCATCGTGATCGAGGAGCTGGCCCGGGCGCGTGCCCCGGAGCTCGTCGGTCGGATCGGCATCAACCTCGTCGGCCCCACCCTCCTGGGTCACGGCACCGACGCGCAGAAGGAGCGCTGGCTCACCGAGATCCTCCCCGCCCGCCAGATCTGGTGCCAGCTGTTCAGCGAGCCCGGCGCGGGCAGTGACCTCGCGGCGGTGGCGACCAAGGCGCAGCGCACCGAGGGCGGCTGGATCCTCGACGGCCAGAAGGTCTGGACCAGCTACGCGCAGTTCGCCGACTGGGGCCTGTGCCTGGCCCGCACCAACCCCGACGTCGCCAAGCAGCAGGGGATCTCGGCGTTCGCGATCGACATGCGGGCTCCGGGCGTGGAGGTCCGGCCCCTGCGCCAGATCACCGACGAGGCCGAGTTCAACGAGGTGTTCTTCAGCGAGGTGTTCGTCCCCGACGAGCAGCTCATCGGCCCCGAGCACGAGGGGTGGCGGGTCGCCAACTCGACCCTGACCCACGAGCGGGGCGTGAACCCGCGCCAGCTGGTGATCCACATCCAGCTGCTCGAGGAGCTGCTCCGGCTGGCCGAGGAGGCGGGCGCCTTCGACGACCCCCGCCTCGCCCCCCGGCTCGGGCAGGCCGCGGCCGAGGTCCGGCTGTTCCAGCTCCACAACTGGCGGACGCTCTCGCGCGTGGCCAAGGGCCAGCCCCCGGGGCCCGAGGGCAGCGCGCTCAAGCTCTACTGGAGCGAGATGAGCAAGCGGCTCCACGAGACCGTGATGGCGGTGCTCGCCGAGACCGCGCCGCTGTGGTTCGGGGCGACCGAGAACCCCGGCGGCGGCACCTGGCAGCGCTCGTGGCTCTACTACCAGGCGTCGTCGATCTGGGCCGGCACCAACGAGATCCAGCGCAACATCCTCTCGGAGCGCGTGCTCGGCCTCCCCCGCGACCCGAAGTAGCCCGGGCCGCCCACCGGCGTCCTGACACGGTCGTCAGGTCCCGGGGGATTCCTGGCATGATGCCGGGATGCCTGCGCCCTTCGAGACGATCCGCTACACGGTCGACGGTCCCGTCGCCTCCGTGACCCTCGACCGGCCCGACGCGGCCAACGCCCAGAGCTCACGGATGATCGACGAGATCGACGCCGCGCTCGACCTCGCCGAGGCCGACGACGCCGTGCGGGTGGTGGTCCTCGGTGCCGAGGGGAAGCACTTCTCCGCCGGCCACGACCTGAAGGACATCCTGAGCGGGGCCGACGAGTGGGCCCGGCGGCGCGAGACCCCCGAGGGCAAGCTGCGCCACGAGCAGGTCATGTAC
>CAIUKV010000226.1 GCA_903899845.1 uncultured Actinomycetes bacterium
CAACCCGGCGCTGCCCGACGGCATCCGGCTCGAGCGGTGGCACGACGCATGCGATCGGACGACCGGGACGGTCCGGAGCCGGGCGGGGCCCGCGCCGTGAGCGGCGCCGATCGGGCTCGGAGGTCGAAGCGGACTCGGCGGCGACCGCGCACCGAACCGGTCGATCGGATTGATCAGTTTGATCAGTTGGACCAGGGCGGACAGGGCGACCAGGCCGACCCGGTCGATCAGGCCGTCGGTTGCTCCACCGCGACGGCGGACGGGTCGAGACCCAGCAGCTCGACCGTGGTCCGGCCCGCGCGCAGCTCGGCGAACAGGCGCACCTCGGTGGCGGTGCGCGCCGCTGCGGCCGCGAGCACGTCGGTGAGCGCGGCGCCCGGGACCACGACCACCCCGTCGACGTCACCGACGACCCAGTCGCCCGACGCAACCTCGACCCCGCCCACCTCGACCGGCGCGCCGACCGAGCCGGGCCGGTTCTTGCTCGCCCCGGTGAGGGCGATGCCGGTCGAGAAGACGGGGAAGCCGTGGGTGGCGAGGGCGTCGACGTCGCGCACGCACCCGTCGATCACGAGACCGGCGATCCCGGCGACCTCGGCCGCGGTGGTCAGGACCTCACCCCAGTATCCGAACTCCCGCTCCGCACCGACGGTGACGACCAGCACCGAGCCCACCCCGGCCCGGGTGACCGCCACGTGGATGCCCAGGTTGTCGCCCGGCGTGCAGCGGACCGGGATCGCCGGCCCGGCCACGATCGCACCGGGCCACACGGGGCGGATGCGGGGGGCCATGCGCCGGGCCCCCGACTCGCCCAAGGTGGCGGAGCCGTGCCCGGCGAAGGCTGCCGGATCGGGGTGGTCCGGTGCGGCGTCGCTCAGCGGGGTCCCCCATCGTGCGGGCCGGGCGGTCCCGACCGTGGTGCGGTTGGCGGAGGGCGAGGGATTTGAACCCTCGAGGAGGATCAACTCCCCCTACTCGCTTAGCAGGCGAGCACCATCGGCCACTCGGTCAGCCCTCCGTGAGGCGTGGAGTGTACGCGACCGTACTGGGGCACGCGCAGGCCGCGAGCGGCGGTGGCCTGCGCCCGGTACCGACCGCGACGGGGGTCGGGACGAGCGGAGCCGGCCGCGCCGGTGGAGGCCGGGGTCGGCGGCGGCGGGATAGAACGGGGTCGTGCAGCTGCGGTGGACCTCGGCCGACTCCGATCTCGGGTGGATCCTGGTGGCGGCCACCCCCGGGGGGCTCGCCGCCGTGCGCCTGGACGACGACGACGCCGTGCTCGAGGCTCGCTTCCGGGCATGGGCGGCCCGGGCCCGGCCCGGTCTGACCCCGGTGCGGGACGACGACGGCCTCACCGCAGCGCTCGAGATCGTCCGGGCCGCCGGGGCGGGGCAGCCGGTGGCCGTCGACCTTCCCCACGCACTCCCCCTCGAACTCTCCCTCGACCTTGTCGGCACCCCGTTCCAGGTCCGGGTCTGGGCGGCGCTCCGGGCGATCCCCCGCGGCGAGGTCCGGACCTACGGCGCCGTGGCCCGGGCGGTCGGCGCCCCCCGGGCGGCCCGGGCGGTGGGATCGGCCTGTGGGGCGAACCCGGTGGCCATCGTGGTCCCGTGCCACCGGGTCGTACCGGCCGGGGGCGGGGTGGGCGCCTACGCCTACGGCGCGGACCGCAAACGCCTGCTCCTGCGGCGGGAAGGATGGGCCGGGGACCGGGCCGGGGACCGGGCGGAGGGACGGGATGGTTGACCGGTCGGGGGGACAGGCCGGGGTCGACTCCTCCCGGCGCGTCGCTTCCGCACGACGCGCCGCTCCGAGCAACTCGCGCGTTTCGAGTGGTTTTCCCGTTTGTCGGGGCCCGGAAGCGCCCTGACCGGACATCCGGCGCTCCACTGAATACAGGCCCGCCCGGGACCCCGGGGAC
>CAIUKV010000227.1 GCA_903899845.1 uncultured Actinomycetes bacterium
CGAAGACGGTGCCGCGATCGACCGACGCCTCGGCCCCGTCCATCGCGACGAACGCCGCCACCACCTCGTCGAGGTCCCCGGGCGAGAAGGCCAGGGCTGCACTGCGCGTCGTGGTCGCGGTCCCGCGGTGGACCGCCCCGGCCCAGGCGCCGGTCAGGCAGTCCGAGTGGGCCCGGGCCGCGGCCGAGCCGAGCTCGAGCCCGAGGTCGTCCTGCACCGCCGACGCCCACGCCGCGGCGAGGAACACGCCCGCGCCCATGTCGCCGATCTCGTCGCTCGCCCGCTGCAGCGTGGCGGTGGCGTAGACGACGGTGTCGTCGGCACTGCAGTAGACCACCCGGTCCGAGAGCACGCCGCGGTCCGACTCCCCGGCGCACGCCACCGCCGATCCCCGCACGGGGACGAGCGTGGGGGCGCCGTCGTAGCGTCGCAGTGCGCCGGACCAGTAGGCGTCGAGGTTCGCGCGCAGCAGGGGCAGGCTCTCGGCGAGCGGCGGGTCGCCGTTGACCGCCCGGTCGGCCGCCGACCGGAACCCGGCCTGGGTGACGTCGGGCGGGTCGGTCTCGTAGGCGCGACACGCACGCGCACCACCGAGGAAGCCGTCCTGGAACGCGCTGGCCCGGTCGAAGGCGTTGCCGTGGGCGCCGTCCTCGCCCCCCTCGGTCCCCGACGGATCCCGCAGGTCGAGGAACCCGGCCAGGGCCCGGTCGAGGTCGTCGGTGGAGAGGCGCAGGTCGGTGTCGCGTCCGGACGCCACCCGCCCGGCCCAGGCCCCGGCGAAGCAGTCCGCCTGGAGCTCGAGGTACACGAACGCGCCGTCGGGTGCGCCGACCCGGGCCTGCACGGCGTGGCCCATCTCGTGGGCGAGCACGAGCCCGACGGCGACATCGCCGTACTTCTTGCGCAGCGTCGGGATGAGCTGCTCCACGTCGTAGGCGATGAAGTCGCCGGGCTCGCAGTAGAACGCGTTGCCCGCGACCTCGCGGTACGGGGTGGTGCCGCGTCCGCCGCACGCGGGCGGCGGCGCGGTGGAGGAGTACGCGAACACCCGGCTGGTGGGGATCGGCGCGTAGCGGGTGCGGTAGGTGGTGGGGAGTGCCGCGGCCCAGTACGACTGCACGTCGGCGAGGGACTCCTCCGCCGAGGCGCGGTAGTGGTCGGGGTCGGCGGCTCCGGCCGGGACCACGACGCCGGGTCCGCCGCCCAGGACGGCGGCCGCGAGCACGACGGCGAGGGCGGTGAGGCCGATGCCGGCGCAGCGACGACGCCGGCGGAGGCGCCGCTGACGGCGGGAGGCGGTGATCACGCGACGACAACGGCGCCGACCCCGGCCCGGTTCCCGACCGACCCGTGGGCGGGCCGCCCGTCCTCAGGGTCGGTCGGGGACGCCGTCGACGGCGGTGTCGGCGTCGAGCAGCGAGCGCTGGTCGAGCACGTAGAGCAGCGCGAGCGACGGGAGGCAGATGACCACGGCGAGCCCGAACGCGACCGACACGGCGACCAGGGTGGCGGTGGGGGCGGCCGCGGCGGCGACGGTGAGGCGGGTGGGGAGGACGTAGGGCCACTGGGCGACGCCCCAGGCCCAGATCACTGCGGCGACCGCGCCCACGGCCAGCGCCCGTGCGCCGCGGTGGAGGCGGCGGGTGCACAGCAGGAGCGTGGCGAGACCGGCGAGCCCCGAGGCCACCACGAGGGGGAGGGCCGGGCCGGTGAGGCGGTCGTAGAGGTACTCGGCGTCGGCGCGGAGCACGAAGATCCCGACGACCGCGATCACCCCCACGACCACGGCCATCACCTGGGCGCGCCGGCGGAAGTACTGCTCCATGTCGGGCCCGGCGAAGCGGTGCGCGTCGTAGGTCATGTAGACGGCGGCGAGGAAGGCGCAGGTCGCGACCGCGAGCACGCCACCCAGGATCGAGGTCGGGTTGATCCAACTTGCCCACGGGTCGCCCGCCGTGCCGCCCGGTGGGACCCGCCCCGACGCGATGCCGCCCGCCACCGCGCCGAAGCAGTACGGCACGATCACGGACGAGACCGCGAACACCACGCCGAAGTCGCGTCGGATCGAGAGGCGCACGACCTCCTTGCGGAACGCGAAGCTCGCCCCGCGCAGCACGATCCCGAACGCAGCGAGCGCGAGCGGGACGAACAGCGTGAGCATGATCGAGCCGAACGCCTCCGAGAACGAGGTCCACAGGACGACGAGCACGAAGATGAGCCAGACGTGGTTGGCCTCCCACACCGGGCCGATCGCGTGGTCGACGACCGAACGGGGCCGGGCGCCCCGCTCGGCCCCGCCCGCGACCAAGTCCCAGAAGCCGGCCCCGAAGTCGGCACCGCCGAAGACGGCGTACGCGGTCACGCCCACCATGAGCATCGCGGCGACGAACTCGGCCATCTAGGCCTCGCCGGTGCCGGTGCCGGTGCCGGTGCCGGTGCCGACCGGCTCGGGCCGGATCCGGGGCGAGTAGGGGCCACCCCCGTCGGAATGGTCGGACCGGTCGTCGGCGGCGTCGAAGCGGCGGCGCATCGCCCGGAGCACGAGCACCGTCGTGACCGCCACGCCCGTGTAGAGCGCGGCGATGCCGAGGAAGGTGACCCACACGCCCGAGCTGCTGGTCGCGGCGTCCTCGACCAGCATGTAGTCGACCACGATCCAGGGTTGGCGGCCGACCTCGGTGACGACCCACCCGGCCTCCATCGCCACGACCGACGCCACCCCGGCGACGGCGGCGGCCCGCAGGAACCACTTCGTGCGGGGGAGGTCGCGTCGTCGCCACCAGACGACGGCGAACCACGCCGAGAGCAGGAACAGCGCGGTCCCGAGCCCGATCATGACGTCCCACGCCCAGTGGACGATCGTGGCCTGGCGGTTGGTCGGGCGCTCGTCGGCCGGGAACGACTCCAGGCCCCGGATCTTCGTGCTCGTCCCCTGGCCCGGGTCGGACAGGAACGACGCGAGGCCGGGGATGGCGATCCCGCCGACCACCTCACCGTCCTCGTTCAGCCAGCCGCCCAGCGTCTCGGGGACGTTGCGGCTGGTCTCGGGGACCAGCTCCATGGCCGCGAACTTCCGGGGCTCGTTCTGGTAGACGAACCGGGCCAGCTGGTCGCCGACCACCATCTGGATCGGCACGGCGACCGCGGCGACGGTGAAGGGGATCAGGAAGCCGATCCGGTGGTAGCGGTCGCGCTTGCCCCGCAGCATCGCGGTCGCGTACACCGACGCGACGACGAAGCCGCCCACCAGGTAGGCGGCGATCAGCATGTGCAGCGACTGGAGCGGCATCGCCCGGTTGAAGATCACCGCGATCGGGTCGACGTCGACCACGCGGCCGGCCTGGTCCAGTCGGAACCCGCTCGGGTGGTTCATCCAGGCGTTCGCCGCGACCACCGAGAAGGTGCCTCCGATCCCGGCGATCACGATCGGGACGCCGCTCCAGAAGTGGGCCCAGGGCTTGAGCCGCTTCCAGCCGTAGATGTAGATGGCGATGAAGATCGCCTCGGTGAAGAAGAACAGACCCTCGAACGCGAACGGGATGCCGAAGGCGGGTCCGAACCGGTCCATGAAGTTCGGCCAGAGCAGCCCGAACTCGAAGCTCAGCACCGTGCCCGTCACCGCGCCGACCGCGAAGAGGACGGCCATGTACTTCGACCACCGCTGCGCGAGCCGGAGCGCGTCGGCGTCGCCGTGACGGATGCCGCGGTAGTTCGCGATCAGGGTCATGAACGCCCACGACACCCCGAGCGGGACGAGGATGATGTGGGTGGCCAGGGTGAAGGCCATCTGGGCCCGCGCCCACGGCACCGGGTCGACGGC
>CAIUKV010000228.1 GCA_903899845.1 uncultured Actinomycetes bacterium
CGCCGTGGTGGCCGCCGAGCTGCGCCGCCGCCTCGGCCCGGCCGGTGGCAGCGCGTGAGCGGCCCGGCCGCACCGGCCCGGCCCGGCGAGCGCCGCTCCCGGCGGTGGTCCTCGATCCCGTCGCGCCTCGCCGTGCTGATCGTGGTGCTGCTGCTGGTCAGCGCGGTGGCCACCGCGGTGTACGCCGGGCTCGAGGTCCGGGGGGAGCAGCGCGCCAACGCAGGGGAGGCGACCGAGAACGCGCTGCGCACCGTCAACCTCGCCGTGGACCAGGCCACCCGCGACATCGCCGACTACGAGGCCCGCACCCTGGCCGCCCGCAAGGCGCTGCTGCGGGATCTCACCGACGCGCAGCTCGAGGCGCTCGAGCAGCTCCAGGCCGGCGTGGTCCGGGGCGAGCTCACCGAGGCCGAGGCCCAGCGGATCGGTGGGCAGATGCTGTTCGACTACCGCTACGGCAACGGCGACTACTTCTTCGCGTTCACGCCGGAGATGGTGTCGATCGTGGAGCCCAACCCGGTGTTCCGGGGCGACATGCTCGACTATCGCGACCCCAACGGGAAGGCGTTCTTCCGCGAGTTCCAGGCGGTTGCGCTCGGGCCGGGGGCGGGCTACGTCGACTACGTGGGAACCCGGGTGGGCGCGACCGAGCCCGCACCCAAGATCAGCTACGTCGCCCTCTACGCGCCCTGGCGGTGGGTGGTGGGCACCGGCGTCTACCTCGACGACATCGCCGCCGAGGCCGCAGCGCGGCGGGCGAAGGTCGAGGCCCGGCTCGGCCGGTCGCTCGACCGGGTCGAGTTCCTGCGGGAGGGCTTCTTCTTCGTGCTCGACCGCGACGGTGAGATCGTCGCCGCGCCCCGCGGTCGGGGCGCCGGGACGCTCGTCGGCACCGGCGCCGGGCGCCGGCTCGCGGCGACCCTCGTCGCCGCGGCCCCGGCGCGGGGGACGGAGCTCGTGGCCGCCGACGCGCGGTTCGGCGGCGAGGTGCGGCGCTGGGACTTCGAGGTCGCCCGGGCCGCGGCGGGCGAGTGGGTCCTGGTCGCTGCGGTGCCCGAGGCCCGGGTGCACGAGCTCGGCGACCGTCTGGCCCGCAACCAGATCCTCCTCGGGCTCGTGGTCCTCGTGCTCGGCGTGGGCGTCGGGGTGCTGGTGAGCCGCCGGATCGTGCGGCCGGTGCAGGACCTCACCGACGCGGCGGTGGCGCTCGAGGCCGACGCGTTCGAGCCGGAGCGCCTCGACGCCGCCGCGGCCCGACGCGACGAGGTCGGCACGCTCGCCCGGGCGTTCCGGCGCATGGCCGCCGAGGTGGTGGCCCGCGAGCGGGCATTGCGCGCCCAGGTGGCCCGCCTGCAGGTGGTGATCGACCGGGACAAGGTCGACCGCGAGATCACCGAGATCACCGACACCGACTTCTTCCAGGGTCTCGAGCGGCGGGCCGCCGCATTGCGGGAGCGCGCCGCGTCGAGCGCCGCGTCGCACGGCGCGTCGAGTGCCGCGTCGAGCGGCGCGTCGAGTACCGCGTCGAGCGCCGCGGGTGGCGACGCGGCGAATCCCGCCGGTACCGGCGCCGACGTCACGGACGCCGCCGCCGACGCCGAGCCGTCGGGCTAGGTGACCGTCCCGGTGGCGCGCAGCGCGGCGATCCGGGCGTCGTCGTAGCCGAG